>JAMQPI010000146.1 GCA_023717565.1 Pyrinomonadaceae bacterium | reverse complement strand
CACGACCGTGGCCACCCCGCGAAAATGACCCGGACGCGCAGTGCCCTCCAACTGTTCCGCCAGCCCTTCAACGTTCACATAGGTGGAAAAGCCCTTGGGATAAATCTCTTCTACCGGGGGTGCAAAAATGTAATCGACGTTGTAGTCGGTCAACAGGGCGGTGTCTTTGGTCAGGTCTCGCGGGTAGTTTTCGAAGTCTTCACCTGGTCCAAATTGGGCGGGGTTGACAAAGACGGAAACGACGACCACATCACACATCCGCCGTGCTTCTCGCACCAGACTCAAGTGGCCTTCGTGAAGCGCGCCCATCGTGGGCACCAGCCCGATGGTCCGATCCGGCTCGCGGCGGATTTTGCGCGCGACGGAACTCATGCGCTGACGACGATTGATAATCTCCATATTTTTTGGGGAACTCAGGACTTCTTGATGTTTGAGTCTTTCACCGGCGTGGGTAGATTCAATTCTTCGGCTGCTTCAGCCGGAAGCGAATAGGATTCTGCCGCCGACGGATAGCTGCCGTTCCGAACGTCGTCCGCATATCGGCTTACGGCGTCTGTGATTGTTTCATTCAAGTTTGCGTAAGGTCTGACGAATCGCGCGAGTTTCCCAAATGACAGTCCCAGCATGTCATGGAGGACCAGCACCTGAATGTCGCAATCAGCTCCGGCCCCGATGCCGATTGTAGGAATGCGGACACTCTCGGTGATGAGCTTGGCGATCTCGCGCGGCACGACCTCTAACACAATCGCGAACGCCCCGGCTTCTTCCAGGGCCAGGGCATCATCGAGCAGTTCCCGCGCGGCGTCCGCAGTCTTGCCTTGTACGCGGTAGGCACCGAGCTTGTTAATCGATTGCGGCGTTAACCCGATGTGACCCATAACTGCGATCTCTTCGTCAACCAGGCGTTTGATCAAGGGAAGACGCTTCCGCCCACCTTCGAGCTTGACCGCTTCGGCCCCGCCCTCTTTTACCAGGCGCAATGCGTTTCTCACCGCATCGTCGGCTCCGGTATGGAACGATCCGTAGGGCATATCAGCCACTAGCAGCGCCCGCTGCACAGCCCGACGCACGGCCCTCAAGTGAATCATTATTTCATCGAGCGTGACAGGGACCGTGTTCCCGTATCCAAGCACGACGTTACCCAGACTGTCACCCACCAGAACAATGTCTATGCCGGCTTCGTCGAGAATGCGGGCCGATGGGTAGTCGTATGCTGTCAAACATACCAGTCGCTCGCCGCGTTGTTTGCTGGCCCGCAGCGAAGGCGCACTAACTTTTTCCGGACGCTCAGGTTTGAGATACGGCATCTTTTCAGCTCTCTGGCCAGTGACTAGTTAAACTGCCAATGACCCGACAAATTCGGAGATGTACGGGGAGTGCTCGCAAGCGGGGGCATTATAACGGGAAATTGGGAAAAAGGGGAAAAAGGGGCGGGGGAGACACGGGGACACGGAGACGGGGAGATACGGAGACGGGGGGACGCGGAGACACGGAGACGGGTTAGAAGGAACATTTTCCATTTTCCATATGAGAAATGACAAATGGAAAATGTTCCTTCCAAACCCCCATTCCCCGGTCCCGATGTCCCCGTGTCCCCCCGTCCTGCGACTTGCGGCCCTACGGGCGCCACCGCGTAACCGATGAGTGGTCATCCACTTGTTCGAGCAGCTCCCGAACGGTCTTGTTCAGTGTTGGGTGCACGAGGTGAGCTGCGAGGTCTGCCAACGGTGTTAATACGAACCTGCGCAGATGAAAGCGAGGATGAGGAAGCGTGAGAAACTCCGAGTTCCGTGTTTCATTCCGGTAAAGGAGAAGATCAAGGTCAATTGTTCGTGGGGCCATCGCGGCTTCACGCGTGCGGCCCAGCGCATATTCTACCCTGAGCAAACGGGCCATCATCTGCTCAGGTGGCGGGAGCGCGTTGGAGGAGAGTTCGGCGACCATGTTGAGGAACGCCGGCTGGGGAAAGGTCTCAACAGGTTCGGTTTCATAGACGTTTGACACTCTACGAACCTCCAGGCCTGCGTCGAGCATTCCGCGAATTCCCAACAGAAGATTGCCGGCCCGGTCGCCCAGGTTGGATCCCAGACTGACGTAAACATTTGAATTAGGTTCGAATTCCAACATGATCTTAGTGCTTTGTTCTTTGCTTCTACTGTCAGTGCTACTAATAACCTGGCTACTCATTCCGCACGCTGCATTCTATACTCGTGGCAGCCCGAGCAAAGCACAAAGAACAAAGCACAAAGAACAAATCAAACCCATTGTCCCAACTAACCACATTACTATGGCTTAAATGGAAATTGTTTCGGAATTCACTGCGGTCATCCAAGGCGGTCACCAACCGCGTGGCTTCAGTTCTCGGAATGTTGGCGGCGCTGGCTTTCGCGGCGGTCGTAGCGTTGGGGTTGGGCTTAGCGGCATTTACTCTGACGTCGCCGGCGATAATGGTTCAGGCGACTTCAAGACGGGCGACGGCTGGCGGACTTCCGTCGGCTGAGACCATCTTCTTCTCCATCTTCGCGTTTTGCTACCTGATGTGGGCAACTTTACCTCTCAGCATCGGCAGCAACCGACAGTTTGAGCCGGGACGTCTGCTGATATACCCGATTAGCCTGCGCAAACTCTTTGCGCTCGACTTCATCAGCGAAGTGACAAACCTGCAGTCCATCTTTGCCATTCCCGCGATAATCGCGATGGGCCTTGGCGCAGGTCTGGGAAGCGGCAGGCTTGGCCTCGCGTTGATTGCGACGATACCCGTAATAATCTTTGGAGTGGCGCTCTCCAAGTGGCTGTCCGTCTCGCTTGGTTCACTTACCCGGCGCCGGCGCACCCGCGGCGAAACTCTCATAGCCCTGATTGGGGTCGTGGCGGGACTTGGCGGAGCGTTGGTTGGTCAGTTGGCACCCGCGTTGCTCAAGCACGCCGAATCATTCAGAGGGCTACGTTGGACACCACCGGGCGCAGCTGCAGTGGCACTGACCAACGGTCTACGCGCCGACGCCACGGGCGATTATCTGTTGGCATTGGCTACACTCACGGTCTACACCCTGCTGCTCATCGCAACTACCTTTTGGATTGCTCAACGCTCAATAGTCGGTGGACGAGGAAAGCGTCGAACTGCATCCGCGGCCAGGCTCACGCAAACGGAGGTCTATACAGGTTGGGAATTCCGCTTGCTATCGCCGCAGCTCTCGGCGGTGGTCGAAAAAGAGTTACGTTATGTAATGCGTAATGCTCAGCTCCGCATGATGGTGTTAATGCCCTTATTACTAATTGTGATCAGACTGGTGAATACAAACCGGTTGACGCCAAGGGGTGCGACCTCATTCACCAGCGACTTCCTGTATTATGGCGAAGGCTTGATGGCCAGCGTCGGAGTGCTGTATGTGTTCCTAATCCTCAGCGGACTTTCATGCAACCACTTCGCTTTCGAGGAGGGGGGCATGCGGTCGCTCATTCTATCCCCCGTAGATCGCCGTACCATTCTGGTTGGTAAGAACATCGCCCTGACCATTGTGGCGCTGGTCTTCTCGACCGCGCTCCTGCTTGTTAATCACCTGGTGTTTCGCGACCTCACCATTCGCGGGTTATTGTTGGTGGCCTTATGCTTCATTACGTTTGCCGCGATCATGTCCATTATCGGCAACTGGCTTTCCATACGTTTTCCCAAGAGGATGAAGTTTGGCAAACGCCTGAATGTGTCAGGCGTGGCCGGACTGTTGATAATTCCTCTCCTTATTGTCTTGGCGATCCCGCCGCTGCTATCTACCGCCGCGGGTTACCTCACGCAGAGCCTGGTCATAGAATATGCTACACTGGCCTTGTTCGCGACACTGACGGTCTGCGCTTACATGCTCTTGATCGATCTCCAGGGACAAGCGTTACAACGTCGCGAGGTTGACATTCTTGAAGCCGTCCGCGAACCAACGGACGATTAAGTGGCATAGACTGTAGTCTGTGATCGGCAGGTTGTTTTCAAGCACACGGATGTTGGTTCGCGTTCACAGACCAAAGTCTGTTTCACCATAATTTATTCCAGTGATGCCGCATGGTGCAGGCATCCGGGCGGGCAGAGGTTAGCGGCCCCGTCAATACACAAATGGCTCGCAGAAGATTTCGCAGCAACCAGCGGCACGAACCAACTACTGAACGCTCATTCCAGGAGTACATCCTCTCCACCACGGCACCCCAGACCTCGAGAGTCGAACTGCTCCGGCTGGTGCGCGGCGGCGAAGATACCTTCCTCGAACTCAAAGTAAAACTTTCCAATCCGGAAAAGATCGCCCAAGGCATTGTGGCCCTGGCGAACACCGGCGGTGGTGTCATAGTGTTTGGCGTCAACGATCAGATGCGTGTAGAAGGCGTCGATGATGCCGAAGAGGTTCAACAGGAGCTGGTTCGCATCTGCCGCGAAGAGATCCACCCGCCCATCATCCCCTTCATCGACCGCATTGCCTTCGATAACGGCCGGCGCATTGTGGCCCTCGACGTTGAAGGAAAGCGTCGCCCCTATCGCACTCGCGATGGACGTTTCTACCTGCGCATCGGTGCTGAGAAACGCGAGACCACGCGCGAGGAGTTGGCGACGCTTTTGGATGAAGCTCGACCGTTAGGCTATGAGAACATTTCTGTGATTGGCGCCGCCGTCGAAGACATTGACGAGGCACATCTCTGGAGTTTCCTGCGGGAGTTCACCGGAGACGCTTTTGACGAAGCAACGGCTTCCGGCTATCCCACCGCGGAAGTTCTACAGCGCGATCTACTGCTGGCCACAAACAACGGAGTAGAGGTGGTCCCGACCACAGCCGGCCTGCTTCTGTTCGGGCACGACGAGAGAGTCAGTGAATTGCTGCCGCGGTCTACAATTACTGCGACCCGATTTGCAGGAGATTCGGTACAAGCCGCTGTGGTCGAGCGGCTAAAGCTCCGCGGCAATCTATCGACGCTTTACGAATCAGCGCTTCGCTTTATTAGTCGCTATTGTGACTTGTGGGATGCGCGTCCGCGCGGTTCCCGGACGGTGGATGGCGATGAGAGTCCGGTTGCGGCCCGGGCTAATTATCATCGGGACGCTTTGCAGGAAGCTGTCGCCAATATGCTCGTGCACCGAGATCTGGCTCTCCGGGATCAGCCAACCCGGCTCAACATTTTCGATCGCACTATTGAGTTGGTAAATCCCCGCCGGACAGTCGGGTTTTCGCCGGTGGCGCAGAAGGCAATCCGCTTTGGATTGCCGGAAAGACTGAATCCTCAAATCGCCGCAATTTTCTCGAGTCCCGCCTACGCCTTGGCTTTGCCAACTGGTGGATTGCCAATGTTACTTCGTGAATCGCGCCTTTTCTCCGGAAAGCGCAGTGAGACCTACGCGTTCAATGATGAGTTTCGCCTCCGTTTGCATGGAAGCTAAGACGCAGAAGGATGAAGGCGGAAGGATGAAGGCGGAAGGATGAAGGCGGAAAGATCTTCCCTCTTCCTCCGCTTTAATCCTTCCGCCTTTATCCTTCATCCTTCATCCTTCCGGCGCCTCCTGATTTACACGCTCTGACCTGCTGCATATCCCGACGACCAGGCCCATTGAAAGTTAAACCCTCCGAGTTGTCCGGTCACATCTACCACCTCACCGATGAAGTAGAGCCCGGGCACCTTTCTGACTTCCATCGTTTGCGATGAGAGTTCTTCGGTCGCGACACCTCCCGAGGTCACTTCCGCTTTTTTGTAGCCTTCAGTTCCGGACGGAACAATCTCCCAGTGGTTGAGCCGCCGGGCAATATCCGCGAGCTGCGCTGGTGTGAACCTTTTGAGTGGTTGCGACGGAGAGTTCAACGCGCACCACGCTTGGGCAAAGCGGCGCGGCAGAAACTGACCCAGGAAGTTCCCCAGGTCGATTTCTCGGTTTTGCTGTTCGCTGAGAAGGGTCGCGGCATCGTGCTCCGGCAGCAGGTTGATGGCGATGGCCTCGCCCGGCCCCCAGTAGGATGAGATTTGCAGGATAGCCGGCCCGCTCAGGCCGCGATGCGTGATTAGGAGATTTTCGCGAAACTGTTGACCGTTGCAACTAACCAACGCATCAACTGAAATGCCGCTCAGAGTGGTTAACCGGCTTTGCGTTTGAGTCGAGAGAGTGAAAGGGACCAGTGCCGGTCGTGGTTCTTCAATCGCAAGATCGAATAGCCGAGCCATGCGGTAACCAAAGTCGGTAGCCCCGAGTGCGGGAATCGATAGTCCGCCAGTAGCAATGACGAGTGATTGCGAGGCAAACCTTTCGGTCTCGGTCTCAACTTCAAACTTGTCCTTCTTCTCTATTCTGCGCACAGCCGCGCCGCAGCGAATCTCGACCCCTGCAGCTTCACATTCGTGGAGCAGCATTTCGATTATTCGGCGCGAGCCCTCATCGCAGAAGAGTTGTCCGAGCTTTTTCTCGTGATAGGGAATGCCATGTTTCTCCACCAGCGAGATGAAGTCCGACGGCGTGTAGCGAGCCAGGGCAGACTTGCAGAAGTGTGGATTGGCGGAGATGAAGTTGTCCGGGCTGGTGTTGATGTTGGTGAAATTGCATCGTCCTCCACCGGAGATGGCAATTTTCTTTCCGATGCGTTCCGCGTGCTCGATTACAACTACTTTCCGGCCACGCTTTCCAGCTTCGATCGCACAAAGCAGACCCGCTGCTCCGCCGCCGATCACCAGGACATCTGTCTCAAGCATCGTTTTCAGTTGCTACAGGCTACCAATCACTCAAGTAGCAATGGGATGAGGTCAGTACCACCATGCGGTAGCGGTGGGTCCCGGCTACCAATCACTCAAGTCGAAGACCCGCCGCCACCGGGGATCTCGCTAGAAATATGCCCAGAGAACCGTTCGGCGTTCACCCCGTGTAGGGGTGAGATGTTTATAGCACCGGGCCTTCCTACACTACCTCGGTCGCCGTTCGGAGGGCGGAACGAGACTAGATGAGTACCTTTTAGTTGATT
>JAMQPI010000144.1 GCA_023717565.1 Pyrinomonadaceae bacterium | reverse complement strand
TCTGAACGATGCTGACGTTGTATCCATCGTCCTTCAGGATCTTATAGACGCCCTCCCAGCCCGAGCCGTCCACGAATCCGCCGTGAACCAGGACAATAGACACTGCTGTCGATGCCAAAGTTGTACTCATCACACTCTCCTAGATATGCACCGCTCACCGCGAGCGGCCCTTCGTTTCAAAAAAGTTAGTTGCGTTGCGTGACGACTTCCTGCGCCTTGTTGAAACTCTCGATCAACAGCTGGTAAGGCGGAAACAACGCGGCGTAAATTTCGGCCCACTGCGAGGCGTCGTCGCGGTTCCAAGTGAGCTGGAGTTCCGAGCAGACGGCCGCGGTGTCCATCGGCACGACTCCCGCCTGCACAACGCGCGCCAGAGTAATTTCCTGCGCCATCTTCGAATAGGTGCCCGAGGCATCTACGACTGCAAACACCTGGTAACCGTCATGCGCGGCGGCGATGCACGGGAAAGCCATGCAAACGCTTGTGATGGTGCCTGCGATGATGAGCTGCTTTTTGCCGGTAGCCTTCACCGCAGCTACAAACTCGGGGCTGTCCCAGGCGTTGATCTCGCCGCGGCGGGCAACGTATCGCGCGTGTGGCGCGTACTTGTGGATTTCCGGGATCAGTGGGCCGTTGGGCCCCTGCGGGACCGAGGCGCTGGTGATGACGGGAATCTTCGCCAAGCTCGCCACCTTGGCCAGGACTGTCGCGTTGGTCCGCACGTCGCTGAATGGCATGTCCCGGATGGTCTGAAACAACCCACTCTGGTGGTCGATCAGCAGCATCGCCACGTTTGCGGGATCGACGATCGGCTTGGCGCCGTTGAAGTTCGCGGGTGTGCTCATGGGTTTACTCCCAGTTATCGGCTCTGTGGAGGGATCCGACCGAAGCGGCCGGAACTGAAGTCTTCGATGGCCTCGGCGATCTGCGCCTCGCTGTTCATCACGAACGGGCCATAGCCGACGATCGGTTCGCACAACGGTTCGCCGCTGAGCGCTAGCAATGCTGCGTCACTATTCGCTTCCAGCACTACCTCACCAGCCTCGCGGTCCAGCAGGACGAGCTGTCCGTCGCGCACGACCTCGCTGCCGTTGACGTGCACGGTTCCGCGCAGAATCACAAAGCCCGATGTATGCCCGGCTTTGAATGTCAGGCTGGTGCTACGACCTTGCTGTAGTCGCAGGTCCCACACGTCCATCGGGCTGAAGGTGTGAGCCGGCCCACTGCGTCCGCCGTACTCGCCGGCAATCACGCGTAAGCTGCCCGCGCCCTCAGGTAGGTCGACTACTGGGATGTCCTGCCGCAGCAGGGCTTGGTACGTCGGCGTGGTCATCTTGTCCTTGGCCGGCAAGTTGACCCACAGCTGCACCATATCCAGCGTGCCGCCGGACTTGGCGAAAGCCTGCGAATGAAATTCTTCGTGCAGAACTCCGGCGCCGGCTGTCATCCACTGCACATCCCCGGGGCCGACAATTCCGCCGGCGCCGGTTGAGTCGCGGTGTTGGACTTCACCCTGATAGACGATGGTCACAGTCTCGAAACCACGGTGCGGATGCTCGCCCACACCGCGCCGGACGCTGGTCGGCGTAAATGACGCCGGGCCGGCATGGTCGAGTAGCAGGAATGGGCTCATTTGCTGGCCGTGACTGTCGTACGAGAACAGCGAACGCACCGGAAAGCCGTCGCCGACCCAGTGCAGGCCGGGAGCGCTATAAACGCCGAGAATTTTTTTCATCGGATTTCTCACAATCAAAGGCTCGAATAGATTTGCCATGTGGCGACCATATTCGTAGAACGCTGGGGCCAGTAGATGGCATTTTGTTGACTCATCGTTCCATTAGTGGAACGATGGGCCGTCATGCACGACCTCAATGACCTTCACTATTTCGTGCAGGTGGTCGATCACCGCGGCTTTGCTCCCGCTGGGCGGGTGTTAGGTCAACCCAAATCCAAGCTCAGCCGGCGCATCGCTCTACTGGAGGACCGCCTCGGGGTACGGCTGATCCAAAGGTCGACGCGACACTTCTCAGTGACTGAGATCGGCCAGAACTACTACGCTCACTGCAAGGCGATGCTGGTCGAAGCCGACGCCGCCCAGGCCGCGGTTGAACAGACCCGCTCCGAGCCGAGCGGTATCGTTCGCCTTAGCTGTCCGGTGGCTCTTCTGCATGCGCGAGTCACCGTCATGCTCGCCGGATTTATGATTGATTACCCGCGAGTGGTAGTGCACCTGGATGCGACCAACCGGCGTGTCGACCTTATCGCCGAAGGCATTGACGTTGCTATGCGCGTCCGCCCGCTGCCAATCGAAGCCAGTGATCTCATGTTGAAAATCCTGGCTCCGAGCGGGCAAGCGCTGGTGGCGAGTCCGAATCTTGTCGAGAGGGCGGCAGCAGTCCGCGTGCCGGCCGAACTGAACAGCCTTCCCAGTCTCGATTTAGGACCGCCGCGTGAGGAGCACACCTGGAAATTGGAAGGCCCGGACGGCGCGCAGGCCATCATCCATCATCGGCCGCGGCTAGTCAGCGACGACATGATTACGCTGCGCAGTTCCGCTGTCGCCGGTGTTGGTGTCGTGCAGTTACCGCTCCTGATGGTGTCCGAGGAAATCCAAAATGGGCAGCTGATATATTTGCTGCCCAGCTGGGCCCCCAAGCGCCAAGTTGTCCATGCCGTGTACCCGTCCAGGCGCGGGTTACTACCCTCAGTGCGGGCGCTACTAGACTATCTCGGTGCGCGCTTCAGCGAACTTCGTGAAGACTGATCGCGCGCGAATGCGCACCTTGGAGCGCCCACGGACGTGACAACGAGAATTGCCGCATCGCTCCTCGTCGGCGTGCTCTTGCAGGCCTGCAGTGCACAGCTATAAACGATCCGCACTGGTTGTGCTCCGGTACCTCACTTTGCTGACCAGGTTTCGCAATACTTCCGCTCGGAATTTTCCGAGCGATTGCAGCGTTTGATTGGCAAAAAATTGGCGGAGAGAGAGGAATCAATAACCCTGTGCAACGAATTGTTTCGCAATAGATTTTTTCGACCATCGAATATTCGTACCATCAAAAATACGCTAGAAAATCTGAACTGAAGCGGTACGGCGCCTCGACACCTGTGACCTTCGGCGTGCCCTCTAACTATGCGTTAGGGGGTATAGACATATCCCTCCAATAAAAACCTACTGGGATTGCCCTACCTCCGTCGACTCCCCGTAAGTTAAGGGGCAGTCAAACAACCGCCCCTGGGAGTATGCGCGTTAAGGGCGTGACTCATTCAAGGCCCGGCGCTGGTCGCCGCGCTGACCCGTTTCGGGACGTAAGCGAAGCCCAATTGGATATGCGCCTTCAGGCGACCAGAATCCATCGCTCATCTAGGTCGTGCCGCCGAGCAGCACGAACCCGACGGCCGACTTGTGAAGGAACTCACACCGGATTCCGTCACGAATAGCTTCTGAAGAAATCCAGTAGGTCCTTGTTGATCACGTCGGCATGCGTCGCCGGCATGCCGTGCGGAAAGCCCGGATAAATCTTCAGCGCGCCTTTCTTCAGGAGCTTGATCGAGAGCAGGGCCGCGTCCTTGTACGGAACGATCTGATCGTCGTCGCCGTGCATGACGAGTGTCGGGACGTCGATCGCCTTGAGATCTTCGGTGAAGTCGGTTTCCGAGAACGCCTTGATCCCGAGGTAGTGCGCGTTGGCCGCGCCCATCAT
>JAMQPI010000136.1 GCA_023717565.1 Pyrinomonadaceae bacterium | reverse complement strand
AACGACCTGAAGAATCGAATCCAGCAAGTCGATGAAGATCTGCATTCATATTATCTATTGAGCTATAGCTCTAACAATCAAAAGTATGACGGTCACTTTCGAAAAATTGAGGTCAAATTAAAACGCTCAGGACTCTCAGTGCAGAGTCGCAAAGGTTACTACGCAATCAAGGGCACGTTTGCCTCGCCCGTGCTCTCTTACGAAGCTCCCGCGCTCGCGGCTTTAGATAACACGCCTAAGGCCGACTCCTTTCCGTTTTATGCTGGTGGTTTCAGTTTCCCGGATCAACGGCGAATAGGGCTCGCCTCTCTAATGGCTGATGTACCGATATCGGCATTCACTATTCATTTAGACCAGGCCAAGAAGTCGTACGACACTGACTTTTCTATTGTGACGCTGGTCAAGAATCAGGAGGCAGAAGTAGTCGCGAAGCTAAGCAATCAATACCGACTGAACGGGCCGCTCGACAAAGCGGAGGAGGCAAAGAAGGGCCGAGTGTTGTTTTATCGCGAAGTAAATCTCCGGCCCGGTCGTTACACGCTGGAAACGATTGCGTTTGACGCTCCGTCCGGTCACGCCAGTGTGCGCACTGGAACGCTCGAGGTCTCGACCAGCGATGAAGCAAAGCTGCGCCTGAGTGACGTTGTCGTTTTAAAACGAGCCGAACCTGCGAACGGGGCGGATGAAAAGAGGAGCAACCCCTTCCACGTTGCCAACATGATGGTGAACCCGTATCTGGGCGAGCCGATTCCGAGATCACTGAAGCAGGTGCCATTCTTTTTCACGGTGTACATCCCGTCAGGTACCTCTACTAAACCAAAGCTCACAATAGAACTGCTTCGAGAAGGTCGCACGCTGGCCCAAATACCAGGCGAGTTGCCAGATGCTGACGCGTTGGGACGCAGTCAGTTCGTCGCCGCATTGCCCCTCGAGAAGATACCTGCGGGATCGTATGAGTTGAAGATAACGGTCAGTGCGGAAACAACGAGTGTCTCGCGGTCGAGATCTTTCACGATTCTGGATTGAACGACAGCTCTTGCTTCTTGAATCCCACCAACGGCAGGGACTGTGTAAAACGCAACCGAGTGTCATGAAGTCAGTACCGTAGCGCGGTAGCGTCGGGTCCGGCATCCGCATCTCGACTCCTAGCACTTCTAAAGTCGCGACCGGTTGATACTCATTGACACGTAGCTTTGTGTTTGGAACCGTTGACCCGACGCTACCGCGCTACGGTACTGACTTCATGACACTCGGTTGCGTTTTTCACATAGTCTCTACCGTTGGTGGAATTTATGAACTCGTTCAGCGCATCTTTGTAGGTTGGATCTGAACCATCCACCCACTGCCGCGGGTGGAATTCAACTTTTTGTGCAAACGTCGCGAACGGCTCCAGCTCTGCCACGCGAATCAAATGAGAGGGCTCATGTCATTCAAGCATTGTTGTCTGTTGGCGTCTCTTGCTTCTCTCACCTTCTGTATTTCTGTCGCCAGTCAGCAGACTCAGAACGCGCCGCCCAAAGTCGTTGCCGGCATTCCGGTCAACTACGACGAAGCGCTCGTCGGTAATTACACGCTACCTGATTCGCTTGTACTTGCTAACGGGAAGCCGGTACGCGACGCCAAGACGTGGTTCCAAAAACGACGGCCTGAGATTGTGCGCTTGTTCGAGGAGAACCAGTTCGGGCGCAGCCCTGATCGACCAAAGAATATGAGCTTCGACGTGTTCGACAAGGGCACACCGGCTTTGGATGGTAAGGCGTTGCGCCGGCAGGTGACAGTTTACTTCTCGTCGGATAAAAACGGCCCGAAGATGGATCTGTTGATCTATCTGCCGGCGGCTGCGCGCAAACCGGTGCCGCTGCTTTTGAACCTGAGTTTTACTGCGAACTCCAGTGCGGTAGACGATCCGGGAGTTAAACCGGGTGAAGTCTGGAACCGCGACAAGAAGAGAGTGCCCGCGCCGAAAGCCGCACCGATTGGCCGCTTAAACGTGGCGCCGTTCCTGGACCAGGGTATCGGCGTCGCGACGGTTTACTACGGCGATATTGATCCGGACTTTGATGGCGGCATTCCGCATGGCGTGCGAGCGCTGTATCTCAAGCCCGGACAAAAGGAGCCGGCGCCGAATGAATGGGGGACAATTAGCGCGTGGGCGTGGGGACTGAGCCGGGCGCTTGATTATCTGGAAACAGACAAGGGCGTCGACGCGAAGCGCGTTGGCATTTTCGGCATCTCACGACTCGGCAAGACTGTGCTCTGGGCTGGTGCGCACGATCAGCGTTTCGCCCTCGTGATTGCCAGTTGCTCAGGCGAAGGTGGCGCGGCTTTAAGCCGGCGCAACTACGGCGAGACGGTGAAACACCTGGTCGCGCCAACTCGCTATCCTTATCAGTTCGCCCCGAATTATCAGAAGTACGGCGATCATTTGGACCAGCTACCTGTCGACGCGCATATGCTGATTTCTTTGATCGCGCCGCGACCGGTGCTATTGCAAACAGGCGATACTGATTTTTGGTCTGATCCAAAGGGCGAGTTCCTTGCCGCCGTCGCCGCGGGACCGGTGTATCGGTTGCTGGGCCGGCAGGGATTGGACACTGATCAAATGCCAGCCTCAGGACAACCAATCATGCATACGCTTGGCTATTACATGCACGCCGGCGGGCATGGGACCATCCCATCCGACTGGGAACAGTTCGTCAGGTTCGTCCAGCTACATCTGCGCCCCGGAACATAGCTTGATCCCATCAGAGATGCGTTGAAAGTCTTATGCAGGAGGACTGTGCTCATGGCTTGGTCTAAGAGGTGGACAGCTAGTGCCATCGTCGGTCTTTTTCTCTGCGCCCTACTCACAGGTCTCTACTCCACCCCCGCTTTGGCCACGCCGCCCCGCATGGACACGATTCTTTACGGCGTCTCCTATTACCATGAGTACATGCCCGTCGAGCGCCTGGAGACAGACGTGCAGATGATGAAAGAGGCGGGCATCAACGTTGTGCGGATGGGCGAGTCGAGTTGGGGTTTGTGGGAGCCACAGGACGGGCGCTTCGATTTCAGTTGGATGGACAGAATCGTTGACCGCATGCACCAGGCCGGTATCAAAGTGATCATGGGGACTCCGACCTACTCTGTCCCCGCCTGGCTCTATCGCAAGCATCCGGAGATTCTCGTCACGCGCCTTAACGGCGAGCGTGCCACATACGGCATACGCCAGAACATGGACATCACCAGCCCGACATACCTTTTCTACGCCGAGCGGGTGATACGCCAAATTCTCAACCACTACAAGAACCATCCGGCGATCGTCGGCTATCAGGTCGATAACGAGACGACCTCTTACGGCACGGCCGGCGCGAACGTGCAGGTTGCGTTCACAGAATATCTGAAGAGAAAATTCGGCACGGCCGCTGAGTTGAATAAGAGTTGGGGACTCAACTACTGGGGCCAGCGAATCAACGACTGGGACGAACTGCCGCCGCGCGCAGGCATCCTCAACCCCGGCTATAAGCTTGAATGGGAACGCTACCAGCACAAGATAACGACGGACTTCCTTGCGTGGCAGGCGCGCCTCGTCAACGAATACAAGAGACCAGACCAGTTTGTCTGCCACAACTTCGTCGGCGGCGTACGCACAGACATAGACCAATACGAGATAGCGAAGAATCTGGACATCGTGGGTGTCAATCCCTACGCCCCATGGTCTGTCGGCCCCGACGCGATCGACGGCCAGGAGTGGGCACTCTCCGGCGACCTGGCGCGCTCACTCAAGTATCAGAACTACCTGATCACTGAGACCAATGCGCAGACTATCGGGTGGGACTCCAAGACGCAGTTTCCGCCTTACGATGGACAACTCCGCCTGAACGTCTACAGTCACCTGTCGAGTGGGGCCAACATGGTCGCCTACTGGCACTGGCACTCGCTGCACTATGGCCAGGAGACTTACTGGAAGGGCGTGCTTTCGCACGATCTTGAGCCGAACCGTGCCTACGCGGAGGTTTCGCGCACCGCTCACGAATTGAAAGAACTGGGGACGCGGCTCGTGAACCTGAACAAGAAGAACAAAGTGGCAGTGCTTTACAGCGTAGACTCCTTTCACGCCATCCAGTACATGCCTTTCGACGACCGCGTGAACTACCAATCCGTGCTTTACCAGATGTACGGCGCGCTCTACCGCCAGAACGTCGGTGTGGATTTCGTCTTCCCGCAGAGCACGAATTTCTCCGACTACAAGGTCGTCGT
>JAMQPI010000108.1 GCA_023717565.1 Pyrinomonadaceae bacterium | reverse complement strand
CTCGAACTAGTTACCCAACCCGCCAGAGCTCCAGTGGTGAAAAGCAGATCCGCGCACGACTGGGGCTCTAATCCTTCAACCTTAGGCCACTCTCCGAGAGTCCACCAACGTTCCAGCACAACGCAAGCAGCCTCAAAGTTACCCGCTTCTATTTGTTCGCGGGCGACGGTGCAAAAAATCTGGATCTCTTCAGCGGGGGTCAAGTCGACGTCAAGTGACTCACTTGTCCTTGTCATTCGTGCGAACACGCTGGTTGTCCCATCATCCTCAACCTGGTGTTCGCGCTCCGGGTCGCCAGTGGCTTTCCCATACAAAGCGGCGGAAAACGAATAGGCGGCCTGCCATTGGTGTGTTGCCGGGTAGCTGGACTTAAGCTCAGCGGCGCGTTTGCTCTCTCGTTCCGCGGCCTTTCGGTCCCATTCCTGGCGCATCTTAGACATCCCCGGAAAGAGTTGGGCCTCAGGATTTGCCTCACCGTTCTCTCGTTCACCGCCCATCGTGGACAGAGCATCTGCAGGCGGAATGTAATTTGTGGCCAGCCTCAAATAGCAGTCCACGATCCCGGCGTATGCCACTGCATAATCCGGATCCAGCTCTATCGCCCGCCGAAAGTGCTCGATCGCCTGCTCCAGACCTTCCTTGGTGTACTTGCTCCAGTGGAAACGTCCTTTGAGATAACACTGATACGCCTCGGTGCTGCGTGTCGGGTGCCTGGCGAGATGACGCTTCTCCTCTCCACTCAACCTCAACCGTAATGCAGCTGATATCTGTCTGGCTATCTCGTCCTGCACCTCAAAGATGGCCCCGGAACCGCGGTCATAACTCTCGCCCCAAAGCTGCCAGCCATTGGCAACATCCACCAACTCCACCCCGATTACCAGCTTTTGGACGTGTGAATAAACCCGTCCCACCAGCACTGCGTCCACACCTAGCTCGCGCCCGATTCGCTGAGCGTCAAGCTCACTGTCCTTGTATCGAAAGACTGTGCTCCTGGACATGATGCGCAACAACGGCAGCTGGGCCAGATTATTAATAATGCTTTCCGTGATGCCGTCAGAGAAGTACTCCGTTTCCGCGTCGTTACTAACATTGACAAAAGGGAGCACAGCCAGAAATCGGGTTGTTCGGGTACCAAGTAAGTCGGAATTCTGATTAACGGATTGATGACTGTTGGTTGTCTTCGCGAGCGTGGATGAAACTTCCACGACTTCATCAACGGGCGCCACAAAACGATAGCCGCGCCGGGGAACGGTTTCGATGTACTTCAACCCCTCGGCGGTTTCACCGAGGATCTTTCTCAAGGTGAAAATGTTCTGAGTAAGGTTTGAATCCTCAACGCAGGCGTCCGGCCAAACTTGCTTCATCAGATCGTCCTTCTCCACAACGAGGCCCTGTTTTTGGACCAGGGCGATCAGGGTGTCAAAGGCTTTCAACGTCAATGAGACGGGCTGGCCATCGCGCAAAAGTACGCGCTGGCTCGCATCCAGGCGGTAAGGGCCAAAGTGGTAAGAGCTGTTGCTGGCCTGCATAAGGCACTTAATAACTATCTGATAACTCTTTGAGGGACTTCTAAGGACTTCCCACGGAATTGTGAGTAGCTTAGCTGCGAAGTGAGAGACGATTCGAAACTTTGAGCCGCTTCATTCTAGTTCTTAGACTGGCCCCAAGGCAATAAGAGTTATCCGATGTTACAGACGAAAGGACTTCTATGTGCGTCGGCGCCAACGATGTATTCCTTAGGGAGGAAAACATGGACCAGAGAGTTCTCACAGTCATCGCGCTGATGAAAGAGGATCCAAAACAAGCCCTTCCCTTAAGCAGGCTGGCCCAGTCTGTCAACCTATCTCCCACCCGGCTCTGGTATCTGTTCAAGGCTGAAACCGGTAGCCCGCCAGCGCGTTACCTCAGGACGCTCAGAATGGAGGGTGCGACCGCGCTGCTGGTGGATACGTTCTTGAGTGTTAAGGAGATTATTGCTCAGGTGGGCTTCAGCGATGGCAGCCACTTCGTCAGAGACTTCAAGAGAATTTACGGAGTCACTCCTACAGAATATAGGAAGCAGAACGGGGTCATCGAACCTGGTAGATTCGACGCCACAAACGGTCGCAAAGATCGGCCAAGGGACAGTAAAAAGCGCCAATGAAATTGGCTTGCATGCATTAATGCAAAGACTTATTGTCCGCGCTGCAGTTCCTCACCCCAGCACTCTGCAGAATCTGCTCTCGACAAGTTGCGAGGCTGGCAAATCGGAAGCGTTTCTGCGGGGGCCAGGGCCTCGTTGGTAGGCAACTACCGGCGGGGCCCTGTTGGGATCGATGGCCCGTTTCTCGATCTTCAGGTCTGGCGCCTCCGGTTTCGGTAGTTCTCCGTTAGAGTGTTGGCGGTAGCGGTAATTTGGAATACTATTGAGGCCCTTCTTTAAAGGGAGCCTTCACCATGTTAGAAGAAGAACGCCAATTTTACGCCGAGAACCTCGCTGAATGGATTAAGACGTATCCCGGTAAATTCGCTGTCGTCAAAGGTCGGGCTTTGATAGGTGTATTCGACACCATTGAAGAAGCAATTACCGAGGCCGCCAGACGGTTTGGCCTTGACTCGGTTCTGGTACGACGAGTGCAAGTCCAGCAAGAGACTGTTAGTGTTCCTGCCCTTACCCTGGGAATTCTTCGTGCCGATACTACACGCTCAGTTTAACGCTCAAGGCCAAACGCCCGCTGGGCAGACTGTAAGTTTAGCCCCGAGCATTGGCCTCCTTAGCCAAGGCCCCGTTGTACAGGTTGTACTAAGCGTCGCACAAACAATTGCGGACCAGCTTATGCAGCAGGGATTGCCAGTCCCCGCTCCTGTTCCGGGTCTAGCGCTCATTGATACTGGGGCCTCTGCAACATGTATTGATGATCCTACGGCCCGGCAACTTCAACTGCCTGTCATCGATGTCGTAGCTATGACTTCTGCCTCCCACGCATCTACGCAGCAAAACGTTTATCCAGTTCTGATTGAAGTGGTCGGAGGTATTAGGATTGATGTACCGAGGGCAATGGGCGCTAACTTAGCACCTCAGAACTTAGTGGCGCTGATAGGACGTGATTTTCTTCAGCATTGCACGTTGTTCTACAATGGCCCAGCAGGTGCGATTACTCTTGCTCTTTAAGTGGTCAAGCTCTCATTTTGAGTGCGCCAATTACTTAGCCAGCGGGAAGACCGGTTCAATATCCACCGGCACTTCCTGCATCCGATCCAGCGCCCTTTGCATCGGCGGCCGGATCGTCGCGTACTTGTCCAGCATCAGCTTCGCCTTCTCGTAAGAACCTTCCGCCTGGACTGTGAGAATTTCGCTGGTCAGCTTGCGGACCGCGTCCTTAATCTTCGATTGATTGATGCTGAACGTCCCCGTCTCCTCATTCACGTCGATGCCGCCCACGTCGATTAGATAGTTGAACTGCAGCGCAATCCCGCGGCCGTGGGCTTCCGTTATTCCAAAGCGCACTGATCGAAACGCACTGGCCAGAAACGTGGTGTAGAGCGAGTGTTCCATCTGCTTGTCAACCACGCCCTTGTCGATCAGAAACTGCAACGCCCACAGACCGGTGATGTCGGCTTTCGCTTCTTCAAATGCGGAGGACAGCTCTTTCAACTCCTGGCGCACCGTCGTTTCACGGCCACTAACGGTGATGTTGTGCGGCCCGAGGCCGTGCATCAATTCGTGCGCGAGGATGTGGGTAAAGAACGATTCAAACGAAAGCAGCGGTTGCTGAGCTTGCGTCAGCACGACTCGAGAAATCGGAATCAGCGTCTTCTCAAACTTCGCGTGCTGCACGTTCTTGAGCATCACTCGCTTGGAGCCCTTCTCCTTCACCACCCGTTCGTCGTTGGGCAGATTGTACGCAGCAGTCTGCACGCCACTATTGCCCTCGCCGGAGCTGAACACTTCATTGACTACGCGAATAGGAGAGGCCGCGCCCAGTTTGGGATTGCGGTAGCGAGCTTCCATGGGTAGGTTATTTTCCAGCTCCTGCAGATACTGGCTAAACCTGGCCAGCTTCGCCGATTCGCCTTCGTCCCGCAGCGTCACATAAGCTTCGAACGCCGCCTTGTAACTAAACAGCTCGTCTTCGTAGGTTTCATAAGGCCCAATCGTGACTTCGATCGGCGAATCAAGATCCATCCAGGCGACGTCGCTCTGGTAGTAGTCGTTCGAAGCAAAAGCATCGGCGCGTTTATTGAGGAAGTCTTTGAGTGTTTTGTTAGCGGTGAGCGCGGCTGCTTCACTAAGAAGTTTCGCGGCGGGTTTAAGGAATTCGGCGTAGGCTTCGTTATAGGGCACAGTCTTCAATTTTCCGTCAGCGCCTCGCCGGATCAGATAGAAAAAGCCGGTGGCTTTCTGTTTATCCTCCGGTGATAACCCCGCCACCCAGGCATTGAACTCTTCCCTGGTGATGTCTTCGGGATAGAAATTCGCGTGCGGCGGCTTCGGCGGCACGCCTGCGATGAACGGTTCATTACTGTCGATTCTCGACCACGGACCTTTATTGATCATGAAGTAGTGCAGTCGCTGGCGGCCCAGGACGCTCTGGTCCGCTTCGAGTTTTTGCCGCAGAGCTTCGTTCCCGCTCCAGACCTGGCGCAGGAAGAGTGGATCCAATAACTTCGCGGCCTCGATGATCTTATTGAGGGCTTTCCGGTCATTGGCCGACAGGCGAGATGTGTCAGCCGTCAGCTCCGTGGGAGCAAACCTGCGAGTCTTTTTGGCCAGCTCAGGATCGCCAGCTTCCATTTGCTTACTCTTTCCCTGGCCACTGCTAATCGTCATAGCTAGACTGACTATCAGTACCAGCGCCGCAGTTTCCTTCCAAAGTCTCATCGTCATCCTCATTTCGGTCAGAAATCTCCTGGGGGTCTCTCGCAAAATCTGGTGAGGATGTCAGGAACGGTCGATCTGAGCGCTATCTTCACTTGGTGAAAATCTTTGAGGCGACACAAGTGAATCCCGGTAAAAATGGTGAGCTAACTTCGTCCTCATTCTGCCACGTCGCAACCAATTCCAGAGATCCGCTTTGCAAGCGATAGACTTCCAGGACGCTCTTCTCTGAATCGACCATCCAATACTCTGCTACGCCGTGCCGGGCATACAGCTGGCGCTTGGCGATCCGGTCGCGCCGTATGTTCTCGGCGCCCGGCGAAAGAATCTCAACCACAATATCAGGCGCGCCCGTCAACCGCTCGCCCGAGACTATCTTCTCGCTTTGTTCGTGGCGAAAGAAAACGATATCCGGAATGACGCCGCTCAGTTCAGTGAGAATTAGGCCTGGCGTTGCGAAGACAAGACCGATCGGGTGGTCCTCCAGGTAACTCCGAATAACGAAAGCAATGTTTCCCGAAATCCGCTGATGGGTGAGGCCAGGAGCGCAAGACACGAATAGTTCTCCTTCAATCACCTCATAGCGGTTGCCGTCGTCGGGCATCGCCTCGAGGTCAGTTATGGTCATTAGAGGTTCTATCTTGGTAGCCATAACGAAAACTCCGGAATAGTGGTGAGATAAGCAATACTAGCACGCGCATTCCTATGCAGCGATGGTGGGACGCTGCCTTTCTAGCCCTGCCGGCTGTTCAGAATCTTTACGAACGAACCGGAACGCAGCTCGGTGATCGAAAGGCCCGACAACTTCACTGCTTCCTCTTCCGCTATGGCGCCGCAATTGATCGCCCGCAGAAAATAGTTAAGCAGTCCCTGACCTGTCGCCGCATCATCAAACACATCGCCGACCAGTGTTGCCTTCGCAGCTTTTTCCACAAAATTCTTCAGTCGCTCTGAGGCCGCATCCAGGCTCTCGAGAAAGAACGTGTAGACAGCCGCGTAGCGCGTAGGCAGTTGGGCGGGATGCAGGTCCCACCCCTGGTAAAAGCCGTTCTCCAGCGAGTGTCGGATGTGATCGTAGTGCAGCTTCCAGGCACGATGTACGACCGCACGGTTTTCTTCAATTTGAGCCGGCGTTAGCGGTGATCCACCCTCCGCGAACCGGTGCGGCGCGACCGGCATGATGTTCGTGGCCCCGTCAGACAACCAGACGCTGGTCCCGGCAAAAGAGACTTGCATCATGTGTTTAGCAAAGTCACAGGCCGGATGCATCATGTGTTGATAAGCGGCAGTGATGTTGCAGCTGGCCGTGTAATCATAAGTACCAAAGTGGGCCGCTACGCACCGCCCTCTGGCAGCAGCCAGTAACAACGGCAGATTGATCTCGCCACGGTCGTTGATTATCGACTGGGTGGTTTCGATCATCATCTCCATCTTGAGTGAACCGGGCGCTAATTTAGTTTCCTTTTCGAGCAACTCAAAGAAATCCACCAGAGCCGAAACTTGTTCCGGAACAGTAATCTTCGGCAGGGTAACAACAAAATTGTCGGGGAGCTGGCCACCAGTCTGGTCCAACAGAGTGGAGACGAAGATGTCCAACGTTCGCAGACTTCGTTCCCGAAGCTCTTCCGTGAAAGGCTTGATACGAATTCCGATGAATGGCGGCAGCGTCTTGTTTTTGATTCCTTCTGACACCTCAGTCGCCGCGGCCGCTGCGTGCCCGTCTTCCTCTGCGTCCGGACGATTGCCATAACCATCCTCGAAATCAATCCGAAAGTCTTCGACCGGCTCGCGGCGCAGCTTGTCGGTGACGCGGCGGTAGATGGTATGGGCCAGCCAGGCAGGTTTGCTTTTCCTCCGCACATCGTCGGGGCTGTCTTTCAACCGCTCATTCAGGTCCTCTGCATCCTTGAGGGAGTCGGGCAAACCTTCAGTACCAGGAAGGGCAACCGCTTTTGCGAATACCAGGAAGTCCGGAGCGAACTGGTCCATTGAGCGGCGCGCCAATGCCCCAAGGCGGAGGGCTGAATCCGCCTTGAAAAGATGAGCTCCGCCATAGACGGTATGCACGGGTTGCCGCCGGCCGGTCTCGCCAGGATACTTCCGGGCGAAGTCACTATTGGCTTGCCGCAAACGGTCAGCAATGTCTCGCACCGAGTCGATAGAGAGAGACGTTTTCATAGGTTCCTTCGCGATAATGAATGAAAGTGTGGGCGCGACTCTATTACAGGCTGCCGGAAAGTGGAAGCCTGTTAGCGGCCCCCGGAAGATGTTGCAAAATGCCGGTTGACTGCCTTACTCGCAGGGATATAATCCAGCCATCTCGCAACGTCTCCAGATCCACTGCTCAATAAACCAGGAGGTATTCCTCTGATGAGTGCTACCAGTCAGACACCAGCCACTACTATCGACCGTCTCACCATCATTCAGCGTGAGCTCAAGCATCGAGCGCGACTATTTGTTGCCGCCTCGTTGGTGATCCTCGCGGTCGGCGTGCCACTTTCCGCTCAGACATTCCGTGGGAGCATTCTTGGCACTGTTACCGATCCTGACGGCGCGGTAGTTCCCGAGGCGACGGTGACGGCGAAGAACGTGGGGACTGGCATTGAACGATCGGCTGAGACCGACGAGTCAGGAAACTACACTCTGGCGGAACTGCAAGTAGGTACTTATGTGGTGACCGCGCAAAAGCCTGGTTTCGCCAAATACCAAATTGATACCGTAGTGGTGGAAGTCACAAGTGAAAAGCGAGTGGACATCCAACTCTCGGTGGCCGGCACCGACACCGTCGTCTTAGTAGCTCGCGCCGCGCAGGTTGAAACCACTACCAATACACTCGGCGGCACCATCAGCACCAAAGCCGTATCCGATCTACCGGTCAATGGTCGCGATTTTACCAAGTTCCTGGTGATGGTGCCCGGTGCCACGGGAGATCCTTCCGGCGCTACCGATTCACCCGGATCATTTGGATTGTTTAGCGCCAACGGCAACCGTGGCCGCGCCAATAATTACCTGCTGGACGGCACCGACATGAATGATGGTTATCGCAACTTGCCGGCGATCAATGAAGCCGGAGTATTTGGCACTCCGGCGACTATTCTCCCTATCGAGGCAATCTCCGAAGTTGCTGTGCTCTCCAATTTCGAAGCCGAGTACGGAAGAAATTCGGGCGCTGTCGTAAACATCGTCACCAAATCAGGGACCAATGACTTTCACGGCTCGGCTTTCGAGTTCTTCCGTAACAACGCACTCGACGCCCGCAACTTCTTCAATCCCGAGCCCGATCCCCAAACCGCATTTCGCAATAATCAGTTCGGTGGATCGCTCGGTGGTCCAATCGTTCGTAACCGCACGTTTTTCTACTTTGCCTACGAGGGCCAGCGCGAGCGCGTGGGATTGAATTCCACGGCCCGCGTTCCTGATCCGCGCGAAATCGCAGCTCTTGGCGGGCCAACGAATCCGGTGATTGCGCGTCTCCTGGCGCGGAACCCCTGGCCCGCACCCAATCGTTCGTTGCCTTTGTTTGACGACACGGGCACGCCGAATTTGTTTGTAACCACCCGCGCACTGAACGATGTCGACAGCCTGATTGGAAAGATCGACCATTCTTTCAACGAGCAGAATCAACTAACCGCACGCTATTTCTTCGGCAACAGCAATCAGTCGTTCCCTCTGGCAATCCTGGCCGGCAACGTTCTGCCCGGCTACAACACGGTCACGCCCACGCGCGTGAACCTCTTCTCCGTTTCCTACCTGCGGCTGTTCTCGAGCACCAAGGTCAACGAGATGAGATTTGGCTACAACCGTTTCGATGAGGGCTTCTTTCCTGAGGACCAGGCTTTCGATCCAAACAGTATTGGACTCAACACCGGGGTCGCGAGCTCGCAGGATTTCGGCTCGCCATTCATTCGTATCAGAAACGACCCCATAGGTTCGATAGCCTCAATTGGCTCTACCCTTTCGGTGCCGCGGGCGCGAGTTGATACCAACTGGCAGGCTATCGACAACTTCTCATGGAAACTCGACCGTCACGATCTGAAGTTTGGCTACGAGTTTCGTCGGACCTTTGTTAACGCGTTTTTCGATGCCGGCTATCGAGGGCGGTTGGATTTTGATTCGCTGGCTGATTTTCTTTCGGGCACCCTGAGCGGCGGTCGTTCCGCGCGTGGAGACTCACGTCGCGGAACGTTTCAAAATTCGCACGCCGGGTTTATCCAGGACACTTTTCGTTGGCGGCCCGGCGTGACCTTCAATCTCGGACTCCGTTACGACTACATGGGAGTCATTGCCGAAGAACGGAACCGCTTTAGCAACTTCGATCCTGCGCGGGGGCTGGTGCAGGTCGGCACCAACGGCCTCGACAAACTCTACAACAGCGACTTGAACAACTTTTCACCGCGAATAGGATTCGCCTGGGACCTGACGGGCAAAGGCAAGACGGTGCTGCGGGCCGGCTGGGGTCTTTTCTACGATGCCTTTTCGCAGGACTTTTTTGTTGGCCAACTGCCGTTCAATACTTTCAATCCCGGTCCCGCCTACAATCCGGTCGGACCCTCTGCAGTGCTCTTCTCTTTTTCTACCACCCCGGTGATTGAGAACGGCGTACCGATTTTCACAGACTTTCTCGACTCAGATGTTTTCACCGTCGATCCAAACCTGCGCACACCTTACATCCAAAACTACAATCTCAACCTCCAGCACGAGGTGCTGCGGAACGGCGTACTCCAGGTGGGCTACGTGGGTTCAAACGGAACGAAGCTCTTCCGCTATCGCGATATTAATCAGCCAGTGAATCCAGCTGTCTCCACCGCCCGTCCCTTTGATAACGGTCCCTTCGCTCCCTCCGGCGGGACCTTCTTCTATGTAAACCAACTCGAAACCACAGCCCATTCAAACTACAACGCCTTGCAGACTAGTTTCACTCTGCGCAACCGGCGCGGCTGGACCACTAGTGTCAACTACACCTGGTCACACTCGATTGATAATGCCTCCGACGGGCAGGACTATGTTGCCAATGCCACGCAACCGGAGAACAGCCATCGCGCGGATCTGGAAAAAGCCAACTCAAACTTTGATAACCGGCACCGCTTTGTGTGGAGCTTTGGTTATGAGATTCCCAATTTTATGAAGAGCCATCCGCGCATCGGCGACGGCTGGCAGGTAAACGGAATCCTGACTCTTAAGAGTGGTAGTCCGTTTCACGTAAACCTCTTTGACGACTACAACGGCACCGGCGAGTTCTTCCCGCGGCCCGATCTGGTCGGAGATCCTTATGCCGGCACCAGCGGCCATGAGCGATTTCTCAACCTGGAGGCTTTCAAGGTTCCCTGCACGCTCGATCCGGCCGGCGACGGTAGCGCAGGTTCATGTCTTCCTGGCACGCAACATTTCGGTAGTCTGGGCCGGAACTCACTCATCGGTCCGTCCTATCGCAACTTCGACTTTTCAATTTTCAAGACCACACCGATTACCGAACAGGTGAGGGTCGAACTGCGTGCTGAGATCTTCAACATCTTCAATCACCCGAATTTCTCTTCGCCATTGCTTCCCGGCTTTTCAGCCGACGCCAGCTTCAACGGAATTGATTCTGTAACCGGACGGGGCCAGGGATTCTTGCCGATCACTGTGACTCCCGACGTTGGCATCGGCAATCCATTCCTCGGTGGCGGCGGCTCGCGAAATATTCAGTTCGCGCTGCGGCTGTTGTTCTAGCGCGACACTCAACGGAGTGTCATGAAGTCAGTACCGTTGCGCGGTAGCGTCGTGTCCACGGTTCCAAACACAAATCCATGTGTCACTGGTACTACCGATAACGACGGATAACTGCCGATAGCGACTTTAGAAACAACTGGCGGGTCGAGATGCGGATGGCCGAACCCGACGCTACAGCGCTACGGTACTGACTCCATGACACTCCGTTGAGTTTCACCCAGCGCGTAAGGGGCACGAAGCTGTGCCCCCTTGGAATTCGCGCCGGCGATCTTCAACGACGCGACACAATGAAAGGCTCGAGCCGGAGGTTGGCACTGAAGATATGAGGTCCGGCACCAGGACCACCGCCGACAAACTCGATGGTTCCTCGTCCCGCACCGGAGGCCCCCGCTAACAAGCCTTTGCCTTCCCGACCAATCAAGATTGCCTGCAGCGTAGATCGATTGTTGGGCTGAACCGCCGGCAGCAAGAGGCCAATCAGGATTCCAGTTATCTGATTGCCATCCTGATCAGTTGAGCTCCAGGGACCAATCCTGCCCGGGTTATTAGGATTGGCAGGATCAACCTGGTGGAGATCGGAGAAGAATTTCGCCCTCCGGAAGTTGAATGAAGACCCCGGGTCTCCGTGATGATTAGACGACCCGATGCTGTTACTCACGAAACGGACGCTGCCATCACCAAACCCCGCTAAATTGATTACCGGTTGCGCTTCTGCTACCAATATCGTGTTTGATGTGCCATCGGTAATGCCCACCCGAAAGTTAGCTGGCTCGTGCGTGGGTGAATTAGAAGTGAGCGAGCGAAGCGTAACTCCAGGCAGCATCGCTACGTTCTCGCCAGCTAGCCCTAGCTGCATGTGTCTTTGAATAGCAGGCAGCAACTCGTCGAGGGTGCCGGTGTTGTCACCCTGAAAACTAAAAATCTCGGCCGGTCTCACAGAACCATCGCCATCGAGATCGAGGCGACGGAAAACCTCAACTGGTGTGTGGTTGTGTTCTAGAGTGTCTGCCACACGTCCAAAGGCAGTCGGCATTTGCACTAACAATGAGCCTATCGCCTGCATCGCGCTCCGATCGACAAGGGCGAACATCCGGCGGCGACCCTCATCTGCTTGTGGGTTTGGTGCACACACCAGGCGGTTGAGCTGATCAATCTGACAATCCGAATCGCCGGTGACACCAGCGGCTGCAGGTATTCCTTTGGCAAGGAACGCCCTTTCACTGGCTGTGAGGCCAAAGGTGTACCCATCCTTCTGGTTATTCGGGAACTCTCCTGACAGGTTCAGGTCGGCGAGCGAACCGGCGTAGAACCCATGCTCTCGGAAAAAACCATGCTGTGCTATGCCGATTTGCCTCAAATTGTTTTGACAGTGCACGCGGTTGGCTGCTTCGCGAACTTTCTGGACAGCCGGCAACAACAGCCCGATGAGAATGGCGATGATCGCAATAACTACCAACAGTTCGATAAGTGTAAAGCCCGCGTTGCCTTTGCTGAGCCTCGCAAGTGCGGTTTCTTCAACTTCACATGACATGACAGTTGAGGGTTGGGGATTCATGTAAGGTCTCCTTTCAGGGTTGGGCGCAGGTTAGGCGCCAGAGTTG
>JAMQPI010000104.1 GCA_023717565.1 Pyrinomonadaceae bacterium | reverse complement strand
ATCGCCCACCTATGACTATCTCACCTCAGCGGCGACTGTCTCGGACGGCCTTGTCTTCATCGGTAGCGCGGACAAAAAACTTTATGCTGTGGATGCGGACACCGGCCAGGAGAAATGGCATTTCGAAACGAAGGGGATCGTCCGCTCAACCCCAGCCGTCGCTGCTGGACTGGTCTTCATCGGTAGTCATGATCACAGCGTGTACGCCCTCGACGCCAGGACCGGAGTGCTCCGTTGGCAGCATGACGCGCTGAAAGAGGTCGTATCTTCGCCACTGGTGGTCGACGGCACGGTCTACATTGGCAGTCGCTCTTCGGATCTGTTTGCCTTCGACACTGCCACAGGCAGAGTCAAATGGAAGTTTTTCTACTGGTCCTCATGGGTCGAGTCGTCCGCCCGCATGCGTGACGGCATCTTGTACATCGGATCATCCGATTATCAGCAACTGTTCGCGATTGACGCCCGGACCGGCAAGCGAGTCTGGAACGTGAACCTTGATGGCTCAGTCTGGTCCACTCCCGCAGTCAATGCCAACGGGGTCTACGTCGGCGTGGTAGGGGTAGTTGAATACTTCATCAAGCATCGCGGCGGCTTCTTCGCAGTTGATCGCGCCACAGGCAAGATCGCCTGGCACTTCCCGATGAGTGTCATCCCTGGAGCTGTCGATTACGGTGTGGCTTCATCCCCGGCCGTCGATCACGGCCTGGTCTTTTTCGGCGGCTTGGACGGGACCTTCTATGCGTTCAAAGAGTGACACTATTGCTGTGCATACAACGGCTCAACTACCGCCGAAAAATCCAGCTGTCCGAAACCCTGTTCTACAGCTCTGTCGAAGAGTTTCAAAGCGGCCGGCGCTGTGATGAGGGGGACTGAGTACCGTTCTCCTTCCGCCATAGCGTATGAGAGATCCTTGCACATCAACTCAAGCGCGAAATTAACTGTGTAGTCTCGGGACAGCATGCGAGGTGCGAGCGTCTTCACCAGTGGGCTCGCGGGCGCGCCGTTGAGCAAGACCATTGCGGCTTGATCGCGGTTGAGCCCACTCTTCTCAATCAGCGCGAGCCCTTCAGCGAGGCCTGCAACCTGGACGCTACAGACAAAGTTGTTGATTAGTTTCATGAGGGCCCCGCTCCCGCTCGGGCCGAGGTGAATCGCGTCGCGTCCCATTGCTTTCAATACCGGCAGCACACGGTCGAAGGCCCGTCGTTCCCCGCCTGCGAGGAAGAACAGTTCACCGCTGTTTGCGTGCAGCTTACTACCCGTCACGGGTGCGTCGAGAAGATCGCATCCCTTTTCGCCGGCTGCAATCGCCAATTCTTTGACCCAGCCGGGAGAGAGAGTGCTTGACTCGACGAGAACTGAACCGTGACGGACACCGGCCAGGGCGCCTTGTTCACCGGTCCACACCAAACGCGACGCTCTATCGTCGGCCACCATGCTAATGACAATCTCTGCTCTCTCTGCAGCCTCGCGGGGAGACGCGGCAACATAAGCGCCCGCTTCCTCAAACGCTTTTGCGCGGTCGATGCTGCGGTTCCACAAGGTGAGAGGATGTCCGGCGCGAAGCAACTGGCCAGCCATGCCTGCACCCATATTTCCCAGACCAATCAACGCAACTTTTTCCACGCCTTTAGCTCCTCCTGTCAGTCATTGGTAGGACAATATACGGCTGAGCGTAAGAAACATCCACTGAACTCTTTAGCGGTGCTGATTCAGTTTGCGCATCTGACACGTGATCAGCGAGAATCTGCGGCTGATTTCCGGAAAAAACTTTGGGAGTTTGCTCACTCCTTAGGAGTGAGATGTTTATAGACCGGAGACACAATGAATATTTCGCCGTTCGGAGGGGCGGAATGATGGTGGATGGGCACCTCTCAAGTTGAGTTCCGCCCCTCCGAACG
>JAMQPI010000088.1 GCA_023717565.1 Pyrinomonadaceae bacterium | reverse complement strand
TCCGCGGGAACTGATCGCGCGCGCGACTGCGCTCAGCGTGGAGCTCGGAACGTCGATCACACCTGGGTTCGAGGCGCTCGTGTTCAAGGCCACGCGCGGGATCGAGGACATCTATGAGCTGACCTACATCCGCAAGGACGGGAGCCGATTCCCGGCGGTGGTCTCGGTTACGGCACTGCGCGACGCGGAGGATGTCATCATCGGTTACTTGTTGATCGGCACCGACAACACCGCGCGCAAGCTGGTCGAGGCCGAGCAGCAACAACTCGATCAGCGCCTGCGCGACCAGCAGTTCTACACGCGGTCGCTGATCGAATCCAACATCGATGCGCTCATGACCACCGATCCGCGCGGGATCCTCACCGACGTTAACAAGCAAATGGAAGCGCTAACCGGCTGCACCCGCGACGAGTTGATCGGCGCCCCTTTCAAAAACTACTTTACGGATCCGGAGCGGGCAGATGCTGGGATCAAGCTGGTGTTGGGTCAAAAGAAGGTAACTGATTACGAGCTCACCGCGCGCTCCAGAGACGGCAATAGAACAGACGTCTCTTACAACGCAACGACATTCTATGACCGGGACCGGAAGCTTCAGGGGGTGTTCGCTGCCGCGCGCGACGTTACTGACCGTAAACGGGCCGCGGAAAAGTTAAGGGTTTATTCCGACAAGCTAGAACGCAGCAACCGCGAGTTGCAGGATTTCGCCCAAGTAGCCTCGCACGACCTTCAGGAGCCGCTGCGGAAGATACTGGCGTTCGGTGATCGGCTCAAGACGAACGCCAGTGACGTGCTCGACGAGCACAGTCGAGATTACCTCCAGCGAATGTGCAATGCCGCGGCCCGTATGCAAATCCTGATTACTGACCTGCTGTCGTTCTCCCGAGTTGACTTAAAGGGACAACCCTTCGTCCCAACCGACCTGGACGTGATCGCCAGAGAAGTCCTCGCCGACCTAGAGACCCGCATCGAGCAAGCCGGAGGGCAGGTGCAGATTGACGATCTCCCGGCCATAGATGCCGACCCCATGCAGATGCGCCAACTGCTACAGAACCTGATTAGCAACTCCCTAAAGTATTTCCGTGTCGGCGTACCGCCCGTAGTCAGGGTCTACAGTCAAGCGCCAGGTCCAGATTCCAATGGCGAAAGCGCTCCGGTAGGGCAACTCTGTCAACTTCTGGTAACCGATAACGGCATCGGGTTTGAGGAGAAGTATCTCGACCGCATCTTCACCGTCTTTCAACGGCTGCATCAGAAAGGTGAATACGAAGGCACGGGCGTAGGTCTGGCCATCTGCCGCAAGATAGTCAACCGGCATAACGGAACTATTACGGCACGTAGTAGCCCCGGAGAGGGCTCGACCTTCATAGTGACCCTACCAGTCATACAACCAAAGGAAGCGGAAGTGTTATGAGCGACGTAACGCCAAACGATCGTCCAACCGTACTTAACCCTTAATCACTCGCTGCAACCTCGTTCAGCACCAGCCAGTACATTCCCAATTGCCGGGTGGCTTCCAGAAACTGTTCGAAGTCCACCGGCTTGCGGACGTAACTATTAGCCCCAAGATCGTAGCTTTTGATCATGTCCTCTTCTTCGCTCGACGAAGTGAAGACCACAACCGGAAGTCGTTTGGTGCGTTCATCGGCTCGAATCTGTCGCAGCACTTCCAGGCCGTCGACTTTTGGCAATTTCAGATCGAGCAGTACCAGCTGCGGCATGACTGATGTGTCGCGCTCGGAACTCTGTCCGGTCCCAAAAAAATAATCAATGGCCTCGACCCCGTCGCGGACGACGATCACATCGTTGGCGATGTTGCACTTCTTGAGGGCCCGAAGTGTTAAGGCCTCGTCTCTGGCGTTATCTTCCACCAGCAGGATCACTTTTCGTTCCATTTCCGTTCTCCTTGAAATTCGCCAGAGTAAAAAAGAAGGTGGCTCCCTGATTCAAGGCGCTCTCGGCCCAGACTCGCCCTCCGTGCCGATGAACAATGCGCTGAACCGTGGCCAACCCGATACCCGTACCTTCGAATTCTCTAACAGTGTGCAGACGCTGGAAGGCAACAAACAGTTTGTCGACATAGGCCATATCGAAGCCCGCCCCGTTATCGCGAACAAAGTAGACGAATTCGGCGGCCTTCTGCGTTTGGCCAAAACTGATCTCTGCCTCTGCCCCCTTCGAGGTAAATTTCCAGGCGTTTCCCAGCAGGTTGATTAGCATGATTTGTAACAGTCTCCTATCGCCCAGGGTTGTCATCCCCTCTTCGATCTCGACCGTCACTGTTCGTCCTCCATCTCCCTTCTGCATGTCTATCACAATCGAATTGGCCAACTCGCTCAAGTTGACTATCTGCAGGCGCATTTCACTGCGCGTGACGCGCGCAAGGTCCAACACGTCGTCAATCAAACGGGCCATTTCCTGGCTGGCGCCACGCACTTCTTGCAAGTAACCCTTGCCTGTTTCATCCAGTTTGTCGGCGTAGTCTTCCAGTAACGCCTGGCTGAAGCCGTTGATGTGCCGCAACGGAGCCCGCAGATCGTGGGAAACCGAGTAGGAGAACGCTTCGAGCTCTTCGTTGACGGCCTGTAGTTGGGCCGTACGATCTGCGACTCGTTTCTCAAGCTCTTCGTTCAGTTTCAGAATTTCCAGTTCAGCGCGCTTGCGCTCAGTCACGTCTTGCACAATACCTGACATCTTCCGAGGAGCTCCGGCCTGGTCGAAGCGGTGACGACCACAAGCCCATATCCACCGGATCTCGCCATCGACGCGCCGGATGCGGCACTCGAAGCTCCAATCACCTTGATCTGCTGTGGCCCGCGTGAATAGGTTGACTACCTCGTCGCGGTCTTCGGGTAGGACGTGATCGAGGAACATCTCAAAGGTCCAGGTCGGCAGTAGCGTCTGGTAACCGAATATGCGGTCGTGTTGTACCGAGCGGTACGCGGTGCGGTCCACTAAGTCCAGATCCCAGGCTCCGGTCTCACTCACTTGCAAAGCGAAATCGAGGCGGTCCTCGCTTTGACGGGCTGCGCTTTCCACCAGCTTGCGCTCCGTGATGTCGCGGATCATCCCCAGGAGATTCCCGTCAGGCATCATCGTCACCACTACTTCAGCAGCGAAGACCAAACCATCCTTGCGCCGGAACTGCCACTCCCGGTGATAGTCGGTTTTGGCGCTGATCACCCGCAATGCCGGCTCTATATGTTTGGCCTCTTCCTCGGTAACGATGTCCGAGGAGTGCAGTCCGATTAGTTCGTCGCGGGAATATCCGAGCATCCGGCAAATGCTCGCATTGGCGTCGACGTAGTAGCCATCGGAATTGGCGATGACGATGCCGTCCGGCGCACAATCAAAGAGCGTGCGATAACGCTCTTCGCTCGCGCGCCGCGCCTGCTCCATCTGCTTGCGCTCGGTGATATCACGCGCTACTTTTGAGGCGCCAACGACTTTGCCCTCGGCGTCCTTGATTGGTGACACGGTGACCGAGACGTCGATCAGCTTTCCATCCTTGCGGACGCGCTGGGTCTCGAAATGTTCCAGGTTTTCGCCTTGTCTGATATAGGAAAGAATCCTTTCTTCTTCGGCCCGGCGTTGCGTTGGAATTAGACGGCTGATGGACTGGCCCACCATTTCACTGGCGGAATAGCCGAACATCCTCTCGGCGCCGGCGTTCCAACTAGTGACGAGCATGTCTAAATCTTTGCCGATGATCGCATCGGAAGAGGATTCCACGATCGCCACGAGCCTGGCCGCGGCCAGCTCTGCGAGCTTGCGCTCGGTGATGTCCACGACGGTGCCCAGCACCATCGTCCCTTGTTCCGTCTGCATTGGGCTCAAGCCAATCTCAACGGGAAACTCGCTGGCATCCTTACGCAAACCGAGGAGCTCTCGCCCCGGTCCAATAGATTTCACCAAAGGGGAGGCGATAAAGTCGTCGCGATAGATGGCATGCTGCGCTCGGAAACGCTGCGGAATGAGCATCTCTATCGGTTGTCCGAGCAACTCGTCCCGGGTGTAACCGAATGATGTTTCAATTTGGGTATTGACCAGCGCGATCTTTCCTTCCTGATCAACCATTACCATGCCGCTCGGCGCGCTTTCGATAACTTGACGGAATTGCTGCTCTGCACGTTTCCGCTCGGTGATGTCGATGATGCTGGCCAACACGAAAGCGCCTTCGTGCGTTTGGATTGGATTGAGGCCGATCTCAATTGGGACTTCAGATCCATCCTTACGGACGCCGAAGAGGTCGCGACCAGCACCCATCGAACGCGTGGTCGGATGTTGTGAGAAGAGCTTGCGGTGGCCGGGGTGATACGAACGGTAGCGTTCGGGTACCAGCATCTCTACGCGCTGCCCCAACAACTCCTGGCGCCCGTAACCGAAAAGCTGTTCCGCTTGGTTGTTGACCAGAGTCATTAAACCCTCTTCGTCAACCAGGAGCAGGGCGCTGGGAGATCCCTCGACAATCAGACTCAGGTCAGCCTGACTTTTTCTGAGCGCTGCGTCCGTCCGGGCGCGCAACCCCAGCGCTTGCTCTGCGCGAATGCGTTCCGACATGTCTACGGAAGCCAAATGCATAACGGACAGGAGCAGGACGAAGTAGCCGGTAACCCTGCCCAAATGCGCCACCATCGCCGGAGTGTCGTGCGGAGAACGTGAGTAGAGCATCGACACATTAGCGAGAAACAGCACGATCGCCATTAGCGTCAGCGCCGGCAACAGACGATCGCTACTGCGCCAGTTCCAACACGCCCATCCGACGATCGCCCACAAAAATGGCGCCGGAATCAAAGCGGGACGAGTAATGCCTAACCATGTCGGCGAGCTATATCGAGGCAGTTGGGAAAAGAGCAGAACGAGTCCTACGGTTACGAGCAGCAGAGTAAGACCGAAGATCAGCGATCCTTGTTTGGCCCGGCGCAACATCCAGACAGACCAACCGAGGCCGATAGGAAGGATAAGTGCCGCCGGCGGCCAGGTCGAAGGCCGCAGAGTGCTCGCATTGAGCGCGATGAATTGCAAAGGACCGGACCACTCGATGCTCACAAGGGCATGGACTAGTTCGAAGAGCGAGGCAATGGCAAAACTGATCGCGCTCCATCTTAGAAATGAACGGTCAACCCTGGAGATCATCTCCCAGAGCAGCAAAGCCAACACACCGGACATCAGCAACATTCCCGTATCCAGAATGGTGTGCAGTTCCGGATAATCCTTACGGCCGATAACGAGCAATAACCCACTCGTTATTCCAGAGACGATCAGGGTTCCCATCACGCTGAGGGACAAGCCTGTCTTGAGAGTTGAGCTATTCAGATCCATGGTCTTGTCGACATGTGATCTTGACCTGGCGACTCGAGTTCGGTTCCGAACAGGCGTCATCCTTGTATCTCTGGTTACCCAGCTTTACTTGCCAGCATCCGGAGCATCATCTGGACCTGAGGTGGCGTGAAAGGCTTAGGTAGAAACACACAAGCTCCCGCGGCCACGCTCTCTTCCCAAACTTTTGGATCTCGCTCAGCGGTGATCATTCCTATGGGTATGCGTTGTAAACGTTGATCCGCTTTCATAAAAAGAATTAAGTCCAAACCCTGAAGATGAGGCATCCTCATGTCGAAAATCGCCGCGCTATAGGAAGGATCCTGCTGCAAGGATCGCAGCGCCTCGCGGCCATCCGACACCTCGACGGCTTCATAGCCTGCCGACTCAACGATGGCGCCCACCATCCGCAGGGTTATCGGATCGTCGTCAGCAACGAGGATCTTGGGGCGAGCCTCATGAGCCTCTGGAATCTTTGCCTCAACAACCTCGGGTGAAGATCGCGTCGAACCAGGGTCACCTCCGTGCGCACTCACAACCTGCGCCAGCAGTCTCTCGTCGCCTTCAGTCAGATTCGTGAAGCGCAGGCCGAAACCCATGGGATAGTCTTCAGTCACGAGTTCCCCCTGCAACGACACCCAGGGACCACCCGGCATATGCACCTTAAACTCAACTATGTCGCCCAGCGCCCGACCTTGCACCCGGCTGTCAATGAAGCAGCCGTGCATGCTGATCTCGCTCATGCGGGCATCATTTTTTCCCGACGTGCCCTGCCAGACAACATCGAGCGATACGGTTACGTTATCGTCTTGTCCCGCTGAATCCGGCATAACTGTTATTCCTTTCCAGGTGGATTTACTGAGTCCACCCCGCAAGGCTCGCTTATCATTCTCGCAAAAACAGAATCAAAAGAACCTTCATTACTATGTCTCTATCCGTTCGGCTTTGAGCAGCTGGCACACCAGTTCAAACTCGTTCTCAAGTTGTATTAGGAGCTCTCTCGAATCCCTGCCCGGATCTGTCCCTTCCAAATCTTCAGAAAGATCCGCCATATGGCTAATCCCCATATTCGCGCTGGCCCCCTTCAGACGATGCGCCACTCTGCGGACTTCGACGTCATCATCCAGTGCCAGGGCCTCGTGTAGGGCCCCAAGATCAGTCGTGGCTTCGGCGAGAAACAAGTCGATCAACTCCGTCACAAAATCTGGTGCTCCAGGTTGTTGAATCGCTCTCAAACTAGCGAGCTGAGTCTGATCGATTACCCCGCCCTTAACCTGCATCACAGATTTCTTGTGCTCGCCAAATCCGTTTCCGGATTGACCCTGCTTGGCCCACACCTCCAATTTCAGCCGCAGTACCTCAGTCTTGACTGGTTTGCTCAGATAGTCGTCCATGCCTGCAGCCAGACATCTCTCTTTATCACCCTCGAGGGCGTTTGCGGTCATGGCAATGATGGTTGTGTGCCGCTCCGTGCCCTCCCGGCGCCGGATTTCGTCGGTGGCTTCAAATCCGTCCATCACCGGCATCTGACAATCCATCAGGATAATGTCTGCGTGGTCTTTCTCTAGTGCCTTGAGCAATTCTCGCCCGTTGGGCACAGCCGCGGCGCGGTACCCCAGATTGGACAGTTGCCCCAACGCCACTCGCTGATTCACCAGGTTGTCTTCAGCAATGAGAATACGGACGTTTGAGAAAGCCTTGCCCCTATGATGATGATGACCCTCGGACTCGCGCATCGACTGCCACGCGACCAAACTCGACGCAGTCAAAGGTTCGCCTCCCGATCTCGCCAACACCGTCAGGCACTCGTAAAGTTGCGATTGCCGCACAGGTTTTTGCAGATAGGCAGCGATGCCCACCTCCTTCGCCCTATCTCCGTGCGAGCGCTCCACGAACGACGGGAGGAGGACCAGAGTCACTTGGGCAATTTTAGGATCAGCCTTAATGGCTTCAGCCAATTGAAAGCCATCCATGTCAGGCATCATCAAGTCCAGCACAGCGATGTCGCAAGGTTCCCCACTAGTGACACCAGCACGAAGTAATTCAAGAGCTTGCTTGCCTGAGTCCGCTTCGGTGGCAATCATTCCCCAGGAACTCGTTTGTTGTTTTAAAATATTGCGGTTCGTGGCATTGTCATCGACGATTAGCACCTTGACGCCGGAAAGATTGCCGACTGGTTCCCGGGCGGTTCTCGCGGCCACCAATTGCTTCTCGAAGCGACTGGTAAACCAAAAACTGGAACCCCGGTGCGGTACGCTCTCGACCCCGATCTCGCCGCCCATGAGCTCAACCAGTTGCTTTGAGATCGCCAGTCCCAATCCGGTACCGCCATACTTGCGGGTAGTGGAGCCGTCGGCTTGGGTGAACGCCCCGAACAATCCCCGCTGAGTTTCATCGGAGATACCGATACCGGTGTCCTGAATCTCGAAGCGCAGTAATGCGTCACCAGCGGTTTCGTTGACCTTCGTGACCCTAACGACAACCTCGCCCTGGTCAGTAAACTTAACTGCATTGCCAATCAAATTCGTCAGTACCTGTCGCAATCGGCCAGGATCGCCACGGAGGGTTGTGGGAACGTCACGGTAAACCAGTGAAGCTACTTCCAGTCCCTTACTTTGTGCCCCTTCGGCGAGTAATTCAACTGTGGCCTCCACCGAACTGCGCAATTCGAAATCAATATTTTCGAAGCGCAGTAGTCCAGCCTCGATCTTCGAGAAATCCAGAATGTCGTCGATGATTCTCAGGAGTGCTTCGGAGCAGGACTGAATAGTTTCGGTGTACTCTTGCTGTGTAAACGACAGATCGGTCTCCAGCAGCAGGTCCGTCATACCGATGACGCCATTCATCGGCGTGCGGATCTCGTGGCTCATGTTGGCGAGGAATTCTGATTTGAGTCGCACCGATTCCAGGGCTACATCGCGTGCCCGTTTGAGTTCGATTTCCACTTGTTTTCGCAGGGTGACGTCGCGCCCGATGGCCTGGATGCCAGCTTCCCTGCCTTGTTGATGCAGCAGGCGCGAACTGATCTCCAGCGTCAAATTGCTTCCATCTTTCCGGATTATCTCGACCTCGTAGGGGGTGGTGATGTCTTGCTCCAGGTTGCGGTTCATCATTTCCCGCGTAACCGCGAACATTTCGGGCGTCACCATCTGAGCCAGGTTCATCCGGACCGCTTCGCTTTGCGCGTAGCCCGTCAGTCTCTCGCCACTCTTGTTCACCGAAGTAAGGTTCCCGTCTAGATCCATCGTACAAACGAGATCGCTGGCATTCTCGAAAAGGTCGCGGAAACGCGCTTCGCTATCTTTCAGCGCTTGCTCGTTTTGCTTTCGTTCCGAGATGTCGACATTAAGGCCGATCACCCGAACGACCTCACCCGCTCGATTCAGGATCACACCCTGCGCTGTCTGCACGTGGCGCAACGAGCCGTCCGATCGGCGGATGCGAAACTCCGCCATTTCCTGACTCTTGAGGTCAATGGTCCGCTTTACGGTACCTTCAGCCGTTGCCAAATCCTCTGCAATCACAGATGCCGTCCAGAGATCGCGAGTGATTATTGTTTCATGGGCAACGCCGTAGATGTCACGCATTCTTTCGTCCCAGTTAAGAGAGTTGGTTTCCAGATCCCAATCCCAGATCCCGATGTTGCCCACTTTAGTAGCCAGCGATAGACGCTGGGTCAGCTTCCGCATTTCTTCCTCGGCCTGCTTACTTTCGGTGACATCTTGCGCGTAGCCGAGGACAAAAGTGTTTGCGCCTTGCTCGACGATGCGCGAGTTGCGATACATCCAAATTCGTGCTTCACCTTGCTTGTTGAGCAAGTTCAAAAAGCCGTTGACGCTGGGCTCAGAGCTAACCCGTTCCAGGTAATGCGAGAAAAGCGGTTTGACTTCGGGCGCGAGATATTCGTCCAGGTTGCGGCCCACCATTTCGGCTGGCGTATAGCCGAGCGAACCCGCGGCAGCCGGGTTAACTGAAAGTAACTTTCCATCCAGATCGTGAGAGCAAATCAATCCTTGACCACTATCGACCAAATGACGATACCGTTTCTCACTTGTCGCCAGGGATTTCTCTGACCGCTTTCGCGCGCTGATGTCGCGATTGACTCCTATCATGCCGACAACATTGCCGTGGCGATCCCGATAAGGCCCTCGGGTAGCCAGATAGGTCCGCTCCGTTCCACCTTTGGCCGTGGCCACGAGCTCGTAAGTCGTGGTCTTTCCGAGCGCGAGGATGTCATTGTCGCGCTCGACTATCCGCTGAGCTGATTCCGGAGCGAAGAGATCATGAACCGAAGCACCGATGATTTCTTCCACCGTTTTACCAACTTGAGCAGCCCCGCCTTGATTCATCATCAAGTAACGGTGCTTGAGATCCTTTACGAAGATCCCGTCGGTAGTCCCATCAATTACGGCCTTCTCGCGTCTGGTTACTTCCTCTAGCGAAACGGCCATTTCATGAAATACCCGGTCCAGGTCGGCGATCTCATCGCGGCCGGTGAGCGGTGGCGCAAGCTCCTTGCCCGCCGCCAGGTTGATCGCGTTGTCCCGTAGCAGTTGAAGTCGACTACTTATTCCTCCGCTAAACAGCAACGTTAGAATACTAGCCAGCAGGATCGCCGCAGCTGTGCCGGCAACCAACAGCCAACTTAGCCTTTGCCACGATGTGTCAAGGACCTGCCGCCCCTGCAACTCCAGGCGCTCTTCCTCCAGCGAGAGCCGCTCCACTTCTGAGCGGACCTGCTTCATCAGATCGGTACCTTTCCCACCTTTGATAAGCTCCTCAGCCTGCTGCTTATTTCCTGTCTTGACGAAGCCAGCAACCTGGTGGAGGTAGTCCAGTCGCTGTGACGTCAGGTGCTCAATCCTTTTGGCGTCGCCTTCCTGGATCGGATTGTCGCTCACCAGGCTTCGCAATTGTGTGGTAGTTAGCGTAACCGATTTCAACGACGTTGTGTACGCATTGAAAAACGTCTCATCGCCGGTGATTAAGTAGCCGCGAACCGCACTTTCTGCTTCGGCCAGGTGCGCCAGTAGAGACTGTGAGACACCAATAACTTCCTTCGAATGTATCGCCCGCACTTCGGCCGACTCACTCTGGTGCTTCACGTGGACAATCAGCCCAACAAAAATCAGTAGCAGGATCAAGGGGATCCCGATCATGAGGAGGCCCTTGTACGCCACCTTCGCCCTGGTCAGCCTCAGGACCGTCAGAGTAATCAGGGCGACCCCGAGGACTGAAATGAGGACTTCGAACGGAACGACCCGCCATGACTGATCCGGAAACAATGCATTGGCGCCCACTAACAACACCGGCAGGAACGCCACACCGATCCCCGCGCACCACTTTGGCAACCCGTCCTGCCCACGCTCCGCATGGTTCCAGGCGTAACCCAGCATCGCAATTCCGTAGGAAAGAAAAGCCGCGGAGGTATGCAGCGCCATCTGCGAGCCAAGCCTAAAAGGGAGAACGTAGGTGATCTGGAATGAGTAACCGATGAGTGATGTCAGCGCCAGGCTCAGAGGAATCGAGTTGACTATGCCGAAGATGGCGTAGGAACTCTGACGCACTGCAAGAATGACCAGTACGCATCCTGTCAGGGAAAAACTGATTGCCGTGGTGACGGCCATTCGCCCCGGATGAGCAGACAAGTCACGTACCCAGGGATAGAAGAACAGGGTATCAATCCCGAACGAGATTTCGGTCGCGTATTCCAGGACCACCGCCACACCCATGAGCGCAGCAAAGCTCCCACCGCTTACCATCAACAACCGGCGCCCGGTCAAGAGACCTATACCCGCCAATCCCAATGCCAGGAAGGACAAAGCGGTGTTGTATTGCATGGGAACCAAGCCACGAAATACCTGGACCAAGGTCTGGACGTGCGTATGCCAACCCACGAGCACAAGGAGAGCCATCAACATGATGACAATACAGGTGCCCAGAGTGACCTTTTCCCAGCTGTGGTTCTCGAAACGTTGCGTCTTCAAGCCAACCCTCTCCTCGGAAGAGCGGCCTTTACTCCTCGGATTCTCGGAACACTCAGCCATTTCCACGGGGATTTGTATTAGGAGGTTCTATGGTCACGCCCCGGGAGGCTGACGAGGCGTCGCGAACACATTCATATACCCTGTGCCCGCCCCCGTCGGTGCGTTAACACACATATGTCCCCAGACGCTATGATCGGCTTCCGAACACTAGGCTTGTCAGCCCTGGCGAGGTCGCGTGTCGGCCTTCGCTGAGCTGGTCTGACGCATTCGGCACTCTGCTTGCTGAGTAAGGACAAAGGCGCTGATTATGCGGATTTTGGCTTTGACTGCGATAGCCAGGCGTTGCTGAAAAGAACACAACAGTAGAACGGTTGTATGGGAAGACTACACCCGTACCTGCGATTTTCATTATTAATTAGGAGATTCTGCTAAAGAGCAGAAGAGCCGGGCCGCCAATTCCTAACACTTGAGATGGCTAGCTTACGAGTACAAGCATGGTGGCTCGAGCCGGGGACAGAAATATGCCCCGGCTGCCATCAGCTCTATCTCTACGAAACCGAATATCGTTGCGCAGACTGCGATGGGTCCATGTGCTCAGACTGTCTGAGGGAGCGAGAATCGCTTATCGTCGTCTGTCACGCCTGCATCGCAGATTCGGATGCAGAAGTCGAGGTGTCCTGAACAATGGCCGCTCGAGCAATTTGGAAAGGCAAGCTAAGACTGGGTGCTACCACAATTCCTGTGAAACTCTACGCGGCCGTTACTGACCGCTCAGTTCGCTTTCATATTCTCGACAACAAGCACCTCATGAGAGTGAAACAGCACATGGTCAATCCGGACAGCGGTGAAGAGGTCAGCAACCAGGAGATTCAAAAAGGCTTTGAAGTCGAACCGGGTAAGTTCGTAATTGTCACTGACGAGGACTTGCAGAGTATCCAACCCCAACCTGGTCGCGAAATCGAGATTGCGGAATTTGTGCCACCCGAGAAGATCCCGCAGCAGTGGTACGAGAGACCTTACTATTTGGGACCCGACGGCGACGAGAAGGCCTACTTTGCATTAGCTCAAGCACTAGAGAAGCGCGGGCGCGAGGGCATCGCTCATTGGGTAATGCGCAACCAGTCCTACGTCGGTGCGCTACGCGCCCAGGACGACTACTTAATACTAGTAACGCTCCGAAATGCGAACGAAGTGATTTCGGCCGAGGACTTGCCCCGGCCAACTGGTCGCGATCCCAGCAAGAAAGAGGTCGAGATGGCGAAGCATCTTGTCAGCCTGCTTGAAGGCGAATTTGACCCGGCGGACTTCAAAGATGACTATCGCGAACGGGTGATGGCGTTCATTGCACGCAAGGCAAAGGGTCGAGCTCCCAGATTGACGGCCGTGAAATCGAAACGCAAGACGACTTCCCTCGATAGTGTGCTCGCTAAGAGCATCGCCAAACTGAGAAAGGAAAAGCGTGCCGCGTAAGAGAGCAGCCAGAAAAAAGGAGTCGACCGCCCGCGAGTCGCGCCTGCGTCCGTTCTGGTCCGGAACTCTAACCTTTGGGCTGGTCAGTGTCCCGGTAAATCTGTTTCCTGCCAACCAGGCGGGCCGGGCGCCGCTGCGCATGCTGGGCCCGGAGGGCGAGCCGTTAGCGCGAAAATACTATTCAGAAGTGACCGAGCGCGATCTCGACGCGGGCCAGATGGTGCGAGGATATGAGATCGCTGAGGCGAAATACGTCGTTGTAACGGACGAAGAATTGGAACGCCTGGCGCCAGAGAAGACACGGGACATTGATCTAACCCGCTTCGTTAAAGAAGACTCCATTCCGCCACTCTATTTTGAACGCGGTTACTTCCTGACTCCCGCCGCAAACGCAGAAAAGGCATACAAGTTATTGGGGGAAGCGATGGATAAGACGGGGCAGGCTGGAATCGCAACGTTCGTGATGCGCGGCAAGGAACACCTGGTCGCCATCTTCGCCGACAACGGTATCCTGCGCGCCGAGACGATGCGCTTTGCCGATGAGATCCGTTCACCCGCCGAGGTTGGCCTGCCCAAAAAGGGGACGGTTCCTCCGGCCACCGTGCGCAAGTTTGAGAGTTTGATTAGCAGGAAGTCGAAAGCGACCTTTTCGCCCGCGAGGCTCAAGGACGAGCAAACCGAGCGACTGCTGAAGCTGGTGAAACGGAAACAGGCCAAGCCCAGTAATGTGGTGCGGATCGAAAGTGAAGAACGTGACGAAGGAAATGTGATCGATCTGGTGAAGACTCTCAAGCAAAGTCTCTCCGCAAATCGAAATAGATGAGAAGTCTTAACAGATTTCTCATGTCTGGTATTTGCTGGTTATCATTTCGTGTTGATTCGTGTGATTTTGTGGATCGTTTGCTTAGGCCGAGAGACAGAACGATCCACGAAATCACACGAATCGACACTAATAAGAAAATAAACAATGAGCACTGAGAAATGACAAATGAGAAATGTTCACTTCTTGATCATACCGTAAAGTTGGTTCGCCAATTTCTCATCGAGAGTCTTGAGAGTTTCGTATTCGGCCATGGCCGCAGCGCGGTCATTGACGGCAAAGTAGGCGAGAGCGAGGTTGAAGTGACCGGCCGTAAGCGCGGGTCTTAGTCTGATGACTTCCTTATAAGATTGAATCGCTTCCGAGTATCTACCGCCGGTATACAACGTCAGACCCAGGTTGAAGTGGGCCGCCGCGTTGTTGGGTTCAATCACGGTTGCCTGCCTTAGAGCCTCGGCAGCTTCGTCATAGCGTTTCAATCCACTGTAAGCATTGCCCAGGTTCTTGTAGGCGTGCGACAGGACTTGTTCACGGAGCTGATATCCCTGCTTGTAAGCCTGGCCCGTTACCCCAAGCAGGGTAATCGCTCGCTGGCTGGCCTCGATCGCCTCGTTGTATTGATTCGTATGGTTGTAAACGTAACTCAGGTTGTTATAAATCTCGGGATTGTCAGGCTCGATTGCCAACGTCTGATTATAGGTAGCGATCGCCTCGGCGTAACGATTCAGCCTCACCAGCGAGTAACCAAGCGGCATGAAGGCATCCGTGTAATCGTCTCGCAATTTCACGGCTTTCTGATACTGCTCAACCGCGTCGGTAAACCGTCCCTGATCTACGAAAACATTTCCCAGGCCTGCGTATGCGCGCGCGTCCATCGGATCAAGGCTGGCAGCTTGACGGTATTCCTTCTCGGCTTCCGAATAACGGGGGGTGGGTGCGCTGCGGGCCGCGTTTCCTCGCGCGATTATCTGATCCTGGGCCTTGGTAGTGGGTCGAGGCGGGCGCCGTTCCGCTGTCCGACCACCGCCCACCCTGGGATTTTCCGGCTTGCGAAAAATGAGGGCCGCACCGCCGAGAATGTCACGCGGCAGAGTACCGCCGCCATCCTGCGCTGATCGTGAGATCGGTCCGCTGACTAACAACAGGATTGCCGCAGCAATCGCTCCCAAGGGCGACTGAAAACGATTCCGATTCATTTCAACTCCTGGCAAGTCTATTAAGAGGGGAAATCGCAACCGAAATCGACATTACACCGGCCCGCGCTTCCGGAGCAAGCGGAGCAGCCGATCCCTGGCTACGTCTCACGACCTTGATGCAGAAAGAGGAGTCGATTATGAAAGTTAGTTGAGATTGTCGATTTGGAGTCCGATGGGGTTCGCACCGGCGCCCTTGATTCCGTCAATAACCTTCAACACGTCGCCGTATGGGATCGACCGCGGAGCTTTGATGAACACTGTCTTTTCGATCCGGGCAGACTCGGGTACATCGAGGCGCGTAAGCATTTCGGCTCGGTAGGCATGATTCAATTCGCGCTCATGAAACAGTTTTACCAGCGCAGTGCTCAGGTTGGCGGTGTCATCTATCGTCCCCATCATTGTTAGGGAATTCAGTTTCAGACTTCGATCAGGTTGAATGGTAACCACCAGCGTCTTTGGATCGGGCGGCAGAATCTGGTCATCTGGCGGAGTTGGTAATTTAGCAGTAAATCGAGTTGGTTTCAGAGGCACCGCTACCATGAAGATAATCAGCAAGACCAGTAACACATCGATCAGCGGAGTCACATTGATAAATGGCTTGTTCTCTGCAGTAGCTGCTTTTGACATACCTGGTTCCTCCCTGCGGTGAGCGCAAGCTTCTCGGGCATGCGTGCGGTTTGCTAGGCAAACGGTTAGACACCTCTCCAAGAGGAATTGTTCCCGCAGTGTCATGAGGTCAGTACCGTAGCGTCGGGTCCGGCTCATGACA
>JAMQPI010000085.1 GCA_023717565.1 Pyrinomonadaceae bacterium | reverse complement strand
TAACCAACATGGTGGCCCGCGGGATCCTTGGCAATAAGACCAAAGGCGGCTTTTACAAGAAACAGAAAGGCGAAGGCGACAAACAGGAAATATGGACGCTGGAAACCGCTTCGCTCGAGTACCGCCCATCGCAGAAGGTGAAACTTCCGGCGCTGGAAATGGTCAAGAATATTGAGGAGACGGCCGAACGGATCAAGACGCTGGCTTGGAGTAAGGATCGTTCCGGAGCATTTTTGTGGAAGACCCTATCTGGAACGTTGCGCTACGCAGCTGCGCGAATTCCGGAAATCGCCGACACGGTTGTTGAAGTTGATCGCGCGATGCGATGGGGCTTCAACTGGGAGTCGGGGCCCTTTGAAGTCTGGGACGCTATCGGCGTCGAGAAGTCGATGGCGCGGATGAAGGAAGAGGGCCAAACGGTGCCTCCGAATGTTGAAGCCATGCTCGCCGCCGGTGCACGATCGTTTTACAAGAAAGAGAACGGCCAGCAATCCTATTTCGACTTTGCCTCAGGTCAGTACGTGCCCTTAGCTGATCCGCCGGGCGTGACCATCTTGAAGTCACTTAAGGAACGCAGCGGGGTCGTCAAGAAGAATTCCGGCGCTTCCTTGATTGATCTGGGCGATGGCGTCGCCTGTCTCGAGTTCCACTCGAAGATGAACGCCATTGGCGGCGACACGCTGCAAATGCTCAAACAGTCGCTAGCGGAAGTGGAAAAGAATTTCGTCGGACTGGTAGTTGGCAATCAGGGCCCAAACTTCTGTGTGGGCGCGAACCTGATGTTGATGTTGATGGAGGCGCAGGAGGAGAACTGGGAAGAGCTGGACATGATGGCCCGCGTTTTCCAGGGCTCCACCATGAGTCTGCGCTATTCGCCGAAGCCAGTAGTGGTGGCGCCATTCAACATGGTTTTCGGCGGGGGCTGCGAGATGGTGCTGCACGCAGACCGGGTGCGGGCGGCGGCGGAGACTTACATTGGACTGGTGGAAGTCGGCGTGGGAATCATCCCTGCCGGCGGCGGGACGAAAGAGATGCTGGTCAGAATGCTCGACTCGATTCCCAAGAATGTGGACGATGCAGATCCATTCCCGTTTGTGAAGCGGGCGTTTGAGACAATCGCACTCGCCAAGGTGGCCACATCAGCGGAAGAGGCGCGCACGTATGGCTTCCTCGGGGCTGACGATGCGATCTCCATGAACGGTGATCGCTTGATCGCCGATGCCAAGAAGGAAGTGCTCGCGCTGGCGGCGACCGGGTACGTCCAGCCGCAGCAGCGAACCGACATCCTAGCCCTGGGAATGCCCGCGTTGGCGACATTGAAACTGGGTATTCACCAAATGAAGCGCGGTGGCTACATTTCTGATCACGATGCCTTGATTGGTGAGAGACTCGCGCGCATTCTTACCGGTGGGGATCTGAACCATCCAACTCGAGTTTCCGAACAATACCTTCTGGATCTTGAGCGAGAAGCTTTTCTCTCACTCGTGGGTGAACGGAAGACGCAAGAGCGGATTGGGCACATGTTGAAGACAGGCAAGCCGCTCCGAAACTAGATGTTTGTTTACCGAAGGGTATAAGTGAAACATACGGCCGACGAAAACACTCTGAAGTGGAAGTGCCTGGTCTCGATTTGTGCGTCCAGCCTTATTACAGCCGTCGGCTATCTTACCGAAGATCAGCGTATGGAACTCCTTACCCTGCCCGGCCTTATCATCAACATGACGTTCAATTGGGTGATGCTGGCGATCCCGACCGGTGATGAGTTTTACAGCTTACCTGCCGCATCACACGTGGTTTTTAACCTGGCTTTCTACACAACCATGATATTTGCCGCTTTAATCCTGATCCCGTTGATTATAGAAAGCATGAAGGATGATCGCATTTTGAAGGCGAAGGGATCTGAGTGTCGTTTCGGGTGAATTCGTGGAACGTATGCTGACCATTGTGAACCCTCAAGACCAGAAGTCAACTCTGGCATTGGACGTTGGACTTAAAGCTATGAGAGACGCAGTAATCGTATCAGCAGTTCGCACAGCGGTTGGTAAAGCGCCCAAGGGCACTTTGCGAGACACGCGCCCGGATGAAATGGGCGCCGCTGTAATTAAAGAAGCGTTGGCGCGCGTTCGCGGTCTGGACATGGCCGAGGTTGAAGACGTGATCATGGGTTGCGCCATGCCGGAAGCTGAGCAGGGGATGAACGTGGCTCGAGCGGCGGCGATTCGCGCCGGTCTACCGGTGGGAACCAGCGCGATGACGATCAATCGCTTCTGCTCTTCCGGGTTGCAATCGATCGCTATTGCCGCTGACAAGATCCGCACCGGTGGCGCCGAAGTGGCTATCGCGGGCGGTCTCGAAACGATGTCGATGATCCCGATGGGCGGCCACATCATTCGTCCCAACCCCTATCTCGTCGAACACTATCCGGATTTCTATTTGAACATGGGCCTGGCGACTGAAAACGTGGCCCGCAAGTACGAAGTCACTCGCGAGGAACAGGACGCATTTGCGTTGCGTTCACATCAACGGGCGGCAGCCGCACTTGAGGCCGACAAGTTCAAGGACGAAACTGTGCCGATGAACGTTACCTTCGAAGAACTTGATGAGAAGGGAAGAAAACAGCGACGCGAGGTGGTCTTTGATAAAGACGAAGGTGTCAGGCGCGACAGCAGCCTGGAAGCTCTGGGCAAGTTGAAGCCGGCTTTCCATGTGAAAGGGACAATTACGGCAGGCAATGCTTCTCAGATGTCTGATGGCGCCGCGGCGGCGGTGGTCATGTCAGACGAACGCGCAAAGAGTTTGGGCTTGAAACCGATGGCCCGATTTGTCGCTTATGCAACTGCCGGATGTCCGCCTGAGGAGATGGGCATCGGACCAGTGTTCGCTATCCCGAAAGTTCTGAAACTCGCGGGGCTGACCTTGGATCAGATTGACGTGATCGAGTTGAATGAAGCTTTTGCCGCACAGTCTCTGGCGGTAATCAAGACTCTGGGCCTCGACATCGAGAAAGTAAACGTCAACGGGGGCGCTATTGCGCTCGGCCATCCGCTCGGGTGCACCGGAGCAAAACTGACTGCATCGATTCTCCGCGAGCTGGAGCGCCGCAACGGTCGTTATGGAATGGTCACGATGTGCGTCGGCGGCGGCATGGGCGCAGCCGGAATCTTTGAGCGCCTGAACTAAAACCAATTGCCTGAAGTCTGAACAGACCTCCCTCAACAAACGAAAGGAATTAAGCCATGTCAGCCGCAGTCGAAGAGAAAAAGATAGTCAAGGGTGGTGCCTTCTTGATCGAGGAACTTACTCCTCAGGAAGTCTTCACACCTGAAGACTTCAACGAAGAGCACCGGATGATTGCCGAGACGACGCGGCAGTTTGTGGACAACGAAGTCGTCCCTCACATCGACGAACTCGAGAAACATGATTGGAAACTGGCGCGCGAGCTCATCAAGAAAGCCGCTGACCTCGGCCTGATTGCCGCAAACATTCCCGAGGAGTTCGGAGGGCTCGGTCTCGATCAGACCAGCGCCGCACTAATCGGGGAAAACATCGGCCGCTCGGCATCGTTTGCCACCACGCTTGGCGCTGAAAGCGGCATCGGTCTCCTGCCGCTCGTCTATTTCGGTACCGACGCTGCGAAAGAAAAGTATCTGGCGAAAATTGCCTCGGGCGAACTGGTGACAGCCTACGCTCTCACCGAAGCTGGTTCAGGTTCTGACGCGATGGCCGCGAAAGCGACGGCGCGCCTGAGTGACGACGGTACACACTATGTCCTCAATGGCGAGAAGATGTGGATTACCAATGGTGGCTTTGCCGATGTCTTCGTCGTTTTCGCCAAAGTGGATGGCGACAAATTCAGCGCATTCATGGTGGAGCGACAGCCGGGACTGACGTCGGGTGCCGAAGAGCACAAGATGGGAATCAAAGGCTCGAGCACGACCGCCCTGGTCCTTTCCGATGTCAAAACACCGGTGGAAAACCTTCTGGGAGAAGTCGGCAAGGGCCACAAGATCGCCTTCAACGTTCTGAACATCGGCCGCTTCAAACTCGGCGCCATGTGTATTGGCGGCATGAAGCTGATGGTGCATGAGTCGATCCGCTATGCCAACGAGCGGCACCAGTTTGGCAAGTCCATCTCCTCGTTCGGCGCCATCAAGGCGAAACTTGCCGAGCAGTGCATTCGCACCTGGGTGGGCGAAGCGATGATCTACCGCACGCTCGGGATGATCGAAGCCGGTATCGGTGCGGTCGACAACAAAGACATGGACGCCCGGCTGCGGGCTATTGAGGAGTACGCGGCGGAGTGTTCGATCATCAAGGTCGCGCTTTCGGAATACTGTGACTTTGTGGCCGACGAGATGGTCCAGATTTATGGTGGCTACGGCTACTCAGCCGACTATCCGGCTGAGCGTGCGTACCGCGATTCGCGTATCAATCGCATCTTCGAGGGTACGAACGAGATCAACCGCCTGTTGATTCCAGGACGGCTGATGAAGAGTGCGCTGAGCGGCAACCTGGCCCTGCTGCCGGCGGCGCAGGCGCTGATGGACGAAATACTGTCTCCGCAGATGCCGGCCTTCGACGATGACGAGCAGGTTTTGGCAGCCGAGCAGAAGCTGACCCAGAACGCCAAAAAGGTGGCGCTGATGACGCTCGGCACGGCCGCGCAAAAGTACATGATGAAGTTGGCGGACCAGCAGGAAATTCTGATGGGTATTGCCGACATAATTATGGACACCTACGCGATGGAGTCAGCCATTCTCCGCACGCAAAAACTGGCGGCCGCCGAAGGTGAAGAGGCTGCGGCCAGGTACATCGATATCACTCGGGTGTTTTGTAACGACGCTGTCGAACGCATCGAAGCGCGGGCAAAAAACACCCTGGCGGCGATGTCTGAGGGCGATGAACTTCGCACGTTGTTGGCTGCTTTGCGTCGCTTCACCAAGCTGACCCCGATGAATACGGTGGCCGCACGCCAGCGCATCGCGGACGTTGTGATTGAGGCGAACAAGTACGTGTACTGAAGAACCGGGGGGAAAAAGGGGAAGAGGGGAAAGGGAAAAGGAAAAAAGAAGAACCCGGTTTCTTTTCTCCCTTACCCTTTTCCCCCTTTCCCCTTTTCCCCCTTCTATCATGCGCATCATCCCCATATCGCTGCCCACGCCCTTCTACATCGGTCCGGTAAACGTCTATCTGATCGCCGAAGATCCGCTCACCCTGATCGATACCGGCCCCAAAACGAAGGAAGCCATTGAGGCCCTGCGCGAGGGACTCAGACGTGAACGTTTTCGCGTCTCCGATATTCGCCGCATTGTGCTGACGCACGCACATGAAGACCACTGCGGCCTGGCCCGCTCGCTGCGCGATGAAGCGAAGGATGCGGAAGTTCTGGTACACAACTGGGAGACCGGGCATCGGATCGGCCGTCTTGAGGACGGAATGCATCGAGACCTGCTAGCGCGCGCCGGCGTACCCGATAGCGAGATTGAAGGGATGCGCAGGATGTACGCGGAAGTGCGCCGCTATGCCGACTCTTTTGAAGATCACGAGTACGGTGAGTTGCGCGACGAAGCAGAATTGGAGTTTGCCAATGGCGCGCTGAGAATAGTTCACACACCGGGCCACACTCCGGGGTCTTGTTCTTTTGTGCGCGAAGCGGACCGCACCGTGATCGCCGGCGACTGTGTACTGAAGCGCATTACCCCCAACCCGGTTCTCTCGCCCGATCCCATCGACCCGTCAAAGCGTTTTCCCTCGCTCGCCGAATACCTCGTAAGCCTGGCGCGCTTGCGCACCTTCGCTCCTACTCTCGTACATGGCGGCCATGGCGCGCCTGTGAATGACTACGAAGAGCTTTTCAATCGTTACCTGCGAGCGATTCGTGAGCGGCAGGCAGAAGTGATTCGACTCGTCCCCAAAGCCGGCGTCTCTGCCTGGGACGTGTCGCGTGACATGTTTCCCGAAACCGACGACGTGCATCGCTTCCTCGCTGTCTCCGAAGCGGTAGCCCATCTCGATCTGGCTCACTCAGAAGGCAAGCTCGCGGTTGAGATGAACGGTAAGCGAGAAGTTTATCTACCAATCACTGCGAACTAGCGGCCCGGCGGAAAATCAACACATCCAAGAACGGCCTCACGAAATGGATGTCTTCATATCAGTTATCGGGCCAGCCGCGCGCGGACAACACCGACCATAATTTCGGATACCAACTGACTACGATCCAACACTCCGGAAACCCTTACGAATTATCGAAATTCAAAATCTGCAAGAGCCTCGGGCTTTTGAACAGGTCCTCGGATCAAGAAGTCCACTCAACTCACACCAACGCGATTTCTCCTGCAAGATTTCACCCGCGATCACCAACCAATCAATTGGAACAGTAACTGCCTTATCGGAATCGAACCAACTTTTCAGTTGAGTGCTGCTAATAACAGTCGAAGGCTGACACCGACATTTCGTCCAACAACTTGGAGTGTGAAAGGAAGTTTGGGAGGCTCTATGAAAACACGCGCATCAATCATTGGCATAAACTCGTTTCTCACAACGCTTCTCGTTTCGCTACTGTTCGCCACTACCGCATACGCTCAATCAGGGGGCTCGACCGTTCGCGGCACCATCAAAGACCCTCAGGGGAACGCAGTAGCTGGCGCCACGGTGAATCTCACCAACGCCGATAGGAATTTCAGTCGGACGCAATCGACTAGCGGCGATGGCACCTACGTTTTCACCGCGATTCCGCCAGGGACGTACAAGCTCGACGTCGAAGCCCAGGGCTTTAAGAAAAGCTCGCTGGCTGGTGTTAGTGCGTTGGTTGACACGTCTGTTGTGCAAGACGTGCACCTCGAGATCGGCGCCGTATCGGAAACTGTCGACATCACCTCGGGATCAGAAGCATTGCTCAACACCAGCGATGCCAGCATCGGCAGCTCGTTCGAAAGACAGCGCATCGTGGACTTGCCGCTCAATGCCAATAACGTGGTTGGTTTGCTGTCTCTGCAGCCAGGCGTGAGCCGAAGCGGCTATGTCAATGGCGGCCGGGCGGACCAGTCCAACATCACCCTTGATGGTGTTGATGTAAACGAACAGCAGGACGGCCTTGATGTCGTCACCGATGAGGCGTTTGCCAGCGTGTTAAGGGTGACGCGAGATTCATTACAGGAATTCCGAGTTACGACCACGAATCCAAATGCCGAGCAGGGACGCTCGTCAGGCGCACAGGTTTCGTTAGTGACGCGCTCAGGTTCGAATGAATGGCACGGCTCGTTGTTTGAAACGCACCGGAATACTGTGACCACCGCGAACGATTTCTTTAACAACGCTGCCGGAGTGGACCGGCCCCAGTTGCTGCGAAACATCTTCGGCGGTTCAGTCGGTGGACCGGTCAAGAAGAACCGGGCCTTCTTCTTCTTCACCTACGAAGGATTCCGCGAAGCGACCGCTACCTCAGTAGTCAGGGAAGTGCCATTGCCGACGCTTGGACAGGGAATCGTGCGCTATCGGACAGAAAGTGGCGCCAGTGATCCAGGTTGTCCGGCGGGAACACCTGCTGGAGTAAATTGCCTCACCCCGACAGAGATTGAGGACACCTATATCGCCCGTAACGGCTCCAGCCCTGGCATCAATCCGGCAGCCTTGTCGGTGCTCGCAAACGCGGCCAGTCGCTATCCGGCGAACGATACGACGGTTGGGGACGGACTAAACACCAGCGGCTTTCGCTTCAACGCGAGAACGCCGACTGAGTTGAATACCTATATCGGAAGATTGGATTTCAACCTGACGGATCGGCAGACGCTTTTCGTGCGCGGCAATTACCAGAACGACACGGTGACCCGCGCCGTCTACTTCAGTCCTGATTGCAGCACCCCGGGTGACAACATCCAGTGCTTTCCCGACACTCCTGCCTTGAGTACGTGGAATCATCCAAAAGGGATAGCGGTTGGTCATACCTGGGCAGTATCAAACGCGGTCGTCAACCGCTTTAATTACGGACTCACGCGCGCGTCCTTTACCCAGGGCGGTGATTCGAATGAGAACCGGGTCAATTTCCGTTTCATTTTTTCGCCTCAGGGTTTCGCGCGCAGACTCAGCCGAACGACTCCGGTGCACAACTTCGTCGATGATGTCTCGTGGATTCGCGGGAATCATACCCTTGGTCTCGGTGCCAACATTCGTCTGATTCAGAACAATCGCGTCTCGCAGGGTGCTTCCTATGACCAGGCTGTCATCAACCCATCCTTTTACAACGCCTCGGGAGCCGTGCTCACGCGGGGATTCTCGGACTTCGAGAGTCGAAACGATCTGCGCGATGCACTGGCGTCAGTCATTGGCCGCTACTCTGATTACAGCGCGAACCTTGTTTACAACGCAGACGGTCAGCTCGAGGCCGTCGGGACACCAACCAACCGATCCTTCGCCACCGAGGAATACGAATTCTATTTTCAGGATTCATGGCGTATTCGTCCCAACTTTACGTTGAATTATGGGCTCCGCTGGTCCACCTCGACTCCGGTGTACGAGAAGAATGGCCTGCAAGTAGTCCCAAATGTGAATCTGAGTGACTACTTCAATCGTCGAGTGGAGAGTTCGAACCAGGGTGTGCCCTTCACTGATCCGATTACTTTCGTCCTGGGCGGCAAGGCGAACAACGCCCCGGGTTACTACAAACAGGATTGGAATAACTTTTCGCCTTCGCTGGCCTTTGCCTGGTCACCCGAGTTCGGTGACAACCTGTTTGGCCGTATCTTCGGGCGTAACGGCAAGAGCGTAATCCGCGGCGGTTTTCGCACCACCTACGATCGCATCGGCAGTCAACTCGCTGTCAATTTCGATCTCAACAATCTGGCCGGCTTTACTTCGGCCCGCAACATCAATGCTAATACCTTCGATGTTATCCCCGGCGAGCTGGGCCCACTATTTAGCGGGTTCAATCCAAACGTCCGCGCTCTTCCATTCCCAGGAGCGGCCGGCCCGATCCCCGGTTCGCTGTCCTTTCCTCTGACAGTCGCTTCCGATGAGGATCAACGCATCGAAACGTCATTGGACCAGGGGATCACGACCCCCTACAACTACAGCTTCAACTTGTCATACGCTCGGGAACTAGGCAAAGGGTTGTCGTTCGAAGCCAGCTATGTCGGGCGATTTGCACGCAACATATTGGCTACGCGCGACATTATGCAACTAAACAACATCCGCGATCCGCAGTCAGGGGTGAGCTTCTACGAGGCGGTCAACCAACTCGTTGATTTCCGATATCAGAGCCGGGCGATCAATTCAATACAGCCGATCCCGTTCTTCGAAAACCTCTTCCCATTCATGGCTGACTGGTGGGGAGATCCGTCCTTGACGGCAACACAGGCGGCTTACGCTTTTGTCGCGTTTCCGGCGGTCGGCGGCGGTGACACAGTTGACTACACATTCCTGCAACTGCTCTGGGATGACAGTCCGGGCTGCACGACGTGTCCCTTTGGGGGCGGGCCGGCCCGGTCCAACAACATGTTCTACCAACCGCAGTTTGGCGCCCTCTCGGCCTTCTCGACAGTGGCCAGGTCGAACTACAACTCGCTGCAACTCAGCCTGCGGCAGCGCTTAAGCAACGACCTCACCTTCGATTTCAATTACACCTATGGGCATTCTCTCGACAATGCTTCCGGTCTGCAGAATTCAACCAGCTACGGTACCGCGTTCATCGTCAACGCGTTGTTCCCTGATCAGAACTATGCGAGTTCCGATTTCGATTCGCGCCACATCATCAATGCCAACTGGGTGGTGGGTGTCCCATTGGGCCGCGGCAAGAAGTTCTTTGGCAACATGAATAGCTTTGCGGATGCGGTGCTGGGCGGTTGGCAGACCACCGGTATCTTCCGCTGGAATAGTGGGCTGCCGATACAGACGCCTTTCGATTGCTGCGTATGGGCAACGAACTGGAATGTCCAATCAAACGGCGTCCGAGTCAACCCTATCGCATCTTCTCCGACAGCCTCCGGTACACCGAATATCTTTAGTGATCCACAGGCTGCCTACCGGAGCTTCCGTGCAGCTCGGCCCGGGGAAGTCGGTGACCGAAATGTCTTGCGCGCGCCGGGATATATCGCGCTTGATATGGGACTGTACAAGTCATTCAAGCTGCCCTGGGAAGGTCACACTCTGCAGTTTCGCTGGGAAGTGTTTAATGTCACCAACACTCAACGCTTCGAGGGACTAACTATTTCGGACCTGAGTTTAGGGCAGGATCCATTCCTTGGCGGCAGTCCGAATTCCGACTTCGGACAGTTCACCTCGACGCAGGCTCCGTTGGGTGAAACCAAAGCCGGACGCGTAATGCAGTTTGCCTTGCGGTATCAGTTCTAACGTAGTCACCACCAACCACGTAGTGGTTGCATGTTTATAGTCATCGGGTCCGGATGGATCTTCACTCCTTTAGGAGTGAAATGTGCCTCGCGGGTAGAAGGCACATGGAACTCCTAAAGGAGTTCTTTTGCATCTCGCCGAACGCACGCTATAACATGGATCCAGTTCTAGCTTAGTCACCAACCACGTAGTGGTCGCATGTTTATAGCCATCCCGTCGGCACGGATCCTCACTCCTTTAGGAGTGAAATGTGTCTCGCGCGTAGACGGACATTGAACTCCTAAAGGAGTTCTTGCATCTCGCCCGGGCGGCTCACGCTATAAACATTTGGACTCCTAACGGAGTTCCGAGCGCGTCGCCACTCGCACCACAGAAAGTCAACCACCCCACAGGTATTTCTGGAACTCGGCCGCTTTTGCCGCGTGTAAACCGGTAAAATCTTTCCGGAGGATTTCCGTTCATGACAACTAGAAGCGTGCTTTCTCTCCTTATCTCCCTATTTTTGGCAGTTTCTGTCGTTATAGCTCAACAAACCCCGTCCGCTCCCACCGCACCGCCCGCTCCCGCGATGCCACCTGCGCCCGGCGAACCTTTTACCCAGTCGTTTTCCATGTTCATTGACGGCGGGAGCTTCCTTGGCGTTCATGCCGAGGACATTAATAAAGAGAACATGGGTCGCTATGGCATGCGCGAAGCGAGAGGCGTCGGTATCACCAGCATCGTGAAAGATAGCCCAGCCGAAAAGGCCGGTCTAAAAAAGGATGATGTGATTCTGCGATTCGACGGCGAGAGCGTCACTAGTACGCGGAAATTGTCTCGGTTGGTATCGGAAGTTGCTCCAGACCAGTCGGTACGACTCGGCATCAGTCGCGGCGGATCGGAACAGGAAGTTGCCGTGACCATCGGCAAACGCGAGAACTCCATGGATGCGTGGCACAAGTTGGAGGGATTTAAGGGAGGACTCAAGGGTCTGGAAGGACCGGACGGTCTGGAGGGCCTGACAGCCCCCGGAGCGAGGGTCTGGAAGTGGGAAGGACCCGACTCGGAACATGACGGTTTCGTATTTGCCTTCGGCAACAATCGGCGCATCGGCGTGAGCACGACTCAATTGACGAAACAACTTGCTGAGTTCTTCGGCATCGCGGATGGAAAGGGAGTTCTCGTGACTTCCGTCGGGGAGGATAGCCCGGCGGCCAAAGCAGGAATCAAAGCGGGAGACGTAATTACCGCAGTGGATGGTGAGAAGGTTGAAGATGCCGGCGATCTCACCCGGGCGCTCGGCAAAAAGAAGGAAGGTGACGTTACGCTCACCATCGTTCGCGATAAGCATCAACGCAGCATCACAGTTACTCCGAAGGCGGCTACCAGCCCGACAATAGTTGCTCCGGGAACACCCGCGCAAGTAGGGCGCCGAGTGATTCTCCCGCGCATCAACTTACCAACAATTCCGCCCATCAACATAATGATTCCGCGCATTGATCTTCCCACGATCCCGGAGATCAACGTCAATATTGAGGGAGTGCCTAGCGGACGAGCTAAGAAAGTTTCGCGACCGATCTAAGCAAGCAGGAACAGGGGGAAAGAGGGTAAAAGGAAAAAAGGGGAACGGGTGATTGATGACCCGGTTCTCCTTTTCCCTTCTAAAGCGCCTGTTTGGGTACGCCTTAATTTGAACCTTCGAGTTTACTTCGGTAACTTTGCAACTTTCGCTTTCATGGCGTTAAAAGCGGCACTTTGGTAATGAGAATCTTTCGGCGGCATCTTTACAAAATTCGATTCCCATGAGAATGCCATCGAGCGTTGAGGTGTCGGCGGATGACTGCCAAAAAGCAGGACGATAAACTGAGCCCAACCATCTTCCTCGCCCATCTCTTCTTTCATGTCACGCTCCATACGCTTCAACACTGTGGCCAGCGCATGGGGATTGTAGCCAGCTTTGTAAGTATTGTAGAAAGCCGCGCGATCAGCTTCAAGCTCATCAAAACGAGCGAATCCCAAAAGGCTTTCGCCAATAGCAGCCAATGGCTTTTTCTCATATTCAGCCAGCAGCTTGGCGAGCGCAGATTCAACCTCCTCAGCCGTCTTGACCTTTCTTACACCGGTCATCCAGAAGAGTTGTCGGGTAACCGTTTTTGGGGCGTGCCCGAAAGCATCATGTGCGATTTCATGAGCCAATACCCCTGCTAACTCATCTTCGTTTTCGACCTGATTGAGCATTCCACGAGAGATGTAAATGCGACCACCTCCGACTGTCATAGCATTCGCAACTAAGTCATACGTGGCAATAAACTGATGCTGCTTTGCTGGAGCGACAGAATGCGCTACAAGGTGATTGCCAACTTGCGAAAGGTATTCGTTCACAAACTTGTCGTCAATTGGCATCAGGAACCCGACTTCCAACTTTACGATAGAGTTAGCAAGCCATTTTTCAGCTTCGCCCTTGAAAATATTATCTCCGCCAAGAGGCCTTGGAGCGAAGGGCGTTTTCGCTTTACGAGTGGATGGCGGCGTCCAGGTGGTGAGCGTCGAATCTTGTGGCGGAAGCGCGAGAGTTATTGTAACTCCCGCTAGCACTGCGATCAGGACAAGTATCAACTTCAGGCGAACAACTGTTGTCATACGATCTGCCCCCAAACAAAGCTTAGTATGAGAAAAGGGGAACGGGATTGTAACCTACCCTGTTCCCCTCTTCACGTTTTCGCCCGAGGCCTTCCTAAGGCTGACTCAACCTTTTCTTACCTTCGACCGCTTCGTTGTAAGTTGTTCCGCGCGCATCGCAGATCTTGATCGCTTCGTCAAACTCTTTCGCGGCCTCGCCCGTGTTATCCAGGAAAGCATGCATCCGGCCCATCGCTTCGTGGGCACGGCAGATGAGTGGACGGTCCGTTTCCGGCGAGGCCGCCGCCACCGCTAAGCGATAGTTTCCTAGCGCTCGATTCAGACGCTCAGCCTGAACGTTCTCGTCTGTTGCATCGGCAGCGGCCAGACTCGCCGTTTGGGCCAACGCGAAAAAGACGCGCGGCTCGCGAGGATAGTCCGTCAACAACCCCTTCAAACGCGTCTCCGCATTTTGGTAGTCCTTCAGACGGAGAATGTCCTCGATCTCCGTAAGCTGCTTGACGAGCGCAGCGTTCCTTGCGGTCGCGGCTTCTGAATAAACGACGGGAGTCTCCACCTCTGCTCTTCTGGCTGCGAGTCGCGCTTCTCTGGCCGCCCGGGCTCGCTGACGAGCCTCGGCATTTTCGGTGAGGCGCTTACTCTCGCGAACCGGATCGAAAGAGGAGACCATGTCCACGAAAAAGTTGGCCACATCAAAGCCGCTGCTCTCGATGCCCTTCAACTGATCGGCAAAAAAGAAAGCGAGCAGGGCGCCATTCTCATAGTCGTCAGCGAGCTTGGAGATGGCGTCGTCCTGAACAGCGCTGATCGCAGCGCGAGTTTCCTGGACTATCGCGGCGCGCGCGGCTTCGTTCGGAGCCCGATCAATTTTGCCGCGCACGTCGCGGGAGAGAGCCTCAAGCCTTCTCGATTCCTCATAGCGGGCGTCAGCCGCGGCGACCAACGATCGCGAAACTACGATAAATACGTCGGGAGTGACTGTGGCCCCTGTCTTCTCGCGCTCGCTGATCATCTGTTTGATTTGATCTCGGCGGCCGGCGATCGCCTGGTTGAAGCGCAACATCAGCGGGTCAATTACATATTGAAGATAAGCTCGCCTCAATTCTGAGGAGACCGGGTCAGTTCGTTCGGGAAGGATTGCGTAATAGTCATCTCCGATCACCCGGAAGTTAATCGCGCCCGGCGCCGCCAGCAAATCGGGCACGATATAAAATCGTCGCACATGCTCGCGCATTTCCGTCCTGGAAGCGGCTTTTTTCTTTCCGCTCGCCGGAGCTTTCACGACGACGCGCTCGACCGAGGTCGTAATCGGCTGGGTGTGAAGATAGGTGAGTACCGAACGAATCAGTTCAGCCGCCGGCGGTCGCAGCCGGTCACCTTCAGCCTGGTGTGCTCGCGTGTAAGAAATGAGTCGTTCATCAACTCCGGAGCGGCGATAAAACTCTCGCAACAGGGATGCGAAGTCGAGCACTTCCAATATCCCGCCGGGAAGATCATCGGACCTGTCGGGAGCGTCAAGCGATGGAGGTGGACCGAGCGTTAACGCCAACGAAACATAACGCGCCGACTGATCGGCGGCGGTGGCCGGCGCGGGGAGTTTGTTGCGTTCATAGAAGGCGCGCAGCCGGCCGCGAAGATCCGGGTCCAGAGTCTCAAGGTCCTTTCTTACCTGACTACGGAACGCTGACGGCTGTCGACCGCTCGGGACTGGGTCGAAGCCGGCGGCCTCCAGCGCTACCATCATGACGATCAGTCGCGGATCAGCGTGAAACTCCACACCATAGTCGGCCAGATCGAAGCCTGCGGCTGGGCGCCGCTGGACCTGTGTGGCAGGGGTGCGGGGAGCAGGAGTGGGCGTCGGTGTGGCCTGCGAATAGGCAATACTGCTCGCCAATGACATTGTCGAGACAGCGATTGCGACGGTAACAATTAGGCGTAAGTATTTCGTCATATAACTAAGCAGTTTCAACGACCTCATAAAATATGTCAGAACCGCGAGCGGTAGCGACCGGGTTGTATGCTCCGACCCGGGTATGACAAGCAAGTAGAAATGCTTTGACAACGATAGCGTCTTAGAGATGCGCTTGCCTGTCCCACAGATGCCAGGGCCGTTAGCCGCGCAGAGGGACGCTACGGGACGTGAATCTCATCCAACTGAAGCACCAACCCGCCATCCTCTTCCACAATATCGAACATCACGGTCACATCACTCCACTCGCCATTCAGGGGCAATGAAAACCCCGCCATGCCGAGATACGCAGCCGGCCTATTCGGATCATCGCCATACCACTCGACTCCATGAAAGGCTCGCCCCTCGGGATTGTCAGTTAAGGAAGTGACCTTGAACTTAGCGCCTTCCTTCCGAGGCTCGATCAAACCGTAATTTGTAACGACGGTTTTAATCAATTTCGGCGACCAATGCTCGATCGGATGGTAGCGCAACATCTGGAATGCTTCTTCATATCTCTCTTGCGCCAACAATTCGCTCCATGCACGGATCAGATCCAGGATCTGCTCATCAGTGGCATTACGCGGCAAGCGAATCATATTTCTCCCGATTACCAAGTAGCCGGGCTAACACCGCTAAGCCGATTTTTCCCTACGCTTACGATGCTTGCGCAGCAGCCACAATGTTAATGGATATGCCAGCACCGAACAAATCACCGAAAGCAGCGTGGCGCCCAGGGCAAAGGGCGCAACTACGTACCAGCTCTGGACGAATACCTGGTTGTAATAGTCGCTGCTCAGGAGGTGTGGGTTCTTTATTAGCTCCACTCCTTCAGGTGGAATGCTCAACGGGCGCCCGAGCATTAACGCCCCAAGCGCGTAGGACGCCACAATGATCGGCACCAGTGTCAGGAACGGATTGTTGAGAAAAGTCCCTGCGTAGATTGCGATCTTGTTGAAACGGAAAAGGAATGCTACCAAGGTCGCAGCAATCGTGTGCAGCCCAAGGAAAGGGGAGAAGGCGATGAAAACACCGATTGAAAAAGCAAGTGCCGTCCGCTCGGGTGGATCATCGATAGCGAGCAGACGGCGAAACGTGGCGCGAAACATTTGGATCAGGTGTCAGGTGCCGGGTTTCAGGTGTCAGACAATTTGATCTCGACCGACACCCGGCACCCGACACCCGTTACCTATTTAAAGCTATTCAAGGCCTCAGCTTCGTTGTCGTAGACGTCGAACACAGTCAGGAGTTTGGTGATCACAAGAAGATCCTGGATCTTGTCGGTAAGATTCAATAACTTGACCTGGCCACCCTGTCGGCTGATGGTGGTGTAGTTGGCAATCAGTTCGCCGATGCCGCTCGAATCCATGTACTTAACGCCACCCAGATTGAGCAAGATCTTTTTCTTGCCTTCCTCGGCTAGCCGGCGCGTCGTATCGCGCAAAGCCACGCTGCCTTCGCCCATTCTCACGGGTCCGTTCAGGTCGAGGATGGTGACGTCACCTGCTTGTCGTTCTTTCAGCTCAAGCTCTGCCATAACTCAAATCTCCATTAACTGTTAGTAGTCGCGAACCGGGGATCTGCACTCTGCCGCCGTCTTATTTGAATCCGTTGAGGGCGTCCGGCTCGCTCTCGTATACGTCAAAGACGGTGAGTAGTTTCGTAATAGTCAGCAGGTCCTGGAGTTTCTGGGTGAGGTTGAGCAGCTTCAATTGGCCGCCATCCTTTTCGATGGCTGTGTAGCTGGAAACCAGCTCGCCGATGCCACTCGAATCGATGTAACCCACGCCTGCGAGGTTCAACAAGATCTTCTTCTTGCCTTCCTCGAGCATGCGACGGACGGCGGTCCGGAGAGCCACGCTGCCTTCGCCGATGGTGATCTTTCCCTTCATATCAAGCACGGTCACATCTCCGGCTTGACGCTCCTCAATATTCAACTCAGCCATGATACGGGATCTCCTTTATCAATTAACTCGTCGCTTGATCATGCGCACCGTAGTGCCGCCTTCGTGGGAAATCGACCAATCGACTTCATCAAAGAAGTTCCGCATAAAAAAGATACCGCGTCCGGAACTCTTGAGGATGTTTTCTTCTTTGGTCGGATCTGAAATGGTGTCTGGATTGAACCCTTGTCCCTGGTCGTGAACGCTGACTTCAAGAAAATCAGGGGAGCTCTTTACCGTGATTTCGACGAGTTTTGCTTCGTCGAGCTTGTTTCCGTGAATCACAGCGTTTGCCAGAGCCTCGCGCACCGCCATGTCGAGTCCAAATGCGGCATCCTCATCAATACCCGAGCTGGTGACGAGTTTGGCAACTGCGATGGCAGCTTTATCAATAGCCTCAATACGGCTGGGCAACGTGAGTTCAATCGTCTCTGCAGTCACTGGTGAAAAGCGTGGCCTGTCCAAGAGCCACTCGACGCTGACCTTGGTTGTGCTTGGTACTACCAAAAGCTATCGGAAGACCGAGGGTTTAACATGCTGGCTACCCGGATGTCAAGATAACGCTCGAAAGGGGACCGGGTCATTTACAATGCTCAACAGATAGATAAGTAGAGGCTGTGCACATGCGACGCGATGAGGATTAATCAATTATGTTACTGACTAAATCATTAGCGCTTTTCCTCTTGGCCGGGTTGTGCGAGATCGGTGGCGGTTATCTCTTTTGGTTCTGGCTGCGCGAGAATAGGAGCATTTGGTACGCTGCGGCGGGCGCAATCATACTTGTCCTCTACGGAATCATACCTACCCTTCAGCCCGCGAACTTTGGCAGAGTCTATGCCGCGTACGGGGGAGTGTTCGTTGTCCTTTCGATCTTGTGGGGTTGGCGGATCGATAGGGTTACGCCTGATAAGTTCGATATTATCGGCGGCATGGTCGCGCTCGTTGGGGTATTTATCATCATGTATTGGCCGAGAAAGTGAGGAGCCGTGTAGATGAACGATGCAAACGCAGAGAAAGTGTCAGCATTTGCCTGCGACATGAGCGCGATTGAGCCCGACAGAAAGGACGAGCACATGGTTACGATAAACCAGTTGTTTCGTTCCGTTGAAGATATTCGAGAGCTTCCGAACGGTTACGCGTTCAGGCTCCCTAACGATGCCGACGTTTTGTTGAGGACCACGAAGTTCGTCGCGTTCGAAAGGCTGTGCTGCCCATTCTTTGGCTTTGCTATTGAACTTGAGCCTGAAGGTGGAGCGCTCTGGCTTAGTCTGACTGGCCGGGACGGCATCAAACCTTTCATTATTGCGGAAATCGGTGACCATCTCGGCAAGTCAGTCATCAGTCGCAGCAATCTACAGTAGAATCCCGGACGTCACTCGTCATTAACGCGTCTTTTCAAAGTTCAGGCGATAACGACTCAGGGTAAGATAGCCCGATGAAAATCACACCGGCTCGGCGAATCAACGGGCGAGCTCAACTCCCTGGCGACAAATCAATCTCACATCGGGCCGCGATCTTTGCCGCCCTCGCGAACGGCACGTCACGGATCACCAACTATGCTCCGAGCGAAGATTGCGCTTCGACCCTTTCCTGTTTGCGAAAGCTCGGGGTCTCAATTCAATCAGAAGGCAGCGCCGTGATTGTTCAAGGCGCCGGCGAGAGTGGCCTGCGCGCCCCCAGCGACTCGCTCTACTGCGGCAACAGCGGTTCGACGATGCGTATCCTGGCGGGTGTGCTGGCTGGGCAAGACTTCTCTTCCACTTTGACCGGAGACGATTCCTTGAGCTCCCGTCCCATGCAAAGGATCATCGAACCTTTGCAGATGATGGGTGCCGTGCTCGAATCGGAAAATGGAAAACCTCCGCTTACGATCAAGGGCCGCAAGCCACTGAAACCGATTCGTTACGAGATGCCGGTTGCAAGTGCCCAGGTGAAGTCGTGTGTGCTGCTGGCGGGGCTCAACGCGCAGGGACGCACCGAGGTAGTTGAGCGAGAATTAACGCGCGATCACACTGAACGGATGCTGAAATGGTTTGGCGTGCCAATGGAAAAGAGTGACGACGGTACGCTCTCGATCGATGGACCAGTGAGTTTTTCCGCTCGCGACGCTAGCGTGCCCGGCGATATCTCATCCGCTGCGTTTCTGATCGCCGCCGCGGCCATGCTCCCCGATTCGAATCTGGAGGTCGAGGGTGTTGGACTCAACCCGACTCGCACAATGTTTGTCACCATGCTTCGTTCGCTTGGTATGGAGATCGAAGTAAGTAACGAAGGAGAAGAAGGCTTTGAACCGATAGGTCGAGTTCGAGTGAAGGGCTCGCTGAGCACAGAGGCGCCGTCTCCAGTGGATTCGACGATGGTGCGTGGTAATTTGATTGCCCAATTGATAGATGAACTGCCGTTGCTCGCGGTGGTGGGTACACAGATAGCTGGAGGGATCGAGATTCGCGACGCGAGTGAGCTAAGACGCAAGGAGAGCGATCGCATCTCGACCACAGTGAAGAACCTGCAGGCTATGGGCGCGGAAGTTGAAGAGTTTGCAGACGGCCTGAGGGTCCAGGGTCGCACACAATTGCGTGGGGCGAAGCTCAACTCATATGGAGATCATCGCATCGCGATGGCCTTCGCGGTAGCGGCGCTTACCGCGTCAGGTGATTCAGAGATCGCCGGAGCCGAGGCCGTGGCCGTCTCGTTTCCCGAGTTTTTCACTCTCCTGGAATCGCTCGTCGAAAAGTAGAAGCTCCAGCGATGACTAACGTCAAATGAGAAATGACGAAATGAAAAATCCGCTCGTCGTCATCACTGGCTTCATGGGCTCAGGCAAGAGCACCGTCGCGCAGGCCCTCGCGCTGCGGCTCGATTTGGAAATGATCGATCTGGACGGGCAGATCCTCAAGCAGGAAGCTCGCTCCGCAAAGCAGATCATTGAAGAAGATGGCGAGCCCGCTTTCCGTGAGATCGAAACCGGGGTACTTCGCGACGTCCTTCATAATAATGCGGCCGGAGTTATCGCACTCGGCGGCGGCGCCTGGACCATTCCCGGAAATCGTGCGCTGGTCCGCTCGGCGGGCGGTATAAGTGTCTGGCTTGACGCACCATTCAATCTCTGCTGGCAGCGGATCGTGACCAGCGACGATGGCCGGCCCCTCGCCCCGAACAAACAGGCAGCCCGCGGACGCTACATTGAGCGCCGCGCCGCTTACGCCACAGCGGATTTGCATGTGGCTGCAACGGCAAACAAATCTGGGGATGTGTTGGCGCTGGAGATCGTTAAGGCTTTGGCCGATCGCTGAAACACGACTCGATCAACGAAGTCTCACGAAATGGATCTGAAAACTGACTCGGGGGCCCATGACGATCAGGGCCTGATCGCGGTTCTGGTGGGTGATGGCCGCCCGCTGCTGATCTTCTTCGGTCTCAGTCTCATACTCTCGGGCGGCTTCGCTTTGTTCCTTTCCATAAACCAGCAGTTCCTACCACACGACGTGCAGTTCCTGGGCATTACCGCAGAACAACTTTGTGCGATAAATAACTGCCGCGTGGTCCATTTCATGTTCCATGATCGCGTCGCTTTTGGCGGAGCGCTCATCTCTATTGGCACGCTGTACATGTGGGTGGCGGAATTTCCCCTGCGGGAGGGTCAAGCCTGGGGCTGGTGGCTCTTTATTCTCAGCGGCGTTTCCGGGTTTAGCAGTTTCCTCGCCTACCTGGGTTACGGTTATCTGGATACCTGGCACGGCGTCGGCACCCTGCTGCTTGTTCCCTTCCTGATCATTGGATTGGGTCGCTCGCGTTCGCTACTGAAACCACCCGTGAGTGTGCGATCGCTTTTTCGTCCGGGAGCAAATATTTCATGGGCTTCATCCTTTGGGATCGGACGTGCGCTGCTGCTGGCCACGGCCGTCGGAATGATTCTCGGCGGTCTGACGGTGATGACCGTTGGGATGACTTGGGTCTTTGTGCCGCAGGATCTCGAATTCATGGGCTTGCAGCCTGCTGAACTGAAGGCGATCAGCGCGCGGCTGGTTCCTTTGATTGCTCATGACCGCGCTGGTTTTGGCGGGGCTATCTGCACCACCGGGATTATGGTCTTCTTCTGCGTCTGGTGCGCCCGGCCTTCGCGGAGTCTCTGGCAAGCAATCTGTTTCTCAGGCCTGGTAGGTTTTACAGCGGCTATTGGTGTACATCCCGTAGTTGGATACACCAGTCTGTTTCACCTGGCGCCGGCGATCTTGGGAGCGATCATTTTTGTCGTGGGACTGGTTCTGTGTTACCCGGCCATGCATACACCGATTAGGCGCGGCGGATAAACTTCGCCGCAATCCACCCAAGGAGGACGAGGATCGAAAGAATCGCCCAACCATAGCGGTCGCCATACGTGACCCCGGGAAAGTGATTGCTGATCATGAGAAAGACAACGGGCACGGCCATGAATGTGTTTTGCTTTGACCGCAACTTGGCCTGCGCCGACAGCGCGTCATCAGGCTTTCGCCCTTCCTTGATGGCGGCGATCATTTTCTTTTGGGCCGGAAGGATATGCAGCCAAACGTTGCCGGCCATGATGGTGCCAAACATTGCGCCCAGATGAATGTAAGCGGCGCGACCGCTGAAAACGTGTGAAAGTCCGTAGCTGGTCCCGACAATCATCAGGTAGCCAATAACCGCGAAGGCTCGTTCATGCCGTCCGAGTGGTGACATCATCATCACGTCGTAGACGATTCCGGCTCCGAGTAGCAGTCCGATTCCCAGGGCAACTGCCCATTTGACACTAATCTCGTTCACATCCGGGTCCACCAGTGCGCCGCCGCCAAGGTAGTAAACGAGGACCAGGAGCGCGAAGCCGCTCAGCCAGGTAGTTCCCGCTTCCCAGCGAAACCAGTGCAGGTGGCGCGAAACGAGGTCGGGAACTTTGCGCTTCTCGACCACATAAAAACCGCCGCTGTGGACCATCCAGATTTGGGCCGGAGTTCCGGTGTTGGCCGCTGCCTTTTCCTCTTCGGTAAGTCGCGCATCAAGCCAGGTGAAGTAGTAGGTGGTGCCTACCCACATGATGCCGGCAAAGACGTGCACCCAACGCAGGATCAGGTTGAGCCATTCACTCAGAGTAGGGTCAAGAATCATCCGCTAGGTTCCACGATACGTTGAATATCCAAACGGACTAATCAAAAGTGGTATGTGATAGTGCTGAGGTTCATCGCCGATCGTGAACACCACGTAGACTTGCGGATAAAAGCACTTAAGTTCGAGGGACGAGAAATAAGCCTCCGTGTCGAAGATCAACCGGTAGGTCCCCGCCTCCAATGGTTCTTCGAGCAGAAAAAAAGGCTTCACTCGCCCTTCTTCGTCAGTCCAGGCGTGGGTGAGTTGTTCCCAGCTCTCATCACTCTTCTGACTTTCGAGATAGACCGCGACTCCATTTGCAGGCTTGCCGTGGGCCGTATCAAGTATGTGGGTTGAAATGGTACTCATTGGTCTAATAGTTTCCAGAGTCGCAGTTTGGTAATGCGAGACTGCTCGCGAGCCGCGGTACGTAATTCCGTTTCCGCATCGTTCGGCAACCGCTCCCGAAGAATTGCCAGCATCTCTTCGGAACTCTTTCCGGTTGCGCACACAATATAGATGTAGCCAAACTTCTTTTCATACTCCCGGTTGAGTTCGGCCAGCGAGTTCACTGTCTCCTGCGCGGCGTCATGCGCGCCGGACTGTTCCTGCGCAGCCCAACGCTGAACTTCTGCTGCGGTAGCACGCGCCGCGTTGTTTTCACCGATCTTGGGGTGACTCGCAAACGCCTCCAACCAGTCAGCCGGTGCCAGCGACCACCAGATACGATCCGCGATCGTGATCAGCTCGTCCGAATTCGCAAAGGGACACTCGGCAGCCATGCGTCGCGCCCAATTCGTCGAGCCACAGCACTTGGCAAACTCCGCCTCAGCTTCAATTGCCGGCAACGCATTCAGATGCTGCAAACCAGACTCCAAATCGACTCTCCGAACCTATGATTCTTCGGCCCGGCCAAACAACCGCAGCCGGCTGACGCCGCCATCCGGAAAGATATTGAATCTCACGTGCGAGATCGCTCCGGCATCCAGGACTTCGTTTTCAAAGAGATGGCGTGTGTGTGCCTGTAGTTTCGTTCGCGGCAGCACCGGCTTCCACTCAAGGTGTGCAGGAAGGATGTTCCCGTTCGACTGGCACGCTTCCAGCGAGCAGCTATCGGGAAAGTTGCCTTTGAAGTACGACGTATCAACCTCGACGGAACGAATTCTTCCCGGCTTGCCAAGCTTGATTGTTACCCAGTCGTGACCGGGACCACGGCGCCGCTTCGTCTCCCAGCCATCACTCATATTCACCGCACGCCCCGGCATAATCAAGTTGTGTTTGTGGCCAAAAAACATGTCGCTGCAAGAGAGCACCAGACCGCCGTTTTCGACTGCTGCCAGATCGATCTCGCTGCCACTGCGTTTAAGTCTGTCCCAATCTGGCACGACCTCGCCGTAGACTCTCAATCTCGCAACCCCACCGTCCGGATAGATCTTGAAACGCAGATGCGTGAACCGGTTGTGCTTCCCGATCTCAAATAGATTTGGCGAATTGCCGACCAAGTTGCACAGTGACAGAATCTCAGTCCATTCAGTTTCTTCACTGCTGAGTTGTTCGACGGGAGGTTGACCATCAATTGTGCAACCTTCGAGCGAACATTGCTCGGGATAGTTGCCACGGAAGTGGGACGTGTCGACGATGACTCCGCGTATGATCCCCGGCAATCCCAGTCGAATGAGGCACCAATCATAGCCCGGAGTGCGACGTCGTCGAGTTTCCCATCCGTCCATCCATTTGCCGAGATCGGTGTACTTGCCTTCGATAAATTCCGGCGCACTGGACTTGAGCAGATTTTCCTTGGGCGCAAAGAACTCGTCGTTGGCGACGAGCACCGCACCACCCAATTTCTCGCTTGCCAGATCTACCAGTTCAATGAAGTCCATCTACTGAATACCCGTGGTTAGATTGCTTTTGGCGGAAACTCAGGCCTCATTTTGAGTCTTGCTACCGGCAGGGTTGCTTCATACTCGGTTAAGTACTCCTCGGTAGGCTTTGCCGTGCCAGTAACTCTAAGCTCCCCGTCAATCCGATCCACGATGATGGGTGCATTCCCAACCAGCATATGTTCAAACTTCGGCTCAGTGAGATACTGTTTGCGTTGATAGAAAAAGACCCAGCCATAAGGCCGCGTCATTGTATGCTGAGGGACAATTGCACCTATTCCGTCTAGTACGATATCAACCCAAGCTACTGCTAATCTCTCAGCCTGCTGATAGGTCAACACATTATTACCCCCGACGTGGAATCATAACTCTCGGCACTGAATCACTTTGCGAACCACCTTTCCCAAACTGCAAAATGCCGGCGTCGCTGCTCGAGTCTCACAAAGCTCCTACTCTTAGCAACAATCCTATGGGTTCGGGCGCGAATTCGCCGGCATCATATATCTTCTCGCCGCGAAGGAAAGTCTTTTCGACTACGCCAGCCAGGGTTCGTCCGGCATAGGGTGTTAGTTTGTGGCGGTGATGGAGCATGTCCGGCCCCACGACGAACTCCCTCTCCGGATGCCAGATCACAATATCGGCGTCACTGCCGACACGGATTGCGCCTTTGCGATCTGCCAGACCGACTAGCGTCGCCGGCGCCTGGCACAGCCAACGCGCCAGATCTTCGATTGAATGGCCACGACGTTGTGCAGCGGTCCAGGTTGCCGGGAGGCGAAGCTGTAAAGAAGAGATGCCGCCCCAGGCTTTAAGAAAATCTCCACTCTCACGCAGTTTCATGTCTGGTGGACACGGTGAATGATCGGAAACCACCATGTCTATCGTTCCCTCAGCCAGGGCCTGCCAAAGCTGCTCGCGGTTTTCGCGCTCACGAATTGGCGGGCAGCACTTGAATTCAGTAGCTCCATTGCTGATTTCTTCCGCAGTAAACACGAGATAGTGAGGACAGGTCTCTGCGGTAATGCTCACCCCGGCTGCCCGAGCTTCGCGCAGCATCGGCAAAGCGTCGGCCGACGAATGATGAACGATGTGGATGCGTGTGCCAAATTCACGGCCCAACTTGATCATCAATGCGACCGCCTCGTTCTCAGCCTCGCGCGGGCGTGATTCGAGAAAGGTCTTATAAGCGGAGGGATAGAAGTCTCCGTCTGCTGACCTTCCTTGTCCCGGCGCATGACAATCAGGAACGCCGGCCTGGTCAATCGGGCCCGGCACTTCTGCATGAACAATCAAGACCGCACCCAGCCGTGCCAGCTCGGGCATGGCCCGGCGTAGATCCGCTTCAGTGACATTCGGAAACTCGTCGACACCCGAGTGAATCAAGAAACACTTAAACCCCACCACACCCGCCTCCGTCAGCGCAGCCAACTCGCCTGTGTTCCCGGGAACGACGCCGCCCCAAAAACCAACATCGACAGAACACTGGCCACAAGCAGCTTCAACCTTCGATCTAAGACCTGCGGCGGTGGTAGTGGGTGGGATGCTGTTGAGGGGCATGTCTACCAAAGTGGTTACGCCACCCGCCGCCGCCGCACGCGTGGCAGTCGCAAAGCCCTCCCAATCGGTCCGACCTGGCTCATTGATGTGCACGTGAGTGTCCACTAGTCCGGGCATCACGATTGATGTCTCGCCAGCTTCGACGATCTCACAGTTGGCAGTCACGTCGTCATACGAACTGATGCCAGCGATGCGGCCGTCATGAACATGAACCGAGGCCGGAGATAGCGAGTCCGGGAGGACGACTCTTTGGCCGCGAATGATAAGTTGGGGCGGGGGCATCTCGCGACAAACTCAAGTAAAGGTTGGTGGCGGCGGCGGCAGAATCGGACCTTGTCCCTCACTCAGACCGAACACTTGTTCATAAGCGACGGAGACGGCCGCAAAGGTTATTGGCAGCACCAGAAATATTCCCACATAACAGAGGAGTAAGCCGCCTAATGACATCAGTCCGTTGAGCAACAGCAATCCGAACAAGGGCCAGAAGTTTGCCAACCCGGCCTTTGCGCTCAGTTTGGCGGCTTCAATGCCTGGCATCTTACGAACCACTATCAACGGATAGGAAAACATGAACATAACCGAAAGGAGAATCATCAAGACCGTCATGACCAGACCAAGTACTCCCATCACGGCCAACCAGGTGAAGAGAACCGAGGGGTCGGGCTCGCCGCCTTGCTGCGGGAGGATTAAGAACAAGCCGCCGTAAAGCACGATGTAGAAGGGAATGATTAGTATCACCATCGGAACGTAGTGTATGAGCGTGGCCACTACGCTTTCACCGAAGTAGTCGAAGCCCTTGAAGAGAATGCCAAACTCGACGAACTCACCGCGCCGGCGCCGGAAAAGCGCCATGTAGATGCCACACATCATCGGTCCAAGGATGATACCGAACGGCACCAGGCTGCCCAGGAAGAACCCTATGAAAGCCATCCCGACGAAGAGCCAGTATTGATCTCTCACCAGGCTCCAGCCGGCTTTAATACAATAAACTGGCTGAACGACGCCGCGTCGAAATGGAGTGTCGGGAGAAAGATTCTGCATTTTTGAAGTCCTTCTAGTTTGCGGGATGCGCTTGTAAGGAGTCTGGCTTTCTTAACCAACCAGCTCGGTTAACCAGCCGCTGTAATTGACCCTTGATTGTTTCCGTGTAGATCAAGGCGCCCATCTTATTAGGGTGTCCCAACGAGGCGTAGCGACAAGCCAGGTACTTGACCTCGCGCCGCTCTTTCTGCGCCTTGTCTTCACGCTCTTTCGGCTTCCGGTAAGTCTCTTTACAGCTCTTGCTGCGCTTGTCTCTTACCTCATCATCGGGCTTGTAAGCAGCGGTGCCAAAAGTCAGCACCACAATCGCGTGTCGCAAGCCGGAGAGATTTGTAGATCCAAACTTGAAATTCCACAGTAACGTATCGGGCGCGGAAAAAGCATGCTCAGGTGAAAACTCAATCTCGGCGAAATGGACTCTATGTTCGGCATCGGTCTGTCCCAGCTCCGCATTTACCGAAGCAACCGCCTCCGCGAGGCTTCGGGTAGAGACCTGGTACCACAACTCGGAAATCGCTACCAGGTTTGCGCGCATTTGCTTGTCACTCATCCGCCGGGATTCAGGTCTCTGGGTGGTGAGGTTTTTGACCAGCAGTCGCGCGAAACTATTGTCGTCGCTCAATGGCGAGACAATTCGGTAGTAGCCCGGAACCACAATATGGGCATTGGGAAACTCCCGCGTAACGCGATGCAGCAGCGATTGCATCCGACCACCGCACTTCTCTTTGATGCTGGCCTCGAGCGGACCCAACGCGGTCGCAGCGTCCAGGAGATTTCGCACATCTACGTCGTTGATGCAGCCATTGAGCAGTATGAGATCCACCTGGGAAGGATCGCCATAGTACTTCCTGGCATCATCAACCTGCTCGTTGATGGTGGGCGCCAAAAGGTTTACTTCACCATCGTTGGAAGTAAATGGTTCCGCTCCGGAGGGCGCGTCGACCGCAGCTCCGGAATGCGCTTCTATTTTCTCCTTCACCTGCCTGCCGGTTTTCTCCTGAAGCCAGTTCTTAAGGCGCCACCAGGTCTTGTCTGGCGTTTTCAAACCCTGACCCCACATTATCGAATCGCCCAACACCAGCATATTTATGTGTTCACGAGCGATCGATTTGCCGGTAGCGATCGCGGGTTGCTGAGCAAAGCTGGAATTGACTGCCACCAGCACCAGCATGCCTATGACGATCGCGGCGAAGCTTGAGCTGTAAATGAATCTACGAATCAGCATGCAAGTCTTGCGGACCGTTTTAGAGTTAACACTAGAATCTCTGGTCTGTCCACAAAGACTTTCGGCAACGCTAATGGGATGTTTAGGAGCTTGACCTGAGTCTGGAGAGGAAGTCGCCAAGCAGGTTGAGGCCCACTCTGATCCGATAGTTGGCCGTTGATCGAATGTCGTCGATGGGCACTATCTCGCGGACCAGTGCGGCCTTGCCCAACTCACCCAGTTGGTCGATTTGCTGGCCGCGCAGGGCGGCTTCGGTGCTGACGCAGCGGATCGGAATTGGCGCAACACTTCCCAGGGCAATGCGGATATCGGCCAGACGCTCACCATCGGTGCTGGCAGTTGCCGCGAAGCAGACTTTTGAGATGGCCTGCGCTTTTCGCGTTCCGACCTTGCGATAGTACTGTTTCAGGTTTTTGGTTGATCGCGGCAGACGAATGCGCGTCAACAGTTCTTGAGGTTGAATGTTCATCTGTTTGTAGCCTGTGTGAAAGCCGTGATAGGCAACCCAGCGTGAGCTGGTAGCAGAAACCAGTTCCAACTCTGCATCGTAAACCAGCAACGCGGGGGGCGAGTCAGCAGCCGGTGAGGCGTTGGCAATGTTTCCGCCGAGCGTGCCGCGGTTCTGAATCGCCAGGCCACCGGTTTCGCTGGCAGCCTGGCAAAGCATCGGGAATTCCGCACGCAAGACGGGATGCGCCTGAATCTCGGTGTAGGTTGTCAATGCGCCGATGGTTACATGGTAGTCAACTGCTTCAATACCGCGCAGTTCTTTGAGGTTCCAGATGTTGATGTAGTTCTTGTGCGAAAGCTTGCCGGCTTCTAGCAACACCATTAGATCGGTACCGCCGGCGAACGGCTTATAGACGCCGGGATCACGCGCGAGCAGATCCAAAGCGTCAGGAAGATTCTGCGGGGTCAGAAGGTTATATGAGGGGAGATAAGCTCTCATTTAGCGTCCAAGAGTAGTCAACAGCTCTCCCAACCCCAAGCAAAAAAAAGATCCACGAAACCACACTAACAAAGATTTCGTGTTGGTTCGTGTGTTTTCGTGGATCGGTTTTGTTTTTCACCAGCCTCGTTGTCCTTCTTGCAGGCACCGACAACGGATTCGAAGATTTTCATATACCCGGTGCAGCGGCAGAGATTCCCTGCGAGCCCTGTGCGAATATCTGCCTCAGACGGATTCGGATTGCGCTCGAGCAGATCCACTGCGGCCATCACCATTCCCGGAGTGCAGATGCCGCATTGTGCTCCTCCGTACTCGATAAACGCCTGTTGCACCGCATGCAATTGGTCAGCGCCGGCAATGCCTTCGATTGTCTTAATCGTTGCACCTTCGACCTGGGCCACCGGTACCAGGCAACTGTTCACGACCTGACCGTTAATGAAGACCGAACACGCTCCGCACTCACCTTCCCCGCAGCCTTCTTTTGTTCCGGTCAGCTGCAACTGCTCGCGCAGCACATCGAGCAGCCGCTCCATGGGGTAGGCCCGAAGAGTTCTCGGCTCCTCGTTCACAGTGCACAGTATTTCAATTACGCCGTCACCCATTTTCATTTGCAGAGGAGTCCTCTTAAGCGGCCCTATCGTCGGGGCGTTTTATGTAGTCGCTTCTTAGGTTGCAACTTTTCAGGTATATGGTCGTTTGCAGATGCTTTAATTGGTTGCACCGTCTCAGAATAAACAAACCTGCCATCTTGCAACCTGAGTATTACGGCAGCCTTAAGCGCGTTACGATTCTCGTCCATCGTAATCCGGCCTGTGACGCCCTCGAAATCTCTCGTTCCCGCAAGAGCTTCACGTAACGCTGGACCATCTGTTGTGCCAGCTCGCCGTATAGCGCCAGCCAAGATTTTTAGGGCGTCATAGCCGAGCGCGGCAAGACTATCAGGTTCGAGACCTCCATACAGCGCTTTGTAGTTTGCGACAAATTCTTTACTCGCGAGTGAAGGGTTATCGCTGGCGTATTGATTGGCAATATATGAGCCATTCAATGCGGTGCCTCCCAAACCCCAAAGCTGGCTACTATCCCAACCATCGCCACCTAAAAGAGGACTATTGAGACCAACCTGCCTTGCTTGCTTCGCAATAATGCCAGCTTCAGAGTAGTAACCAGGAACAAAAATCACGTGAGGCCGGTACGACTTTATCGAAACTAGCTGCGCCTTGAAGTCCATGTCTCCTTGAACGTAGGTTTGTTTTACTACCACCTGACCGCCAAGTCTGATTAAACTCTCCTCGAAGGCCGTCGCGAGAGTCTTGCAATAGTCAGAACTCCAATCGACCAGCAATGCTCCACGTTTGGCCCTTAACGTTTTTACCGCAAACTCAGCCAACACTTCCCCTTGGAACGGATCAATAAAGGAAGCTCGGAAGATATAGTTGCCGACCTGGGTAACAGCGGGGTGCGTGCCGAAAGGGGTGATCATCGGCACCTTTGCACGTTGAGCGATCTGTGCAGCCACCAGGCTATTTGAGGAGGCTACTTCGCCCAACAGCGCGTGCACGTTCTTCTGAACAACTAAACGCTCAACCACCTTGGCTGCCTCGTCAGGCCGACCTAAATCATCTTCGATAATGAGTTCAACTCGGCGTCCGTCTATGCCGCCAGCCTGGTTCATTTCAGCGGCGGCCATCTTCACTCCCTTGAGCGTTGCTCGTCCGAAGGCAGCGGTGCGCCCGGAGAGGTCTAAGAAGACACCAACCCTGATAGGTTCGTTGGTTGGTTTTTGATGAGCAACCAGGCCAACGCAGCTAAAGGATATTCCAATGACAATGCCAATAACTAAGAACTTATCCGCCATACTCCAGAAGCCCCAACTCGTCCATCAGCGATTCTGGCATCAATGGTACATGGCTGATGCTCACCCCCGTGGCGTTCTCAATTGCACTAAGAATTGCCGGGGCGGCGCCGTCCATTGGCAGCTCACCAATCCCTTTCGCGCCGGCGGGTCCGTAGGCATACGGGTTCTCTGCAAAGTAAACTCGTATCGGGGGGATGTCGGCCGGGGTGGGAATGATGTAGTTGGTCATCTGATTGTTGGCCATGCGGCCGTTTGCCCACACCACGTTTTCAAAAAGCGTGAATCCAATTGCTTGCGCCACGCCGCCTTCAATCTGTCCGGCCGCCAGAATCGGATTGATAACCTTGCCGACTTCCTGCACCGCCACGAAGTCCTGCACGTGAGCTTCATAGGTAAGCATGTCGACTGTGACTTCGGCCACGTAGACTGCCCAGGCGTAGGTGCCATAAGCGTCGCCCTGATACTTCGCGTCGTCCCAGACGACATTCGGAGGCGGCTGATACTTGCTGAAAGACTTCAGTGGCCCGTGAGCCTTCATGTATTCGTCGCATGCTCTTTGAAACTCTGACCGCGTGTAGCCTTCCTGCAGATGGCCGCTCGCGATAAGTGTCTGCTTTAGGCCGAGCACTGCTGACTCAACCAGCTTGCCCACCACCATGCACGTCCGAGATGCCACAGTGGGTCCGCTATTGGGAACGTTCCGGGTGTCCGGCTTCGCGACTTCGATCAAGTCCTGGTCCAGGCCCAACGCGTCTGCGGCAATTTGCGCGAAGATCGTATTTGTACCCTGTCCGATCTCCGTGCTCGCCGCGAGAATTCTTACTCGGCCTTTAGACGTCGCCTCGGCACCCACTACTGAAGC
>JAMQPI010000074.1 GCA_023717565.1 Pyrinomonadaceae bacterium | reverse complement strand
TGGCTCGTTCTTCTCCGGAGTTAATCAAGGAGATGTGTCTGCTCCAGTCACCGCGATCTTCTGGGTTCCCGGTGCGCCCGAAAGGACCTCCTTGACTACGCGTCCGGGGAACGTGCGAAAACCTTTGTTCCACAATACGGGAAGGGGACGGCTATCATCGCGTAAATTTCCGGTTAACGCCAGCATGGTGGGGACGAAACTCAAACTGTCATACGGTTCATCGACGACGGCGCCCCGCGGCAGATGCGTCTTCTCACCACCGGCGAGCATGAATGTTGAGTGGGTCGAGACGCGGAAGTATGAGCCATGGTTGCCGCCGGGATTAAATCCTCGGACGTCGAAGTTCCAATGATTGTTGGCCACCAGGAGCAGATCGGTTTCGATCAACTCGCGTTGACGTCTCAGCAGACGCCGCGCCAAACGCTCATCTGAGGTAATTCCCGGTTCGTCCAGCGCCAGTCTCTCAACCGGGTGACGGGCCAACTCCTCGTGCAGTCCAATCAAGCCGTTGGAGTATTCAGTCTTGTGTAGTGCGCGAAGCCATTCGACTTCGGTGTGCCACTCGTTAAGCCAGGCCGCTCGATCTGTCTCGGGGATTGCAAGTTGTCCGTCCTCAAAGATGCGTAAGGGAAGGCCCGGCTGCCAGGGCACCACCTCGAATTGAACTCGACCTTCCGCGTCCTGGGTCAGATTCTTCATTGGCACATAGCGAAAGCTGAAGCTCCCTTGCTGATCTTCCCGAGCCAGGATCAGCGCCTGTTTATCCGGTCCCCCGTATGCCCAAACGACATCGGGACTAAGCCCACGCTCCGGCAACAGCGGCAGCACCAGCTCGGTCGAAATCCTTGTGGCGATCATGTCAATTGGCCGATTGGACACTCCGGCTTGAACGTTATTCTTGACCGATACCTGGTGGAGTAGAGAGAGGTAGTCGACTCGGACAAAGCTTCGCTGCATATCCAATGAGCCGTCGGGTTTAAGGACCAACCCGCCGGGTGCGATCCCCGCGATGTAGTTTTGCAATTGATGAATGCTATTGCGTTCGCCCATGGCGTTCTTCGCGATCAGGTCGGGAATCTTGAGTCTTCCCGGGGCGAAGTCTTCCCGGTGGAGCGCTAACAGGTTAGTCAGTATCCGAGCGTATTCCTCAAGGCGCTTCTCCTGGCCCAGCCATCGATTGAGCAGCGCGAACACACGTTTCACTTCGTCGTCGCGGCCGGCTTCCAGGTCCTCTTTGGAAAATTTCTTAGGCTGCGCTGCCCAAAGCTGACGTTGTTGCTCTATGCGCCGGCGCAACCCGTCCAGTTCTTCCTTGAGTTCATCCAGATTGGTTTGCCAGGTCGCCCGTCGGTGGTCGAGCGTGTTGAAAAATGCGTCACCCAGGGCCTTGCGCATCTGCAGCGAAAGATCTTTGCGCTGGAGTTGGATCAAGAGTATATGCAGCAGATTGAGGTCACTGTCGCGCAAGTGAATCGACGCCCGTTCGTTACCGTCGAAATCAAGTAGGGCCGTGGGATAATCGGTGCTCTGCCCCTTCAAGTAATAGGAATCTTTCGTTGTCGAGGTAATCAGGGGAACTACGGGATAGATACTTTTGATGGAATAGTCGAGCAGGAGCCGGCGTTTGGTGATTACGTGATGTCCTCCGCCTGCCGGACTTCCCAGCAACCTCACGAGATTGTAACCCTGGCTGTAGACGCGTTCATCGGTATTGACACCGTGGTCAGAAACCAGGATCAACGCGGTCTCATCGGCCATCGGAGACTTTTGAATTGCCGTCCAGATCTGACCAACCGCGGAATCAATCTGTTTCAGTGCCAGCATTTGCGACTCGCGATCGTTGTTGTGGTGAGCAACGTGGTCGAAATCCGTGATCATTAGCTCGGTATAACGGACCTTGGGGTCGCCGAGTTTTTCGAGTACGTCCCTCAATAACTGCTCAGGGACCGAGTTTCGGATTTCCAGTCCCATGGTCCATTCGTCAAGTAGCTCCTTAGGTCCACGCTTGAATTTATTTTCCAGACTTTTTTGAAAGGTGATGAGTCGTCCGCCGCGCTGAAACAGACCCATGCCTACATAACGCTCCGGGTGCGGGTAGGCGTCGGTGAGCATTGGAGTGCCCAGTGAATCGAGCACTTCGACCACCGGCATGTCCACTCGCAAGCCTCCTATGCGAGCTATAAAGAAGGGAATGAAGTTGAGATAGTCGTAGGTTTGGAGCGTGTAACGATCAAATTCTACATTGCCCTTGATCTGTAGGTGCTGACCAGTCTCCAGCAAAGACCAGGAAGGCGCAGACAGACTCAAACCGCGCACATAGAAATTTTCGAGGCGAGTACCTCGTTGATAGAAGACATGTTCGATCCAGGGAAGCTGGCTTTTGCCGGTTCGGGGGTCAAGTTCGCGAACTCCTCGATCGACATAAGCTGGTGGGAGGCCGTCACACTTGATAATCACCAGACGTTTGGCCTGTGCGAAAGCAGGGACTGCCGAACAAAGAACCAGGGCAATCGTCGCGAGCAGAGGAAACGCCCGCCGGATTGTCGACATCCGATTGCCTTCCGATTGGCGGGTCACGGATATTTGATTACAGAGCCGATACATGCTTAACGTTGCTCGACTCTGTTTGCGCCAGTCTTGACTGCTGACGAGGCCAGAGGATCCTCAATGCCGGACTTGTTCAAATAGGAAACAACTATCTCTCTCCAGGCAGGATCCAGGCGCTGGTCCTCGGAGAGGTGAAGCAGTTCAGTCTTGGCCCTGCGCGTATTCATCCGCGAAAGACTGTCCAGGACCGCTCGGCGCGTTTCGCTGTCTTGCGTTAGCTGGAAGATCTTTGCCGCAGCGCTCGCGGCGGCAGAGTCAGCTTCGCCGCCGTGCTCAGCGAGAAACTGGAGTGAGCGTTTCACTTCTTCGAGGTTCCAGGCAACTTCAACTTGCGGTGTTGATTTGACAATCCGCCGCAGCAAAAGCGTGTGGTATGACAGACGGCGGGTTACGTCCAGCCTCGCCTCCAGTTCCGGGGTCGCCTTTTCACGGTGCACATATTTCCCAAAAGAAAGCACGTTTGCCACTCGCAGGAATATTTGGGCTGTTCGTCCGTGCTCGAAAGGCACCATCTCGGCGCGACGATCTCTGGCGAGCCTGGCGGGCAGGCCATCGGATCGCGTGGCATAGTCCATCAGCGCAACGTACTGATCTTTCGCCAGTCGAACTTCGACATTAAGGTCGTTTTCCAGAGGGTTCAGCGAAACCTTTTCCAGTCGGTCGTCTATCTGATCGCGAAGTTGCGGATTCAGAGATTCGTTCAGGGACAGCAGTAGTTTCAACTGTGAATAAGTCCGCAGCCGCGAGGGCTGGTTAATATCCATGCCCCGTCTGCCGGTAACGAAGTCGAACACAGTTCGACCGAGGAAGTACGGAAGATCTCCAAAAGGCGAAAGTGCCAGGACGTTCTTGGTTACATCCTCCAGAACGCGCCGCGACATTTCCCGCTTTTTAGGATTCAGCGTGTCGCGGAAATCAACGAGCAGCATCGGAATCTTGGGATTGTCGAGACCATAGAGGGCCAGCGGGATCATTTCCACTGCTCGACCGCCGGTCGTTTCAGCGCTAACCGGTCGGTTCTCGGTATCGAAATATCGTGTTTCTGTATAACCCTTCCAGCTCAGCAGTCGCTTGTCTGACCAGGGATCGGCGATATTCAGAAACCGGCCGTTGTAAGGTTGGCCTTGCTTCGAATCAAGATCGGCTTTTGCGACCCACAACATTGCGTGGGTGGCACTACCGTCCGGCATTTGCAGCGGTTCGAAATGAAGCGATTCGGCTTCCGCGCGCTGGCGCAGCAGTTCCCAGTTATGGCCGCGCTGATCACGAACCCCGGTTCGCTGTCTCTCGTAGTACCGTGGCACATGCAGATCATCCACGATGCCGCCGAAGGCCGTGTCCGTTAGCAGAAGACGACCCTGAATCTCGGCCATTTCAGAATCGGAGAACGCTGCGGGGCCCTTCATTGCCTGGTACAGCGACAACACTGAAAGTGCTCGAACGACATGCGAGCGGCGATAATCGGCAATGTTGCGACGGTAGGATTCGCTGGAGGCCTTAGCCGGTGCACCGTAGGGATTGATCAGGATACTCTTCAATGCGACCCAAAAGACTTTCTCCCAGACCTGGCGCTCGGGAGCAGCCAGATCCATCACCGGCGGGGGAGCGTTTTTCGACGCCGTCTTCTTGCTTCCGACCCGCGTGTAGAGAAAAGGAATAGCGCTGGCAACTCGCTGTTTGGTTGAGGGCCGCGTGTAGGTTAATGGCCAAAGATAACGGAGCCGATCGTTTTCAGGATCAAGATCTCCCAGAGTGTCGCGCAAGACAGTTACCAGAGGTACCCATTTCTGATCTGTTTCACTGGCTAGTCCATTCATCCGAGCATGGATTGTGATCAGTTCGGCACCCCCGGCAACGGGCACGCTTTCAAAGCGAAACAGCTTTGTCTCATCACGGGGATCTGAAGCGACTTCACCCGATCCGCTGGGCCGGACCATTGGGGTCTGAGCCCGAGAGGCAGTTTGGGCAAGCGGTGAAAAAAGGAAAAGGAGAGATAGAAAGACGTAGCCTGGTCGGCTAATGCTTCCGAGACCCGTTAGGGGGCGAAGTCTCATCATTTTGTCATACCTGGTGGTTCTCAAACCTTGTTCGAAATCCTTCTGATGGCGCAGTCTTATTGCTCCGGGCGCTATAAACTCTGCAATATCCTCAGTGTTTGGCGGCTGTTCGGTATATTCAGCAACCACTATGCCGCCGAACTAATCGGGTAAATATACCATCAGTCGATGTTTGTGGCGTCACATTTTGTTGATTCCCTAGGGCAGAAACAAGATTGCCACAAGGTGCGTTCCGTCAAGAGTCAGGGGCAGTCCACTCTCCGAAATCTTGCATGCCGGATCGGTGAAATTGGACCACCGATTCAATTCATGCTCAAAAGGGTAAGCCTTGTCTGCACTCCAATCGCCAAGCTAGTTGAAATCTGAAGTTGACTGGCCCTTCGATGCTATTCGCGGGAGTTCGAAGGCCTGGAGTTGTCAGGAAAATTATTGAGGGGCTGGACCAGCGTGAGCATTCTGCTGGGAAGCAGAGCCTTCAGTGTCTTTGCCGTCCTTCTCAACCGGGGCGGTCCATCCGGCACGCTGGAGCAGGTTGATTCCA
>JAMQPI010000066.1 GCA_023717565.1 Pyrinomonadaceae bacterium | reverse complement strand
GCATTCATCGGCCTGAGCGCTTCGTTCTTTTTCAAAGTAGAGGATGCGCGATTACACTGCATCGAAGTGCTCCTGCTGGCGGTGTTCATCGGTCTGATTATTTTCATGATCTTGTCCCTGGACCGTCCTTTCAGAGGGGATTTGGGAATCCCGCCCGCGCCGTATCAATTGATTTACGACCAGCTTATGAAACCGTAGTCCGTGGGACCGGAAGGAGACGCTGGAGCATTCATCCTGTCCATCGAATACCTGCGGCGGTTCGGTTCATGATTGAGAAATCAAAACTTGATAAGGAAGGCAATGAGGGAGATTTCGTACGAATGCGTTTGGTGGGGCAACGATAATGCCCCGGTTTTCATTGGCACCATCTTGTGAGGGCGCGGCGCGGTTGCTACCATGCGCGCCTTGAAGAAAGATTTCATCACGACCACCACACGGGTTTTGCCACACTCCACTTTCAGGCTTTATCTCCAGGCTGAGCTGGCGCGACGTTGCTCGACCAATCCGCAATACTCGCTGCGTTCCTTCGCGCTACAACTCAAGATCGACCATTCAACTCTCTCACAGATCCTGCGTGGCAAGCGTTTGTTATCCGATCGAGTGATCAGCAAACTGGGCAAGCGCCTGGCACTTGATTCCTCCACCATCGATGCTTTTATTCTGCAGGAAAAACTACGATCCGTAGAGGGGCGTTCGACCCAGGGTGAAATCAGGCAGTTGGCTCACGACACCGTTAGCCTGATTTCAAACGTATTTCACTACACCATTCTGGAACTCATTCGGTTGCCGGAGTTCAAACCGGATTCGCGCTGGATTGCGCGCGTGCTGAATCTGACGGTTGATGAAGTCAACTTAGCCATCGCTCGGCTGCTCAGGTTGGGCCTGTTGGAAATGGTCGCGGTGGACAAGTGGGTCGACAAATCGGGTCCCCATGTAACGACTCTGGAGGATTTCTCTCACGCCGCAATTCACCATCTTGCTCAACAGGTACGCAAACTATCGAGCATGGGAGTTAGCCAGGGAACGCACGCTCGGCGAGAACGCCACGCGACGACAATCCCGATTAAAAGGGAACGCCTCGAACAGGCCCGGCAGGTGCTAGCGAAAATAGAGCTTGAACTAATCGACTGCCTGGCGACCAGCGACGAATACGATGATGTGTATCAATTGGAAATTAAAATCTATCCAATTACGGATTTGAACAATCAGGAGGACAAGTAAATGGGACAACCAGTTATGCAATGGCAAATACTCGCGAAGCATCCGGACCAACTGTCGAACTTTTACACCCGGGTATTCGGGTGGACGGCCAATTCAGAGAATGCGCTCGGTTACCGCACCATCGACACAGGGGCGGCCCGAGGAATAAATGGAGGTATCTGGCCGGCGCCGCCCGAAGGTCAAGCGATGGTGACGTTATACATTGAAGTAGATGACGTGCCGGAATATGTGGAGAAGGCCACCGCGCTCGGAGCGTCAGTCATAATGCCGCATCAAAAGCTTCCAGACGGTGATGAGATGGCGGTAATTCTGGATCCGGAGGGAATTCCAGTCGGATTATTCCGATCGCCCCAGGTGTAGCGACAACACCTTCTAATGGAAGAACACTTCGCTTCGAACACCGAAGAAATGGATTGCGAACGCGGTTTCGCACGGCCCAATGGGTATCGTGAAAACCAAAACTTGCCAGCCCCAGCCTGCGTAGTAACGATGCTGCTCCCTTTGAGATCTTGAACCAACGCGAAAAGAGAAGTACGTAACGTCATGAAACTAACCGCTAACTTGCCGCTGTGCAGTTACCGAATTCTGACGCTCATCGCCTTCTTATTAATCGCCTCCGGCACTACGTTCGGCCAGGCAAAGTCCGGCGTTCCTGACCCCATTGAAGGCAAGTGGTATGGCGTGACAGGCTTTCCTACCGACCGTGTCGAGTTGGGGTTTGAATTCAAACGAAACGAGCGGCAGGAACTGAAGGCATATCTTTACGCGCCAGTCGTAAATTTCTACGGCCTGGAGCTGCCCGGGTTGTTGAAGCGTGATGGCCAGAAATACGTTAACGACGCGTATCGTCTTTCGGTGACACTTACCGATGGCGTCCTGGCAGGCACATATTTTCCGCTCAACGCGCCCATCTTGCTTAAGCGTACCGACAAGCTGCCTGTTGAAGTGCCGCTGCCCGATTTACCCAAAGGTCCAGGGCCGAAGTGGCAGGTGAAGTTGGGCAGCGGAATTTATGCGCCGGTTGCGGTGCGTGATGGCAACGTCTACGTAGGCACGAGCGGCGGTCTGTTCCATAACGTCAGCCTGAAGGACGGCAGCTTCATCTGGACCTTCGCTGCCGGCCGCGCGATTCACGGCGAGGCATTTGTCACTGAGACCCATGTCTACTTCGTTTGTGATAACGGCTTCCTGTTCAAACTCGATCGGAAGACAGGCAAGGAAGTGTGGCGTTACGACCTGGATGACTCGAGAGTTTCGCGCTTCTTGCCGCACCAGGTCGTCGACAACAGTGGTGACTTTGACTGGGACGATCACTCACCACGGCCTTTACTGATTGACGGCGTGGTCTATGTCGGTTCCGGCGATGGCAGCATGCACGCGGTGAATGCGGCTACGGGTGAGCGGGTTTGGCGCTTTGCAGGCAAGGGCAAGATCCGCACCGATGCCGTGGGCGATGGCCCGCGCGTTCTGTTCGGCACTTTCGACAACATCCTCTATGCGATCGATCGCCAGACAGGCAACAAAGTTTGGGAAAAAGACACGCGCGGCCCGATTACGAATTCGCCCGCAATGATAGGTGACCGGCTTATTGTCGGCAATCGGAACGGCTTGCTCGCTGCCTTGAACCCGGTAACGGGCGAAGTATTGTGGCGAATGCTGTTTTGGGGATCTGCAATAGAGTCCAGTGCTGTAGCAAGCGATGCCGATCTGTTCTACATCGGCGCTTCGGATCTACGGCGCGTTAGCCTCATCGACGCAAAGGACGGCCGCGTGATTTGGCGAACAGACGTTTATGGCTGGCCCTGGGCCAGGCCGGCGTTGAGTGACAAAGTCGTGTATGTCTCGGTAGCGGGTGGCAGCCCCTATCAAATGCGTCACGTCGGCAGCCTGACGGCGCTCGGTCGAAAAAGCGGTAAGATCCTCTGGCGTTGGCCCATGCCGGAATGGCCTGGCTCTTTCTTGAATGGCTTTATCGCCGCGCCGGTCGTAGCTGACGGGACTGTCGTGGTCGGTGGACTCGATGGCACGCTCTATGGCTTTGCGGTCGAGTAGGAGAACCTAAACATTAGTCGTCAACCCTGTATCTTTTGCCAGTATCGACTTCAGTCCAATGGCTAGATAGTTTTCCAGGCGCGGATTGCAAATCGCCTTGAACACACGGCGACGGCATTCCGTTGCCTTTGTTTGCGTAGACCGACGACCTCGTGGTTTGGAGGATTGACGATGAAAGAACAAAGGTTATTCCGTCGGGTCGTACTGTTGCTTCTCGCAACCATCGCTTGTCTATCAAACGCTCAGGCAAAACATCTTGACGATGTGGTGGTTCTTAAGAACGGCGATCGACTCACCGGAGAAATAAAAGGCCTTCAGCGTGGGGAGCTTAAGTTCAAAGCAAGCTACATGGCCGAGGCCGTCCGCCTCGATTGGGCCAGGGTCGCACGACTCGAGAGCAAATCGACATTTCTGGTTTATCTAACAGACGGAACGCTTTTTACCGACTCTGTACAGCTGTTGCCGGCAAACACAGCTGAGATTGATAACTTCGCTATCGGCGTAGATCAGAAAGCTGTCAGAGTAAAACAGATGGATGTGCTGAGGATAACGCCCGTTGAAGCCCGTTTCTGGCAGCAGCTGGAAGGATCGATTGACCTGGGTTTGGGTTTCACGAGCGGTAATGATCAATATCAAGCTGACCTAAGTGCTACTGCAACTTATCGAAAGGGATCCCATTCCGTGACGGGCAGCGTGGATGGATCCTACAGTGGTCAAACCGAGGGAGAGAGCAGCGCGCGCCGTGAATTCGCTTTTGATTATCGAAAGCAATTGTCACCAAAGTGGTACACAGGAGGAATTTTCAGCCTATTACGTAGCGATCAACAGAGCCTCGATCGGCGGACTACAGTGGGAGGAATATTAGGGAGGAACATCAAGCAAACAGAACGAACCAGATTCTCAATTTTTGGCGGACTAGCCACAACGCGGGAAAAGTATTCCGCTAGTGTAGGGACGCCTCGAGCAACCAACGTTGATGCCATAACTGGTTTAGATTTTGCCACCTTTCGCTTCACAACCACCGACATCACCTCTCGCTTCAGCTTATTCCCGAGTCTTACAACACCGGGGAGGATGAGGATGCAGTTCACATCCGACATGCGCATCAAGATTGCGGCAGATCTTTACTGGGGATTCCATGTGTACGAAAACTTTGACAGCAAACCTCCAGTCAGTGCCGATAAGAACGACTTAGGTATCAGCGCTTCCGTGGGATGGAAGTTTTAGGCAGAGTATCTACTTTGGGATTGCAAGAAGCGGCAACAGTTTCAGGCGACGCCCAAATCCGCACAATCTGTGGATATACTCTACCTCGCTATGCGCAGAGCCCGCCTCTTCTCTTTGCTCGTCGTCCTCCTCGCCACGACCACTCTCATTCCGAACTGCTCACGTCCGAAACCCACGCCATTCAACTGGCGGGCGAACGTAAGCACATTAGCAGGCGATGGCTCTCCCGCGGGATTCTCCGATCCGTTCGGTATCGCAATCGGCCGCGACGGGACAATCTTTGTCGCCGATGCCGGTGAAAACAATGCGATTCGCAAGCTTACGACCCAAGGCACTCTAGTAACACTTGCAGGCGGCAACGACGCCTTCAACACACCCTCCGGACTGGCCATCGACATCGACGGTAACCTTTACGTCGCAGATACCAGCAATAATCGGATCCGCAAGATTACGACTGCAGGCGTTGTCTCCACTGTTGCCGGAACTGGAATAGCTGGATATCACGACGGCCCGGCAAACGAGGCGCAGTTTGATGGCCCAATCGGAGTTGCCATCGATGGCAGAGGCAACATCTACGTCGCCGATACCTACAACGATCGCATTCGCAAGATCAGTTCAGAGGGTCAGGTGTCTACCCTCGCAGGTGCTGGTCGGCCGGGGTACGCCGATGGTGATTCCACAACCTCGCTATTCGATACACCTTGTGCTGTCGTTGTGTCTGGCGACGGCATCTTGTATGTCGCCGACACGGGCAATAACCAGCTACGCAAAATAACAACCACGGGTGGTGTTACCACGTTGCCGGTGAGCTTTTCCGCCGAACCCGATAGATCCTCACTGCGATCACCAACCGGCCTGTCGCTAACACATGATGGATTTCTCTACGTTACGGAACGGGATCGCGGCACAATTATTCAGATCGCGCCCGATGGCAAGGCCTGCGTCATTGCCGGCAATGGTTCAGGCTATGCCAATGGCCTGGGTGGTGTTGCTCGTTTCAACCAACCAACAGGTCTGGCAATCGATCCACGGAACGGGGATCTTGTGGTTGCAGATGCGGCAAACTATTTAGTGCGCAGGCTGTCTCATTCTGAAGCGCACTCTGAAGTCGGCACAACATCGGCGCCCAGAGAAATGTTGCCTCGACTAACACCAGAAACATTGGGTGAAGAAAAACTCCTTTGGCCGTTCGATCCGCAAGACCGTCCCCACGAAGTGGTCGCGACGATGGGCGAAGTGCGCGGCAGTTTCGACTCAACCGATAGCCGCGATCACTTGCACAGCGGG
>JAMQPI010000053.1 GCA_023717565.1 Pyrinomonadaceae bacterium | reverse complement strand
TCAATGAACGTGGATTCGAGTTGTAGGAATCATCAACAACGGTGAATCCAGCGGCGAAGTTAAGCGTTTCGCCACGCATGCCCGGCGGCTTCACGTCTCGCAAACCGCCCGCAATTCGGTCAGGCGGAATCTGGAGACACGCTGCCACAGCCGCGGCAGCGAGTGCGTTCATTAAGTTATGACGACCGCTCATCGGCAAGGCGGCCGGGACCTCACCCAGCGGTGTCTTCAGTCGAAACGTCACTTGACCCAGATCCGAGGTCACGATCTCATGGGCGGTCACATCCGATCGATGATCGATGCCAAAGGTAATCACTGGGCCACGGTGCTTGTCGCGCATTCTGATCACCCACTCGTCGTCGGCATTCAACACTGCGGTTCCACCGGGTTTGAGGCCTTCTATCAGCTCGGCCTTTGCAGCCGCGATGTTCTGGATACTTCCCAGGTACTCAAGATGAACCGGAGCGACCATCAATTCTACCCCGATGTCGGGTGGCGTAATCTGACAGAGACGTCGGATTTCGTGGGTCGGTGACGACATCCCCATCTCCAACACGGCGACATCGAATTGCTCCGGCGATTTGCCGTGACGCACCATTTGCAACACCGATAACGGCAGGCCCAGTCCGTTGTTATAGTTTCGCTCGCTCTTCAGAACGCGCCTTCCCGTGCTACCGAGAACATGAGCAGTCAGTTCTTTCGCCGTTGTTTTGCCGGCACTGCCGGTGATCGCTATGACGGTCTTGCCCCACGCTTCATAGACCCGTCGAGCCAGCGTTTGGAGCGCAACGATTGCATCGTCGACTAATAGCAGCCGATCAGAAAGTTTCTGGAGACGTTCATCATCACGAACCCGGTCGGTACGAGCGACGGCAGCGATGGCCCCCCGGCCCAGAGCATCTGCAATGAATTCGTGTCCGTCAGCAAACGTCCCATTGAAGCCGGCGCGAGCGTAGTCTTCCTGCGATAACGCAAAAAAGAGTTCGCCCGCGCCAACCGAACGGGAATCGATGGAAAAGTCTGCAATTTCTTTGTCAAACAACTCGGCGCTTACCTGTGCGGTATCAGCGCCCATTAGTATCGACGCTTCTCGGACATTCACCTTATTCCAGCCTCGTCCATCCTCTGCGCCTTCATCTCGATGACCTCCTGACTCTTTGACACCTCTGTGTTTCCGACCGACACAACCTTTTCGAACGATTCTTTCTGATTACCACGAATCAAACGCAATCGCCTCCGACAGGCTTCCACTCGAGAGCTTACTCCATTTTCAGAAGTGTATCTGCTCAGGCTGCGATCAGGGATCATCTTCGCCTCCCCTTAAGGTCAGATTCGTTGGCAGTATCCTCATGGTCAGCACAACATGATCGGCCCGAGAATTCAGTTGACCCGGGCAAAGTCAAAAGAGACTACCTGCCCAGATCCGACCTCTGTACCTGGCTCAGGAGTCTGACGGATCACATGGCCCTCACCCCGAGCCTCCACGTGCAATCCAAGTTGGGCACATGCGCGCGCCACATCTCGAACACTTCGGCCGCGCAAATCCGGCATCAGCACACCTTTGCTGGTGGCCACCGCATAAACAATCTCACCGCCTCCTCCGTTGCGATGGCCGACGCTGGGCAGAGTGGCTTTGCGCGCGTCTTCCGCTCGGGTGCGCTCTTGCTCAGCTTTGGCTGCCTGAGGACTCTGCACTGCGGGCGTAGAATCGGCCACTTGATTCAACTCAAAGTTGAGTTTGGTATCGGGAGCTACACCCAGGTCCGGCAGAATCTGCTCCGCTATTTCACGGAACACCGGCGCGGCAACGTCACCACCATGATAAGCACCGGCGGGTTCGTCGATGACGACAATGATCACGACCGCTGGGTTTTCCACCGGAGCGAAACCAACGAACGAGGCCACATGCTTCGTCTTCGAATACGTCTTAGTCTTCGAGTCAATCTTCTGCGCCGTGCCAGTCTTGCCAGCAGCGCTGTAGCCATCCAGCTGGGCCAGTTTGGCCGTCCCATGCAGAGTTACTTCCTCAAGCATCCCTCGCAGAGAACGCGCTGTTTCAGCGGTGACCACGCGTCGCTCTTCGGCATTTGAACGATATACGCTGGTGCCCGATGATGTTCGAATTTCGCGAACTAGATGGGGAGTCACACGCACACCGTCGTTTGCCAGGACTCCGAACGCGGCCGCCATCTGCAGCGGAGTTACGCCGATCTCCTGACCGATGGCAATGGATCCGATCGACGATGGCTGCCAGCGCTTTACCGGTCGCAGCAATCCCGGTGTCTCTCCCGGCAGTTCAATCCCGGTGCGCGAACCAAATCCAAAACGAGTGATGAACTCGTGCATGGAAGCGTCGCCGACACGCAATCCCAGTTTGATGGCCGCGACGTTGCTCGACTTGGCGAGCGCCTCGGCAATCGTCAACGTGCCAAAGGCCTTATGATCGCGAATCGTTCTGCCGGCAATGGTAATTGCTCCCATCTGGCAATCGATGCGATCCTCGGGCTTGACCAGACCTTTTTCGATGGCCGCAGAAAAAGAAACGATCTTGAATGTGGAACCCGGCTCGTAAATATTCTGCAGTGCCCAGTTGGATCGCGCTTCCGGCCAGACTGCTGCCACGTCGTTTGGGTCGAAAGTGGGTACGTTGGCGAGCGCCAGGATTTCTCCCGAGTGGGGATCAAGAACAATCGCGGTCCCGGACTTGGCTCGACTTTTCTTGACCGCGGCTGCGAGTGCCTGTTCGGCCCGATACTGGACAGATTGATCAATCGTAAGAACAATCGTTTGCCCAGGCTTTGAAGGAAGTTCGAAGCTCTCATAGGCATTCCCACTTGAATCCCTCTCTACGAAGAGTTTTCCACCTTCACCACCAATCTTCTCGTTATAGATCTGTTCCACACCACCCAGTCCGGCGCCATCAATTCCGACAAAGCCAAGCACATGGGCCGCCAG
>JAMQPI010000051.1 GCA_023717565.1 Pyrinomonadaceae bacterium | reverse complement strand
TTCGCGCTCCTCGGAGACTTTGTAGACGCCGATGCGGAGGACCTGGCCGAAGACGCCGGCCTACTTGAGGTCGCCGTGAGTGGTATTGCTGACTTGAACCAGCGTTACAACAAGCAGCAGCCGCAACGGTTTCACCTGTTTCACCGGTGCCGGCAATGGAATCCGGCTGAAGGGAAATGGATGGGTTGGGAGCGGAAGCGCGGGAAGCTTCACGAATTCAACCGCCTGCTGCGCGGCGCCCGTGATACGAGTTTTATCCTCCCGGCGGCGGACCACGACCTGCTCTCGAAAGTGCGCTTCGTCATCACGCTCGATTCCGATACTCATCTACCGCGCGAGGTTGCGCGCAGGCTCGTGGGCACGGCGATCCATCCCCTCAACCAGCCCAGCATTGATCGAGCTACCAATCGTGTTACTTCCGGTTATGGCATTCTGCAGCCGCGCGTAAGCATTGCACTCGAGAGCGCTTCCCGCTCAAGATTTGCCCGCATTTTTTCCGGGAACACCGGCATCGATCCCTACACGACCGCCGTTTCAGATGTGTATCAGGATCTCTTTGGTGAGGGCAGTTACACAGGCAAGGGTCTCTACGAAGTGGATGCGTTTGAAACCGCTCTGGACGGACGCGTGCCGGAGAATTCACTGCTCAGTCACGATCTCTTCGAGTCGCTCTACGCGCGCGCAGCCCTGGTTACCGACATCGAGCTTCTGGACGACTATCCGGCACACTACGACTCTTACGCTCACCGACAACATCGCTGGACGCGGGGAGATTGGCAGATAATTAGATGGCTCTTTCCGTCCGTGCCTGATGCTCACGGACGCAAGGTGCGAAATGTTCTGCCGTTAATATCGCGTTGGAAGATACTCGACAACTTACGGCGCAGCCTGGTCGCTCCTTCTCTATTCATCTGGCTGGCGGTCGCCTGGACCTTATTTCCGGGCTCGACTCTGTTTTGGACCGTCTTCGTCGTGCTGGCAATTGCCTTTCCCGTTTATCTTCACGTCACCACCAGTCTCTTGATCCATCCGATGGGAATTCCCTGGACAAGTCATTTCTGGGGTGTCTGGGGGGACATCAGAACCAACACCGCGCAGGCGGCATTGTCGTTGATCTTGCTCCCGCACCAGGCTTATCTGATGCTGGATGCCATTGTCCGCACCGTCTATCGAAAACTGATCTCGCGCCGGAAGTTGCTTGAGTGGTTTACCGCTGCCCAGGCGGAACGGTCGGCCCGTCACGATCTGTCATCGTTCTTACGATTCATGCTGCCGGCTGGATTGCTCACCCTGGTTGCCGCTTTGCTTATCTTGTTGCTGCGACCTTCCTCGCTAAGGGTCGCAGCTGCCTTCCTGGTAGTCTGGTCGATCTCTCCCTTTATCGCCTATTGGGTCAGCCAACGCACCGCGCCTGGCCGCAGAGAACTGGCAGGCGAGGATCTCCGCTACGCCCGGCTGGTGGCCCGTCGCACCTGGCGGTTTTTCGAAACGTTTGTGGGAGCGGAGGACAACTGGCTACCGCCGGATAACTTCCAGGAAGACCCCAAACCCGTAATCGCACACCGCACCTCTCCTACTAACATCGGGATGTTGATGCTCTCGACTCTGGCCGCGCATGACTTTGGTTATATAAGTACTCTGGAATTCGTCGAGCGCCAGGAGCTAACAACCGCGTCGCTCACAAAGTTGGGAAAACTTCGCGGTCATTGTTTCAATTGGTACGACACCAGAACCCTTGAACCGTTGATGCCGCAGTACATCTCAACCGTCGATAGCGGCAACCTTGCCGGTCATCTCATCGCTCTTAAGCAAGCCTTTATTGAAATGCCTGAGGTCAGGCTCCTCGACGACCGGGTTGTGGACGGACTCATTGACACGATCCTTGCGATCAGCGAGGAAGCGGGCAGGCTCGGGACCGTCCGACAACGAACCGAGGTGGTTACAGTCCGACACCTGCGTGACGAGATTGAGGCATGCAAAGGGCTCCTGACTTCAGATGCCAACCGATCGTCATGGTCGTGGTTACTTCTCTTCAACTCACTCGACAAGCACTGCGCGGAAATTGCCGACATTGTGGAAGCACTATCGATCGAGCACGGTTCTGAGAGCTTCCGGGACTTGCTTTGGTGGGTGGCAGCGTTCCGACAGCAGGTGCGGTCATACCGTCGTGATGTTGTGACGCTGACGCCCTGGACGCAGTTATCCCTATCGCAGATCGAGACCGCCATGGAAGAGCTCGACCCGGAAGCACAAGCTCACTGGCGAGATGTCGCTAGACTCCTTGATGCCGTGCCCACGTTGTTGGAAATACCTGAGTTGACTGATCAGGCGCTGCTCAAACTTGCTGCTCTCCAGGCACGGTTCACCGAGTCGGAAGCGCCCGGCCAGGAATCACACAGCGCCAGCAGCGCGATCTCACGCCTGTCAAAAGTCATAGAAATTGCAGCAGTCGCCGCTCACGATTTGTTGTCACGACTCAGCCGACTAGCCCAGAAGTGCGAACAGAATGTAGAAGAGATGGACTTTCGCTTCCTCCTCGATCCGGAGCGCAAGGTTTTTACCATCGGCTATAACGTGGGGGAGCTTCGCCTCGACAACTCTTTTTACGACCTGCTGGCCTCTGAGGCTCGTCTGGCTAGCTTTGTGGCGATCGCAAAAGACGACGTACCACAGGAACACTGGTTTCGCATGGGCCGTCAGCTCACCTCGGTAAATGGTGGACGCGCCCTGATCTCCTGGACCGGCACGATGTTCGAATATCTAATGCCGGTCCTGGTTATGCGCAACTACCCGGGGACGCTACTTAACGAAACCTATCGCTCGGTGGTGGCCAGACAAATCGAATATGGTCGGGAACGTGGCGTGCCCTGGGGCATTTCCGAATCAGCCTACAACGTGCGTGACCTCCAACTGAATTACCAATACGGACCATTTGGCGTGCCGGGTTTGGGTCTGAAACGAGGACTGATCGAGGATCTGGTTATCGGTCCCTACGCCACCATGCTGGCGGCTATGATCCGCCCCAACGAAGCGATGCAGAATTTACGCGCCTTGGAACGCGAGGGAGCGCTGGGCACGTATGGTTTTTATGAGTCGATCGACTACACGAAAGAGCGCCTACCTCAGGATCAACGACGCGTCATCATTCGTGCATTCATGACCCATCATCAGGGCATGAGTCTGGTCGCGCTGATTAATGCGCTCTACAACGGTCGCATGGAGAATCGCTTTCATTCGGATCCAGTAGTGCGGGC
>JAMQPI010000042.1 GCA_023717565.1 Pyrinomonadaceae bacterium | reverse complement strand
CGCGCCGAGAGAGATCTCGGAGGCGTTGAAGATCATCGGCGATGTCGGACCTGAAGGTCAGTTTGTCGCAGGAGGCACCGATCTCTATCCCAACATGAAGCGCCGGCAGCAGACGCCGAAGACTGTTATCTCAGTAATGCGAGTGCCTGAGTTGAATCGGATCTCGGGTGATGGCGAGTCGGGTATGAGGATCGGCGCGTCGGTAATCCTAACGGATGTCTGCGAGAATCCAATCATCAATCGCGATTACCCGGTGGTCGCCCATGCCGCACGCAGCATCTCCACTCCAATTCTGCGCAACATGGGCACCATTGGCGGCAACTTGCTGCTCGACACCCGTTGCAACTATTGGGATCAAAACTACGAGTGGCGCAAAGGCATCAACTTCTGCTTGAAGAAGGACGGCGACATCTGTTGGGTGGCTCCCGGAAGTTCCAAGTGCTGGGCGGTGCAGTCGTCGGATCTGGTTCCGGTAATGGTAGCCATTGGCGCCAAGCTTCGATTTGCGTCGACACTTGGCGATCGAGTGATCGATGCCGCAGGTTTATACAGTGACGATGGTATCGACTATCTACACAAAAGGCCGGACGAGTTGCTGGTAGAGATTCAGCTGCCGCCAACCAACGGCTGGCGTGCTTCCTACCATAAACTCCGGCGCCGTGGAGCTTTCGATTTTCCAGTGCTGGGTGTGGCCGCCTGGGTGCAACTCGATCCCGCGGGTTTCGTAAAAGATGCCCGGCTTATCCTGGGAGGCATTGCTCCCTCTCCGCTCGACGTTAAGGAAGCCGGACAAGTTCTGATTGGCCAACCCCTCGATCGCGAGCACATCGCAGCCGCTGCTGAAGCTGCTTACGTCAGAGCTCGCCCACTCGACAATACCGACTTTGTCATGAACTGGCGCAAACAGATGACGCGCCAGTACACGCTGCGCGCTCTTGAGGAATTGCGCTCGAAATAAGTTTTGGAGTGCGCCGGCAGAGCGGCAGCGGCGACGGCGCTTTCGTTGTTGCGGGGCTGCGAATGCTCCCGGCAGATCCAAAGCGGTGTCGCGCAAAGCCTTGCCACCGCGCTCCAAAGGGCATCTCATGAGCGACATTGCCGCTATTCTTCTAGCCGCCGGAAAGTCCCGCCGCATGGGCGCGTTCAAGCCGCTTCTCCCGTTTGGCAAGACGACGGTTATCCGTAGTTGCATCCAGAATCTCTACCAGGCTGGGGTTGAAGACATTGTTGTGGTGTTGGGCCACCGAGCGGAGGAACTTCAGGAGGACCTCGGCGATCTCAAGCTGCGTTTCGCGCTCAATCCGAATGCAACCAGCGAGATGGGTGCGTCCATCGCCTGCGGGGTTCGGGAGATCCCGTCTGACGCCAGAGCCGTACTCGTAACATTGACGGACCAGCCGGCTGTGCCACCCGACGTCATCAGGGCCATTGTGGTCGAATGGAAGTCAGGACAGAGGTTAGTCATACCCGAGTTTCAGGGCCGCGGAGGTCACCCGGTCCTGGTTGACCTCCGCTTTCGCGAGGAGTTGTTAAGTCTTGATTCCACCGGGGGCCTTAGATCCTTTCTCAAAGGACACCGGGAGCAGGTTCTACGGTTACCAGTTAATTCTCCTTTCATTGCACGAGATATGGATACATGGGATGATTACGGCGCCCTGCACCAGGAAGTCTTTGGTGTTCCCCCAGCAAATCAGGAGTCAAAAGCCCCAGTTAACCCTTACATCCCAAAGTGACCGCTTGATTGCCCAACTAAACGCAGCCCCTGGACATCTAATGCGGTGTCGGTTTTCCCCCACCCTCAGTATCGAGGCTGGAGGCCGCAAAGGAGAAAGATGTTTTTCTCGAACTGTAAGACGTACATGACCGCCGTGCTTCTGGTTCTGCTTGGTTCAAGCCTGGCCTTGGCCCAAAAGAGCGATGGTGGGCCAGTTGACTTTTCGATGCGCTCAATCGATGGTCAGAGCGTTACCTCCGAGAGTCTTCGGGGCGAGGTGGTGGTGCTCGCTTTTGGCGCTTCATGGCTTCCCCTCTCCCGCACCCAGCTGCAAGGGATCAGGAAACTCGCTGATGAATACAGTGGCCGTGGAGTAGCTGTCTACTTCGTGAGCACTGATTCAGAAGATTCGAAGTCCAAGAACTTTGCATCAGACGAGCAACTCCGCGCCTTCTCACAAAAGTATGGTCTGAAGGTCACCGTGCTGCGAGATCCTGACGGTGAGGTATCCAAGAAACTCGGCATCGATCAGCTACCATCAATAGTGATTCTCGACAAACAGGGGAATGTGGTCGGCGAACCTGTGCGCGGGATAGATCCACAGGGCAATCTCGCAGGTCAGTTGGCCAAGACGCTGGACAAAATTCTCTAACCGTTGAAACTTCCGCATTCAAGAGGCCGCCTGCAATCGGGGCGGCCTCTTGCTTTTCAGGCGACGCAAAATATGTCGGTACCGGCTAGTAAGCTCTTGCTGATCGAAGCGGAATCTAATACCTTGCTGCTTCGTCAAGTCTAACCGATACCACGGTAAGGGTCGTCGTAGCTATGACTCTAAAATTTATTAATCCCGCAACCCTTGGTCCTCCCAGGGGCTATTCAAATGGCGTGTTGACCGAGCCGGGAGCGCGCTTGTTATTCATCGCCGGACAAGTCGGCTGGAATGAACAACAGAAGATTACCAGTGCGGATTTTGTCGAGCAGTTTGATCGCACTCTAGCCAACGTGGTTGCCGTTGTTACTGAGGCTGGCGGCCGGCCGGAACAAATCGCGCGCCTGGTTATTTACGTTACCGACAAAAACGAATATCAACTACGGACCCGAGAGGTTGGGGAACGCTACCGCGCGCACTTGGGAAAACACTTTCCGGCAATGGCGCTGGTGGAAGTGAAAAGCTTGCTTGATGACGCGGCGAAAGTAGAAATCGAAGGAATCGCTGTTTTGAGTTCTTGATTGCCAATAGTAGTGCGCGGTGGCCGATTCAAGGCATGAAACAACCAACGAGTTTTCTCTATGAGCGGACGGATACTGGGGTTGCGACAATCACGCTTAACCGCCCCGAGCGTCTCAACGCCCTGACTTTCGAAGTCTACCGAGAACTAACCGACACTTTTGCGGACCTGCGCGACGAAAAAGATGTGCGCGTTGTCGTCGTCACCGGATCTGGCCGGGCCTTTTGTTCCGGCGGTGACGTTCACGACATTATCGGCGAACTCTTTGCCCGTAATATGGAGGGCCTGTTGGAGTTCACTCGAATGACTTGCGATCTGATTCACAACATTCGCACCCTTCCCAAACCGGTGATTGCCAGCTTGAATGGCACAACTGCAGGAGCGGGCGCCTGCATTGCGTTAGCATCCGATATCAGGATCGCGAGCGATGAAGCTAAGATTGCTTTCCTTTTTGTAAAGGTGGGCCTCTCGGGCGCCGATATGGGCGCAGCGCATCTATTGCCGCGAGTAGTGGGTTTGGCGAAGGCTACTGAGCTGCTTTTAACAGGCGACTTCATTTCCGCATCAGAGGCCGAACGAATTGGGTTGTACAACCAGGTGGTCGCAGATGGAGAGTTGGAGAGCGTCACTCGCGAATTCGCAGAACGACTGGCACGCGGACCTGCTTTCGCCCTGGCCAAGACGAAGGAAATGCTCAATCGTGAGATTGATATGAGTCTCGGTGCCGCTCTGGAATGCGAGGCACAGGCACAGGCCATTTGCATGCAGCACGCTGACTACAAGGAAGCGTATGAAGCATTCGTTGCGAAACGTCCGCCTAAGTTCGAGTAATTTGGAGTGCGGTTGGCAAGCAGAGCGCGACACCGCTTTGGATTGCCTGCGCGCTCATTCCAAGTCTCCTGAAAAATAATAGCCTGTGAGCGCAATGATCTGACTAAGCTAGAATACTACTAAACCAATCCAAAGCGCCGTCGCCGCTGCCGCTCTGCCGGCGCACTCCAAACTATGGATACTTTCATCGAACAGACACCCTTTTTCACACCCGAGCATCGCACGCTGGCAAGCGACGTGGCATCGTTTGTCGAGCGCGAGATTGAACCACGGGCCATCGAAGAACGCGATGTTGATGAGCGTAGTCGCGACTACGTGAAAATGCTGGCCGACGCCGGTCTGCTCCGTTACGCGGTTACTTCACACGATAAGCGGATTGATGTCCGCGCCCTCTGTTTGATCCGCGAAGCGCTAGCCTACTCATCGACGCTGGCTGATCTCGCTTTCGTGATGCAGGGATTAGGCACGTATGCGATTAGCCGGGCGGCACCGGAGCATGTCCGCGATTTCTGGGTGACCCGCGCTGCAGAGGGTAGAGCGATCGCTGCATTTGCCTTGACCGAACCGGAAGCCGGCTCCGACGTATCCGCGATTCTGACTACCGCTCAGCGCGATAGCGATGCCTGGGTCATCGACGGCAGCAAGCGCTTCATCTCAAATGCGGGAATCGCGGATTTCTATACGGTGTTTGCCCGAACCGGAACTCAGACCGGCGGACGGGCAGAGCTTTCCGCCTTTGTGGTGAGTGCTCGGATGCCCGGCTTCTCCGTAGTCGAGCGGACCGCGATGATTTCACCCCACCCCATCGGGGAAATTGCTTTCAAAGGATGTCGCGTCCCAGCGGAGGACATGGTGGGAGCCGAAGGTGATGGTTTTATTTTGGCGATGCGTACGCTCGACACTTTTCGAGCGAGCGTGGGAGCCGCCGCTTGCGGCATGGCCCGACGCGCGCTTGATGAATCGCTTCGACATGCCCTCCATCGTAAACAATTTGGCCGGTTACTCGCCGAGCATCAACTCATTCAGGAAAAGCTGGCTGACATGATCACCGAGCTCGATGCTGCTCGCCTATTGGTCTATCGGGCTGCCTATCTCAAAGATACTGGAACCGCTCGGGTTAGTCGCGAGGCCAGCGAGGCTAAACTCTACGCCACTGAAGCTGCCGGCCGAATCATTGATCAGGCCGTTCAGATCCATGGGGGTGTTGGGCTCGTGCGCGGTAGTGTGGTGGAACGCCTCTACCGCGACGTGCGGGCTTTGCGGATCTACGAAGGTACGTCCGAGATCCAGAAGCTCATTATTGCCAGCCAGCTTTTGAAAGAATAGGACAGGCATACTTTGAAACCACTTTCCCCAGACACTACAGCGGAAGCGCAGGAAATGCATTATGAGATGATGCGTCGCCTACCGGCACCGAAGCGACTCGCGCTTGCTTTCGAGCTCACTGAAGCTCTGCGAAAGTTGATTCTGGCGGATCTGCATCACAGATTCCCTCAAGCCAGCGGCGACGATATCCGCCGCCGCTTCATCGCCCGAGTGCTGCCCCGTGCGGATGTGATTCGTGTGTACGGTTTCGATCCCCAGGATGAAAGTTACGGAAACTGATCTATGGAGAGCCCCTTAGTAGTTTTGTCGCAAGTCGCCCGCGTACTCGAGCAGCAAGACATCAGGTACGTCCTGGTGGGCTCCTTAGCGAGCTCTATGCATGGTATGTATCGTTCAACCGCCGACATCGACCTGTTGGCTGACATCAAGGCCGAACAGGTCCGTCCCCTTCTCGACGCCTTAGAAAAGAGTTTCTATGTTGATGAGCTTGCCGTGAGGCAAGCTATTGCTCAGCGCAGGTCCTTCAACGCCATC
>JAMQPI010000038.1 GCA_023717565.1 Pyrinomonadaceae bacterium | reverse complement strand
AAACGGCAGCGTTATCGTGGGACCGAACGGGTAGACCGCGATGGCCATGATGGCTGTGATTACAGCGATCATCGGGGCCAGCATGAAAACAAATCTGGTCGAATGCTCGGGAACCAGGTCTTCCTTGACCATGGTCTTGATGAAGTCGGCGAAAGGCTGAAGCACGCCGCCGTAACCCACGCGGTTTGGACCTAATCGTCCCTGAATCAAAGCGAGCACGCGCCGTTCGGCCAGCACGGTCGCCGCCACGAGCAGCATGATCGAGAGAAAAGCGATGGTGATCGCTATAATCACCAACACTGAGTGGATAAGAGTGTCCATCAAGATATTTTTGATTTCCGATTTCTGATTTTTGATTTGCCTTTCGCCAGGTGATGATTGGTGGTAGCCATTGCCTAACACCAAACCTCAACTACGGGTGACAGTCGCAATCAGCTGCCATCTGAGATCTGAAATTTGAGATCTCAGATCTGAGACCTCAAACGAGACTCAGCAGGTATCACCAAACACAATCACAAATCAGAAATCTAAAATCAAAAATCACAAAAGTCTTCAGTCTCCGGAGGCCAGCGCCTCCGCACGTAGGCTATCGTCAATCGTAATCTGATAGAGAGGTGAAATGCTCACCGTCTCTGGGCGCGGGTTACCGGCAGCCAGCAAATGGAACTGCTCCGTCTTTCCGGTTAGCGCTCCGATCTTAAACAGTTCGTGACCCACTCTTGGGGTCAACAGAGTCTTCTCCGCAGTTTCGGGCAGAGCTTCGACTTGCGATGTCAGTGTGTTTACGGTCGCGGACAGGTCTCGACGCTCGGCGACTGGGTGCTTTGCCTGAACTGGATGGGTTTCGTCCTTGAGCAACGGATAGCGAAGCTCGGAGTAAGCCGGGATGCGTTCAGCGATCTCGCGAAAAACGGCACTGGCTGACATCTGGAACCCGAAGTCAACGCCCAGTTCATTCGCGATCTGTGCGGTGATGATCCAGTCGGCCCTTGAACTATGCACGGGCGCAATCGATTGCCGTACTCGCTGAACAAATCCGTCGTTGTTGGTAAACGTCCCATCTACTTCGGCAAACGATGCTGCCGGCAGGACGACGTCTGCAAAAGCGGTCGTATCGGTCTCAAAGAGTTCCTGAACCACCAGGAAGTCCAGCTTGGCGAGTGACTCTTCACGACCGCGTAACTGTTCCTTCAGAAAACTTCCGGCCAGGTAGAGTGCGCGGATGCTTTCACCTGCTGCGTCGAGCATTTGAGTAGCGCTCAACGCACCGTTCATGATCTGCATGTCGTGAGCCCCGACGCTATTATTGAAAAGCGGCAACGGATGCAGGAGTACCCGCCTCCCGTCGCGCGCCCACAAGTACGGCAGCTGGGCAATCACGGCTAGCGCCTCGGCGCCGAGTTCGGCGCTGAACATGATCACCAGATCACCTTGCGACTCTGTGAGCGACTGTCGGAGCGCGGTCAAATCACTCGATTCGACACCCATCTTGCGGGCGGCTAACGCATCCTGGGATGGTGTCTGCAGTGCAAGCACTGCGGCGTCCAGGCTGCCAGAACGGATGTGAACAAACCGCGAAGCTTGTTCGGTGAGGCGAATAGGAACGCTATTGATCACCGTCAACTTGGCGCCGCCGTTTCGGACCGCCTGACGCACCTGCTTGGCGGTTAGCGGCTGTAGTTCCTCGGGTTCGCCGCCAATCAGTACGATGGTGCCGGCATGACGGATGTCATTGTGCGTTGCCAGTGATCCGCCCAGGTTATCGAAAAACGGTTTCAGGTTGAACGCGTCCGTGCCGGTGTAGTTCTCAGTCCCGACTAACTCGCTGGCGAACTTATAGAGGACGTAATTAGATTCGTTGGTAACGCGCGGACTGCCGACAACTCCGATCGCATTAGGGCCATGCGTGTCGGCGGTGGCGTCAAGCTTTTGAGCTACGTGACGAATCGCTTCGTCCCAGGTGGCGGGAATCAGCTTGCCGCCCTTTTTGTAACGAATTAATGGTGTGCGAATGCGCTCCTCATGGTTCACGAAGTTATGACCGAACCGCCCCTTGATACAGAGAAACTCGCCATTGAGTCCATTTACATAACGATCGCGCGCCACAATACGCAGCAGTTCGTCGCCTCGCGAACCCAGTGACATCTGGCAACCGTCCGAGCAGTAAGTGCAGGTTGAGATCGTTTGGGTAAGTTCCCAGGGACGCGCCTGATGCCGGTAAGTAGCGTCCAGCAGCGTTCCGGTGGGGCAAACCTCGATGCAGTTACCGCACTGCGAGCAGTCCAGCCAGCCGCCGTATGTGCCGATGACGGTGTTGGCGCCGCGGCCGCCGGCTTCGATGGCGTCTTCGCCCATCCATTCATCGCACACGCGCGTGCAACGCTTACAAAGAATGCAACGCTGAGGATCGTTGGCCACCATCGGCGAGAGGTACTTCTCGGGATGGTAGTTCTTCTTCTCTGTGAACCGCTCTTCCAAATTACCCCAACTGAAAGCCATCTCCTGCAGTTCACACTCACCGCCGCGATCGCACACGGGGCAATCAAGCGGGTGGTTGGCGAGGAGAAACTCCATCATCCCGCGTTGGGCCTTTTCAATTTCTTCGCTTTGAGTTGTGATAACCATCCCGTCGGTGCAGATGATCGTGCACGACGTTTGCAGCTTAGGCATCTTCTCGATCCGCACCAAACACATGCGACAAGATGCCTGCAGTGCGAGATCGGCGTAGTAACAGAAGGAAGGAATCTCGAAACCCTTTTCGCGACAGACATCGATCAGCCGGGCACCTTTGGACACCTGGAAGTCTTTGGCGTTAATTGTAACTTTGATTAAATCCGTGCTCATTGAGCTTCCTACCACTGCTAAGACGTCGGCTTTTCAAATCTTGTTTTGTTCCAAATCCCGTAGGGATCAATTGTCTATAGAACGTGATCACAAAAGATTTCTGTAGCTCCGGAGGAGCGAAATGGGCCGCTTGAATAAACCAGTCCGGCTAGAACATCTCGCTCCTCCGGAGCTGACAACCATTCCTAAACCGGTGCTATAAACATTCTCATCCCTGCGGGATGGGAATGTTGCTGTTACTCTGTCGGCGCACTCGAAAGCGAATTGTCCTTGACCAGGTGCCTTCTAAAATCTTCCGGGAACCTCTTAATCGCCGATTGAATAGGCCAGGCTGCGGCATCCCCGAGCGGGCAGAACGATTTGCCTTCGATGTTGTCACAGAGATCCAGCATCAACTGGGCGTCTTCCGGCCGGCCCTCGCCTTTTTCGATGCGCTTGAAAACCTTTACTAACCAGTCTGTGCCTTCGCGGCAGGGCGTGCACCAGCCACAGGACTCGTGTTTGTAGAATTCCGTCAGGTTCCTGGTCGACTCGAAGACGTCTACGGTTTCGTCCATTACAATAAAGCCGCCTGAGCCGACCATTGAGCCGCCAGCTACCAGTCCTTCGTAGTCCATACGCACATCACGACCGATAATGTCTTCCGCGCGCATGATGTAAACGGACGAGCCCCCGGGAATCACGGCTTTCAGTTTTTTCCCGTCAAGTATTCCACCGCAGTCTTCCATGATGAACTTTTCCATGTCGTCGTAGCCCATTGGCAACTCATACACGCCAGGGCGATTGACATGACCGGAGACCGACCAGAGTTTGGTTCCGCCACTCTTCTCTGTGCCCAGTTTCTGATAGGCCTCGCCACCCATCTTGATAATGTCGGGAACCGCGGTGAGCGTTTCGACATTATTTACAACTGTCGGGGCAGCGTAGAGACCAGACACCGCCGGGAAGGGAGGCTTCATCCGCGGATGCCCACGCATTCCTTCGAGCGAGCTAAGCAGCGCCGTCTCCTCACCGCAAATGTAAGCACCGGCGCCAGTGTG
>JAMQPI010000030.1 GCA_023717565.1 Pyrinomonadaceae bacterium | reverse complement strand
GGAACAAGAAAGCGGGCCTTTCCCCTGGACCAGGCGATCTCAAGATGAGGAGGAAGCTTTTTGAACAGCAAACGAGCCAGGAAATTCTTCGCCTGAACTAAAGAGAACCTAACATTATCTAATGGCGCAATCTCAAACGGTTCTCGATGCTGCGGAAGGTTCTTCTTGTAGGGCACAAACATGAAACTTACCTTGCCGAGATAAAGCACGCCGCCGACAGACAACTTGTCCTTCTTCATCCAGCTGCATGGCAGTCTGTGCGAGAACTCTTCGACTGCAGCGGGCAACTCAACAACGTTTGGGTCATCTGCATAGACAGCGTCGATGAATGAAGTCATCGTTTTGCGAAGCCTCGCAGGTATTACCAGGGCAAGGATCAAACCGAAAGGGACGCCGGAGGCTATCGCTACCCAAAGCACAATACGAACATTAAAGACCCGCACAGATGAGGAAAGGATTAACGATCCTACCAATTCGAGCGATAGTGTAAGGAACAATCCCAAACCCAACCCGAACAAGAGCCCGCCAACTACTCCAATGATTAACGGCAGACGTAATGGGAAATCGAGCGATGCGTCGTATGCCCGTCTTGAGACGAGGTTCTCCATTGCCTCCTGAAGTGTCCTGACCCTGCGACGTTCTCACCCTCTCGGGAGCATTCCTGCCAGCATCTCGAACGTATCGTGAACGGCACTGTAAGACGTCTTGAGTTGGGAGTTTGTTCCGGTTCTGGCGTCGGCCTTGAACTTAGCCAGCGCCTTGCGAAAACCGTTCAGCTCTTTCGCAAACTCTTCCTTCTTGTCCTCGCTGGTGGCGCCGGGCACACCAAGCTTGACGATCGCGTTCCCTCGTTTCACCAACAGGCTCGCCTGGGATCTAATGCGCCGGTAGTCTTTCTTTGGAAGCGCATCATGTTCCAGAGGGTGTAGCACGTCGTGAAACTGCTCATACTCCTTAACGCTGAATCCGTGTTGGGCCGCAGCGCTGGTCGCACCGAAGCCGTCCAATAAGGTCGTTGATAACAAAAGAGCGCTAAATACCAAGATAGAAGCCAGGCTATATCGTTTCACTGTTGATCCTCCAGAATCAAATTAGATTGGGCAACAAAGTAAATCCGATCATCGTTCGATGGTAAGAATGTCACGCCAAGACGCAAAGGTGCAAAGACGCAGTGATATTTTTGATTTGTGATTTTAGATTTTTGATTTGATCTGTGGACGTGACGGGCCGATCCGGTGTCGAGATGACGTTCGTAAAATCAAAAATCACATCGCTACCGATCCCAATCCTTAAATCCCTCGACCACGCGCAGCACTTCAGCGCGTTTCTTTTCGAAGAGGGCGAAAATGAAAATGATCGTGGCGCCGGTGACAATTCCCGCCACCCACCACAACCATGTCCAGCCCAGATTCGCAGATGCGTACCAGATCATGGTGATGATAGCGATGAGCAGAAACACACAACCGAGCAGAAGCAGACCCCGAATGCGAAAGGCAATGCCGCCAAAAACGCCGGCTAAAGACAGCGCGGCGAGAACCAACGGCAACCATGGTGATTCGGCCACACCATTGACGAAGATGTCGGCCGTCGACGAGGCGTAGATCATCACCAGCGACATGTAACGAATGCCGGCCATCTGATCTTCAGTGAAGTCGTCCTCGTTTAGATACGCCGCCAGGAGCACGGATAGTCCGATCGGGATCAACCATAACTGAGGATGTTGGAGAAACTGGTAACTGTCGGTGCGATGGAGCAAATACCAGAGTCCCCCATTTCCGGCGATTGCCGCCACAATTCCGAAAACAAAAGAGCGGCGCAGTATCGATAGCAAGCCATAGATGCCCCCCACCACAAACAACAACGCCGAAAAATCAACTTTCGATTGAATCACCCAAAACCCAATCACCGGCAGCAAAGGCAGGAACACCCCCGTCCGCTCGATTGGTTGAGCGAGCACCAGCACCTGGCGCCGGCGCAACGCTTCACTGGTCGCCACCCCAGCGTAAGCGATCGCCATTACGACAAACGGCCAGTACTGCTGAAAGAAGCCGGTGAAGAGCCAGGGCATCGTCAGGCGAATGTGCATGAAGAGCAGCCCCAGCATCACTTCGCCAACGTAGACGTAGTTCATTCGCCCGCGCTCAGAGAGATTCAACGGGTCATGTTTTGACGACAAAGCGAAGAGAACGCAGATCACGATTCCCGCCACCAGGGTCGCCCCGATCGCAATCAACGAAAGCGGCTTGATGCGTACGGTGCCAAAGTTGATTTGGTAGAACACCTCGGTTGACAGGGCAAAGAGCAACGCTACCGCACCTGTTCCCGCAATCCACGGGATACAAGCGCGCGCAGCCTTGAGCCAGTCCGGTTCTTTTTCGAGGGCTTTGTTCAAGCCAAGCGCATACAAACTCACGAAGGCGAACATTTCGACCATCAGGATCACGGCACGGTTGAGCCAGGTGCCCGTCGTTCCGGGAACGAGGCAGGCCCAGCCAAGGAGAGCCATGCCCGTGACAAACAAAGCGATCGCTGCTCTTTGCCAATTCGCCCGCCATTCGCCTTCCGCCAGTAGCGCTAGACTCAGAGCCTGGCCGGTGAGGGCCAGAGCCGCCGTGAGACGAGAAGTCGAGTCGGCGAACCTGAGCACGATCCAACACGCGAGCACCAGGACTATCGCAACGAGAAAAGGGTTGAAGGCAGCCAGCCATTTCAATTCCGTTGTTGATGGGTCCATCCGTCGCGGAATCCTCAAGGAATCCGCCAATTCAATGATTTTCTCCCTGGAGCGCCATAGTAGACTCGCGCCAAGCGTGTAGATCGCCATGGTCATCATTCCCGACCAGGCCAGGCGGAGCGGTGGCAAATACATCTCCTCCAGCGCCATTCCGGCACTAACCAACCCAAGGATATAGAGACCAGCTACTGCGTACTTCGCGCGTGAGTCCCAAAGGCAAGCGGTCATCAATGCGGCTGACGAGGCGAGGGCCAGCCAACCTAACCAGTGTGAATACTGGATCGGAGGAAGTCCTTTGGCGCTGTCAGTGATTCTGATGAACAGCACTATGCTCATACAACTTAACGCACCGAGCGCAGCGAGATGATGGAAGGAGGACTCGGACTTTAGATCGCCAACTCTGTGTCCTCGGCTACGGAGCTCGAGCCACAGCCAAAGAATGCTGGTCAACCCCAGGGCAAATACGTTGAGGAGAAAGAAATCGACGTTTGATGGCAAGGCGGTGGCGAGATATTTGTACCACCAGAGAGATACCGCACCGTTGAACAGGATTCCCGCAGCGTACAGATAGACCTGTTCAAAGGTTTGCCAGTTCAAAGCTGCCGCGAGCGCGCTCATCGCCAACAGTGCGCCAATGGACCACGCAGCTCCGGTGGGGTCGTCGAGAGCGCCACGCAGTGCCAGCAGAACTGTGAAGGTTCCAACGATCGTGGCCCAGAGAGAAGCCCTTTCTGTCCACTTCTCCGTAAACCAGGTCTTCTCAATTCGGAAGTACGACCAGGAAGCAGTGGCGTCTTCGAGACGCGCCGGCGCCGAACGAGCCAGACACATCAGCCATGCTGTCATCGCTGTAGCGGCCATCAGCGTATGGAAGGCCATCCAGTTTCCGGCTTCCCAGCGCGCGGCGGTGAATGCGGCCAGACACGCTACCCCTATGAGGAAACCGCACAGAACTCCGGCAGTCAAACGCTCCCGATAGGCCCTGGCAAACCAGGCAGCGGCGGCTGTGGTGAGGAGAAATGCCGCCCATCCGGAGAGACTTCCAGATTCCACGGTGCCGATTCCTGACAACCCCGGTCGCAGTACTAGCTTCACAGCTACCGGTGCGATCAGCAGTGCGTTGATAACGATAGCAACTCCAACCTGTAACTTGAGTAAGTCCCTGGCAGTGGTTGACTTTGATTCGTCAAGCTGCCCGAGCCAGCGCGGTCGGGTTCTAAACCAGATCAGCGCATAGATGGCGGCCGTGGTTGCATTGAGTTGGAGTGCCTGCGCAAAGACTACGCGGTTCATCGAACCGTTCACGGCCACTACTGAAAGCAGGTACGACATCGTCACCGTTATGTTGAAAAACAAGCCGGCGGAAAACGCGTAGACAGGCAAGCGTTCCCGAACCGCGTAACCAATGATCACCAGGGCCACAATCACGAGCGGAACGCCACACGAGAAACTGTCTTCGAGAAAGTGGAAGAAGCCGGAGGCCGGGCCATGCACCGGCATGTAATAGATGGCGCGCAACGCCGGATATGCGGTGAGAATGATAATGGGGACCAGCGTCGAAGCCAGCAACGAGAGGCGGATGCGACGCGCGAGTTCGGTGTCGCTGATCTCAGTTGGAGGCCATCCAAATGATCTGAGCCATGCAAATGTCTGATCGCGAAACAGAAGCGGCAGAGACGCCAGCAACAGGGATAGCGCGGCCAGCCAGCGCCAGGCAGACGCTGTGGCGATGTCCGTTTCAAACCTGCCGGCCAGCAACGGACAGATAGCACTCAACGCCACCACAGCGCCCAGCACATAAACCGCGCGGCGACGCTGCCACGCATTGGCAAGCATAGCCAGAAGGATAAAGCCGAGCAGGATCCAGGAACTGACGCTGAACGCCTCCTGATGAGGAAAGCCGGCGATGTTCCAGGCAGGATTGTCTAATCCCTGCGCCGTCAACTCGCGCGTTACACCCGAGAGCGCGCCATAGATTGCCAGGAGAAAAAATCCAATGAGCACCGCCCAGGAGACGACCCGGTCGACAGCCCATCGCGAATCAAGCAGATGCTCAACAAACGTCAGCCTTTCGGATTTGACGGACTTAGCTGCGAAGCGGACGGCACTCCAACCAATAGCAAGCAAGATCAAAACCGTGCCCTGAATCTGCAAGGCCCACGGGTGCAAGAATGCATGTGGCAGGTACGCATACCATTCGTACTGCTGCAGCAGGGCTTTGACCGTCAGAACAGCGGCACAAGTCAGAGCTACCTGGAACGCCGCGAAGAGAACACGATGACGAACCACCCACAGCAGTACCAGCCAGATCCCGGCGAGCCAAAAAACGCGCTCCGCCTGCATCGCGGTTGTCTCCCAGGTGTTGGCTTGTACGAGACACACAATCGCAGCAAACGAAGTCACCAGCGCAGACTGGAATAGCGCCGAGGTGAGTGTTCCTTTCACGTCCTTTTCGTATTGCCACGCGAAAACCGCCCCGATGGCACAAGCCGTCGCATGCGCTAACATTGCGTTTTGCCACGGAAACGGCACGCTGAAGGATTGGGCAAAGGCTTGAACAAACGTCGCCAGCAGTAGTGCCGATCCAATCCAACTGTAAACAATCCATCTGCCACGGAAGGCAAGCCAAAAGGCGCCGATCGAGTAGAGCCCGTAGACAAGCCAGACGGGATGCACTGACGATGAAAACCAAACACCGTCTCCGGTCACCAAGGCGAGACTAACTACGGCAACGGCACACGCAGCTATCAGGTAAGACCTGCTTTCGGTTTTGCTTCTCTTTCGGGCCAGCCATTCAAAGGCGCCCAGGAACAGCACAAACAGCGGCGCCAGCGCCTGTCCGCTGCTGACTGAGAGCGACGCACCAAGCAGAGATGTTTCTCGCAGGTTTTGCCAGGCCACATGGCCGGCCATGACGTGGAACAGGACGATATAAGCAAGGCCAAAACAAAACGCCGCCGGCAAGTGTGCGCGAGGAATGTTGAGAAAGATCGCCAGAGTGGTAAAGACCGCGAAATTGAATAGCGCTGACGGAACGATGCTGGCGGGATTGGGCCAGGCCAGGATCATTCCCGAAAGCACCACCAGCACTCCTACAATTGCGATGCTTGTCCCTGCCGTTCGCGACGCTACGAGTTCCTTTTTCAAGGTCCGCTGCCAGAGGAGCGTTCCGGTTGCCAGTAAAGGGAAACCAGCCAGACTCACCAGCGGCGCCAGGTACATCATGGTCATTCCCAATGGACCAGACTTGTAGAGCAATAAGGCGAAGGGAAGCGCGGCGGCGAAGGTTAGCGCGCCCAGGCTAACGAAGATAGCAATCGTTTCAGCTTCATCGATCTCGCGATCGGCCATGGCCTTTTTCAGCATCCAGAGGTCGGAGGCCACATAACAAACAACCGGAAAGGCGCCGAGAACTACCAGCAGGCTGGGTGAGAGCTCGGGGGAGGCGAAGTGGCGGATCAGTAGTTGACCAACAGACGAACCAAGAACTCCGGCAGCCAGCAAGTGTGGCCACATGGGCGTGAGCACCCTACCGGCGAAATAAACAAGGCAGAGGAAAACTGCTGGAGCGATCAGTTCGCTGGCGATAACCACTGCTCCATGAGGCTCTGCTCCGGCGGAGACTGCCGCGATGGCCAGAAAGTTAAGCGGCACTAACAGCGTGGCCGTGGTCAATATGCCGCGACTTGTTGTAGGTAGCTTCCAGCGATGCTCTGTGTAGAGTCCGATTCCAAAGAGCACCGCGGTAACAGTGGTAAAGATCAGAAACTTCAGCACCGGAATCTGCGAAATCTGCGACCAGAGACTAACAACCAGCGCAGTCGAACACCCGATGATTAGCAGCCCGCCAACAATCTCTCCCCAACGGATGTTGCTCTCTTCCATGAAAGAATTGAGCATCTCTGCAAAAGATCTTCGCGGTGGACGTGGAGGAATTGGCGGCCGCGGCGCCGGTCGGTAAGGTTCGGATCGCGGTGAATCGTCCGGCTCATAAGGTGTGCGGAACGAAGGCGTGGGTTCGACAACTATCTTCTCCTCAGTATCAACAGATGAGTCTGTCACCACTGATGAGGGTTGTGGCGGTATAGTGGGCAGCGCCTCCTGAGCGACTGACGGCGTCACGACAAAAAGTTGAGATCGAGTGGAGTCGAGTGAAGGGTCGACTGCCGACACTGCCGCGGCGGGTGTGCGGCCATCTCGTGATTCCAACTTCAGTCTTTCCTGGGCGATCTGAGCTTTCAGTTTTTGATAGTTGTCGTAGTCAAGCGTGCCGGCGCGGTGAAAGCGTTGGAGCTGACGCTCAGTTGATGCCAGATCTTTTATCAACTCAACCACTATTCCCACAGGATTCTGCCAGCCGCAGTGACTGCAATACCCGGTGTCGGCTGAAAGTTCGAAATTGCAGTTCTGGCAACGGAAGGTTGCCGAGCTAAGGATGCTTGGCTGAGAGTCTGTTGAGTCGGTGAACAGTCGGAATATTGACCTGAGCAGGACCCAGATGCCGTGTCCCAGGAGGGTAATCACGCCCAGGACTATTACCAATACGATGAGAAAATTGATTAGGACCTCCTAGTGAATCCTCTGGGGGGGCAACCCGGAAAAGGCGTGGAGCAATGTTGCCAATTCGAACCGATTTGGTAGCCATGCCCCGGGGCGGGCGCTGGAAATCATGACTGAAGTGATTATAATCCCGAACACCATTTAGCAAAGGGCTTTCCCTGCCGAAACCGCAGAGACAAGACTTTAGTCTTTAGTCATCAATGAACCTATTCCAGGCAATCTTTACCGAGCAACGATCGTCGTCGGTCGCGGTTGTATATGAAAACCTGCCGATAACATACGAAAGATTACGCGACCAGACGTTCGGACTGGCTGCTGTTCTCAACTTACTAAGACTAGGCAGCGGTGAGCGCGTGGCGCTCCTACTCAACGACTCTCCGGAATTCATCGCGTCGTTCATCTCCATTTGTTCCAGTGGAGCGATTGCTGTTCCGATAAACATGGGGCTACGCGTTGAAGAACAACGGGCTATTTTGAACGACTGCGGGGCGAGGGCTGCAATCGTTGAAGCAGATCTGTGCAGCAGTTTGCTGACAGATGCACAGGAACGATTGCGGGAGCTGAAGGACGTTCTGGTTGTCCACAGAAACCAGGAAAAGGATTCAGCACAAGAGACGCAGCCAGCTCAAAGGGGGCGCGACGAATGGCACGGTGATGGCCCAACGATCCGGGAACTTCGTGGGCTCGATCATTTCCTTCGCGTGGCCCTGGGCCCTAACCAGCAAACGTTCCCTGAACCAACAGAGCACGAAGCCGCAGTTATTCTTTACACATCTGGCAGCACGGGCGAGCCGAAAGGCGCAGTTCATCGTCAAGCCGATATCTTCTATACAAACGAAACCTATTGCCGGGAAGTGCTCAGATTGAGGGCCGGTGACCGCATCTTCTCCTCATCGCGTCTGCCATTTGCCTATGGCCTGGGGAATAGTTTGAGCTTTCCTCTGCTGAATGGTGTGACCTCAATTCTCTGCCGCGAGAAACCAACGACCGAAGTTATCAGCCGTGTGTTCAGTGAATGCCAACCGACGATCTTTTTCGGCGTACCGGTCATTTATAAGCTGCTGCTCGAATATCACCGCCGCAATGGCAATCTCGACTGTTCGAGCTTGCGTCTATGTATCTCGGCTGGCGAAGCTTTGCCGGCGCAGCTGGGTGAGGATTGGAAAAAGACATTCGGGGTTGAAGTCCTCGATGGTATCGGCTCAACAGAGATGCAGCACATGTTCATGTCAAACCATGAGGGCGACGTGCGCTACGGGAGCAGCGGGAAATTGCTGAACGGGTACGAGGCTCGGCTATTAGATCAGGAAGGCAATCTCACGCCTGACGGAGAGGTGGGAAACCTCTGGGTAAAAGGCGAGAGTGCGGCGATGGGTTATTGGCAGAAGCCAGAGGTTACCACGCGCACTTTTGTAGATGGCTGGGTGCGCACCGGCGATCTCTACGTCCGGGATGGGGACGGCTTCTGGACTCACATGGGACGCAGCGACGACTGTTTCAAATCAAGTGGCCAATGGGTCTCGCCGGTGGAAGTGGAGGGCGCGCTGTTGCGGCATGCAGGTGTCAGTCAAGTGGCGGTAGTGGAAGATTTTGATAAAGATGGTTTGCCCTGCGCGTGTGCGTTTGTGATGTGCGGCGAGAAGCCACTCGACCTGGATCGGACTGAAGACGAACTCCGCGAGTTGCTGAAGTCCTCACTACCTCGTTTCAAACAGCCGCGAAGATATTTTTTTGTTAGTGAGTTGCCATACACCGCAACCGGAAAAATTCAACGATTCAAGTTGCGTGAACAACTGCGCAGTTCAGAGTCCAAAGTTTAACCATGTCTGAAAAAAGCATCCAGGAAACATACGCTCCGAATAATGCCTGCTTTGGGTGTGGACCTGCGAACCCGAAAGGCCTCCACGTTCGCAGCTTTCCCGATGGTGACGAGGTCGTCGCAGAATTTCAGCCCGAGAAATATCAGGAAGCCTTCGAAGGAATGTTGAGTGGCGGCATCATTGGCACGCTGCTCGATTGCCACTGTAACTGGACGGCCGCCTGGCACCTCATGAACAAAGCGGGGCTCGATCATCCCCCTTGCACAGTAACGGCGGACTACGCTATCAAGCTCCTGCGTCCTACACCGACGGACAGCCCTGTAAAACTGGTCGCCCGCGTCGTTGAATCAACAGAAGACCGGGCAATCGTCGAGGGCAATCTGATTGCTCACGACAAAGTCACCGCTACCTGCCGCGGCACCTTCGTAGCTGTAAAACCAGGGCACCCTGCGTACCATCGCTGGTAGTCAACTAAAGAACCACGTCATGAAGTCAGTACCGTAGCGCGGTAGCGTCGGGTCGATCTGCGCAA
>JAMQPI010000012.1 GCA_023717565.1 Pyrinomonadaceae bacterium | reverse complement strand
CCTGAAGCGATGGAAAAACTGGATGCGTTACGTGCACGCTGATCAGATCTGGGTCTGGGGCGTCTTCTGTTTCCTGGGCATGTACCTGAACGTCAATCTGGCGACCTATATTGTGCCTCACGGATCAGACATGCAGGGCCTGGGCGCCGGCGCCTATCAGGCTAAGTACCTCGCCGAACGGATCTGGCCTGGATTTTGGTTTGTGACTCTCTTTAACGGATTTTGGATACTCTTCAAAACGCAACTAGGCAACACTGACATTTTGGTCAGGACCGTGACTGACGCGATGTGGATGTCTAACAAGAGACTGCGCGACTGGAAGCACGGAGCTATTCACAAGATCTACTACGGCGTGCTGGCGATATTCTCTCTCTGGGGAGCACTCGCGATCCGCCTGGCCTCGCCACTAAAGCTCTTCACTATTCTGGCAAATGTTGCGGGTCTGGTTCTGGTAATTGGGGGCGTGCAGATCTTTCTGGTCAACCGGCGCTTTCTGCCGCGCGAGCTCAGGCCATCGTGGTGGCGGGAAGGTGCTCTTTGGTTGTGTGTGGCGTTTTACGGATTCTTCTCTTTTTTCGTTATCCGAAGTCTCATCCGGTCCCAATTCTCATAGTTCATTACTTGTCTGCGGACGTTGGCCCACTAAACGGTTCCGGCATGTCGGCAACTGTGTAGGCAACCACGGCCATCGTGGCGACGCAAAGGGCAAGATTTCGCGGATCGATCTTGTCGAGGGTGTCAGCGTGTGTATGATGAATGTCAAAGTAGCGGGATCCTTCGACGTTGAAACTCGCGCCGACTACACCCTCACGCATTATGGCGCCAATGTCTGCGCCACCACCGTTTGGGGCTATCCGATGAGCGTCGATCCCGGCCAGCAGCCTGGCGATTTCTTGCAGATTGGCGCGGGCCTGCGGAGTCGCTGTGGCGGCGAGGCCAAATCCCTGCGGCTGATAGACGCCTGAATCTGACTCGATAGCGAGGATATGCTTTGACAACTCGGGTCGATGCGCGTCTCGATAAGCGTTACCGCCGCGCAGTCCGTTCTCTTCGTTGGTGTAGAGCACCACCCGGATGGTGCGGCGCGGTCTCAATCCGAGTTCTTTGAGCAGCCTCACCGCTTCCCAGGCGATGATGCAGCCGCCGCCATCGTCGTGAGCACCCTGGCCCACATCCCACGAATCAAAGTGCCCGCCGATAAGGAGTATCTCTTCAGGCTTCTCCGAACCCTTGAGCTCTGCCACTACGTTTGCCGATTCAGCATCCGGCAAGAACCTCGCTTCCATCTTCAGCCTTACCGTCGGATGCTCGCCGCGGTCATACATTCGCTGCAACAACTCCGCGCCTTCAATGGTGATGGCGGCGGTGGGAATCTTCGGTTGCGCCTCGTCATAAATCATCGCCCCGGTATGCGGGGTCTGGAGGCTCACTGGAGTGATCGAACGCACGAGTGCAGCGACCGCTCCATAGCTAGCCGCGCGTGAAGCACCTGACGACCGATAACGAACCGTCGCTCCGTAACTAGTAAAGGGAACGTTATAGACCACGATCTTTCCACGTACCCGCTCGCCCAGGGCGTCGAGCTCGTCGAAGCTGCGCACGACGACCGCCTCAGCGACCGTGCCGTCCGCGGGCGTAGCGACACTATTGCCGAGTCCCAGCATCGTTAGTTTCCTCGGGACCGGTGTAATCATCTCGAGGCTTTCCTCGCCGCGCACCCAATGCGGCACCATGACTCTTTCGGCGCGCACGTTATCCAGTCCGTCGCGCTTCATTTCGGTGACAGCCCACTCGATCGCGCGCTCCAAACCTTTCGAGCCGCTGAGACGATGGCCGATCTGATCGGTCAGGTGCGCGAGCCTGGCATACGCTCTCTCGCTCGTCAGCGCTGCCCCAATAATGCGGCCGGCGGGAGCGCGGTAACTATCGATCTTGACGGTGGCAGGCGGTAATGGTGTGGGCGTCGGCGATGGCGATTGCGATGCTGGCGCCGCAGCAGAACGCGGCGTTGGTGCGGGACCTTGCGGCACAAAAGCGAGAGCGTAACCCAGTGTGGATACCAGTGCGAGCAGTTGTAATAGACGCACGAAAAGTCTTTCCTTCCCTAACTGGCTTCAGTGGATCGTGATGGCGGTGGAACAACACGCAGTTTAACTTAGTCGAGGCATAGCGGCTACTATCGTGGCGATCCAGTGCGGAGGATTGAGCAAGAATGTCCCACCCAGACCGATCATTTTCTATTTCTCTTTTGAATGGCGACTCACTCAAACCGCGTGTCATGAGGTCAGTACCACCAGGCGGTAGCGGTGGGTCATGGGTTCCTGATCACTAACGCCGAGTGGAATCGCACGCATGACCCACCGCTACCGCCTGGTGGTACTGACCTCATGACACGCACCTTGAGCGAGTCGCTATTCAGATGACAAATGACCGGTGAAAAATGTCAAATGAGAAACGGAAAATGATCCCTCTTTGCGTGAGACGATCTCGGCTGTATCATGCACGCCTCATGGCAGGTGCTAAACCCATCATCAAACTGATCGCTTTCCTTCTGCTATTCCTTTCCAAACCAGTTCTTGGCGGCGACTGGCCCCAGTTCCGTGGCCCGACCGGGCAAGGTCATTCGGATGAACGTGGACTTCCGTTGACGTGGAGCGAGACAAAGAATGTCCGATGGAAGGCTGCGATTCCAGGCAAGGGATGGTCGTCGCCTGTGATTCAGGGAGATCGGATCTGGCTGACCACAGCGACTGAAGAAGGCAAGTCGTTACGCACTATCTCGGTTGATCGAAACACAGGCGCAATCCTGGTAAACGTAGAGGTCTTTCGCCTCAAATCGTTGGGACACATAAACTCAAAAAACAGTTACGCGTCGCCGACTCCTGTGCTTGAAGGCGATCGCGTCTACGTGCACTTTGGCGCACTCGGAACCGCCTGTATCACTCAGGCGGGTGAAATCGTTTGGAAGGCGCGGCTGGAATACGACAACGGTCAACACGGCCCGGGCGGCTCTCCGGTCCTTTATGAGAATCTTTTGATCGTGAGTTGCGATGGCCGAGATGTTCAATTCGTGGTGGCCCTGGATAAGTTGACAGGCAAGGTGCGTTGGAAAAAGTCACGCGAAGGACAACATGCCTATACTACTCCTCTGGTTGTTCCGCAGGCCGCTGGCGACCAGGTAATCAGTCCCGGGGCTTTCCGGGCAATTGCGTATGACCCGCGCACTGGTAAGGAGTTATGGCAGGTAAAGTACGGAGAGGGTTTTTCAAATGTGCCGCGTCCGGTGTACAGCGACGGACTGGTTTTCATCTGCACGGGATTTCAGCAACCATCGCTGCTCGCGGTTCGATTGGATGGTCGCGGGGACGTAACCAAGTCGCACACCGCGTGGACCCTGAGCCGCGGCGTGCCGCTAACACCGTCTCCACTTCTAGTGGACGGAGAGCTATACCTGATCAGTGACAACGGAATCGCCAGCTGTGTGGACGCAAAGACCGGCAACCCGTATTGGCAAGTACGCCTGGGAGGTAATCACTCGGCGTCTCCGATCTATGCTGACGGGCGGATCTACTTTCTGAGCGAGGAAGGCGAATCTGTGGTGATTGCACCGGGCAAGCAATTCAAGGCGTTGGCTAAGAATCAACTCGATGGGGAAACACTGGCCTCGATGGCCGTTGCCAACGGCTCCATCTTCATCCGCAGCCTGACTCATCTCTACCGGCTCAGCAATTAACTT
>JAMQPI010000698.1 GCA_023717565.1 Pyrinomonadaceae bacterium | reverse complement strand
AACCAACTTCGATAGATCGACTGCGATCTTGCCCAGGGGCAAGTTCTTGCCGATCGGAATCGTGCGCGGTCCCCATTCTCCCTGTATGGGAGCACCGACAATCTTCCAAACCGCCATGGCGTTTTCGATCGGCTCGGCGCCATAGTGCGCGAGTTCGACATCTACGTCGAACGCATCAGCGGTCGTGAAAACGCGCTGCCGCAAACGGGCCAGCGGTACAGTTGTGTTGCAGAACTGCTTGAATTCTTCGGGTGTTGCGTAACCCTTCGGTTCCCAGAACGCATCCAGCAATCCCACCAATGCGGTGCCCTGCCCGAGATAGTCGTGCAAGTCGAGCAGTTGAAATCCACCGAGTCCTGGCGTACGCAAGTTGGCCTCAATCTCTTCTTTGTAAGCAGCCAGCTGAAAGCGCCCCGAGGCCTGAGCAAAGAATTTGTTCTTCTCCAGCAGACCGTGAGCTTTCAGCGAGTCGCGGAAGATTTCGTAGTTGCCCGGCCGCATGTACCCCTTAAACTTGTTGATGACCTCAAAGTCAGGGTAGGCGACCCATTGCCCGACCTCGTGCGAAATAACCGGCAGGTTGATGTCGAAGAGAGACTGCCCGTAGTCGCGCCCGAACCAGGCAGACTCGCGGCGGAGCATCTTCGGGCCGATGCGCTGAATGGCCAGGTAGTCAGTGCCCTCAGTGAGATTTGGCACTTCTCTTTCGGTATGGCCAGTCCCGCTCACGTAGAGCCGGCGCGAATCCTGTCTACGATAATGCTCCACCCATCTCGGCAACGCTTCCTGCCATTTGCCCTTCGGCTCATTGCTCGCCGACAAGAGCATGAACGATGGGTGATTGCCGTAAGCCTTTATCATTCGATCCGTCTCTTCGTAAAGCATGCGCTCCATCGGAGTGCCGGGACTGATCTCGTTCCACATGCCCGGTTCAGGCTGCAGGTAGAATCCGAGTTGGTCGGCCGCCTCGAACGCTGCTTCCGGTGGACACCATGAATGGAAGCGCATGTGGTTCAGGCCCCAGCTCTGACAGGTCTTGAAGAGCTTTAACCAGTAGGCGACATCCGTGGCCGGATATCCTGTCAGCGGAAAGTCTCCGCCACTGTGCGTACCTCGGAAGATGATCGGCCGACCGTTGAGCAGAAACTCCTTTCCCTCCGCGCGAAAGTCACGCAGACCAACTCTCAATCCGTAGTTCTCGTCGACTCCGGCACCTTTCAACCATAAGCTGAGCGGCTGCATTTTCGGCTTGAACTCATCCCAGGTCGGCGCATCGAAGCGCAAGGGCACTTCAACTGACGCAGTTCCGCCGTTCTCATACCAGGTCACCGGTACGACTCCAATATCAGGCCAAATGGCGGTTAACGTTCCCGACCCACTCAGCCCCGTCTGGTTGCCAATGCGCACCTTGATAAGCATCGATTTCTTCGCCAGATCCGGAAAGACCTGAACATCATCGATCCAGACCCGGCCCGTATCATTTAGCTCAATCCTACCGACGATGCCGTTCCAACTGGCAGCCAGTGAATCCGAAACGCTGTGCGCATCGGGTCGATACGGCATGAGCATGCGGTTGTCGACGCGAATCGTAAGCCGGTGCCGACCCGGCGAGATGGTGCCAAGATCATAGATGTGCGGCGCCACCAGACTCTTGTCGGAGCCGATCTTTTGCCCGTCAAGCCAAACCGTCGTTTCCCAATGTGGGTGCTCGAGGGTGAGCGTGATCCGGCGGCCCTGCAGGTCTCGGGGAATCTGTATCTCGCGCTGATACCACGCGGCGCCGAGATAATGACGAGGCGGCTGCGACAAAAACGGTACCTTCACTTTGCCCGGCTCGGTGTACTCCTTGTAATCGTCGCGTAGATACCAGAAGCGATCGTAGAGCGAGAGCACCCAGGGAGTCTTGGTGCTGATCACGTCGCCATAGTTTTGTGATTGCAGGATGCCCGGGAGTCTGATTGTGGTGGCAGGCAAATTTTGATTGAACCACTGCAGCCGCTCTCCGGAATCCGACGGGTCCAGCATGAAACGCCAGGGCCCACTAAGCGGAATTGGTCTGTCCGCACATACTGACGCCGGTGCGAGCAAGAAGATCGCGAGACCCGCGAGGACCATCCAAGTTGTTGAACGAATAACTCGCATCATCTTCGTCAGGTGGTACGGTAATCTCGTTTGCCTCCGTCAGGTCCCTCGAGCCGTAGCCAATGGACGTTGGTATTGGACTCCACGCACGTAACCATTCGTGGCATCAGCGGATAATAGCACTACCCAGCATTGAGTAGCTGCGGGCTTGGTTGAACTTAGCATCCATTGGCTACGGCAAATGGTTCTGTGGTTGAGCGGTGCATGGTTCCGTGGTTGTGTGGTGTTGGAGCTGATTGAACGTAGCATCCATTGGCTACGGCAAATGGTTCTGTGGTTGAGTGGTGCATGGTTCCGTGGTTGAGCGGTGCTCGCCTGATTGAACATAGCATCCATTCGCTACGGAGACATTGTCAAAACTCGGATGAGAAGCCTGACGTGTGTCGTGCTAGCGTCGGCTTGGGCTCCACCCCTCGCGGGGTGAAGCCAAGCTTGCTCCTAAACATGACACACGTCGGGCAACGTCGGGCTTCTCATCTGAGCATTGACACAGTCTCTACGGCAGCAAGCTGCCTTTCTTCTCGGTTACCAATAAGGATGCACGAGTGGACGGATTCGCTCGCGGTAAAGCTCGGCCACCGCTCGCATTGCTGGTTCGGGCAGCGGCGGAAAATCTGCCGCGCGCACATTTTCTTCGACTTGTTCCGGACGCTTAGCTCCTGGGATAGCGCAGGTGACAGCATCGTTCATCAGGATCCAGCGCAGAGCGAATTGCGTTAACGTCATTCCCGCCGGCACACTGGCGCGGAGTTCTTCAACTGCCTGCAATCCCGTTTCATAGTCGACGCCCGAAAATGTTTCGCCCCGATCGAACCTTTCACCGTGGCGATTGAACGCGCGATGGTCTTCTGGAGAAAATTGACTCTGCTTCGTGAGTTTGCCGGTCAACATTCCTGATGAGAGCGGGAGCCGCGCCAGGATACCGACCTGACGCCGCTTCGCTTCGCCGAAAAACAGGTCGGCTGGTCGCTGACGAAAGATGTTGTATATGATCTGCACAGTCTGAACATTTGGATACTCGATCGCTTTCAGAGCCTCCTCTACCCGCTCCACGCTCACGCCGTAGTAATGAATCTTTCCCTGCTGCACCAGATCATCGAGCGCTGCGAATAACTCCGGTCTGTAATAGACATCAATTGGCGGACAATGTAGTTGCAACAGGTCGAGAGTCTCGGCTTTCAGGTTCTGTAGACTCCGATCGATGAAGGCCGTGAGGTTCTCCGCCGTGTACCCCGCGTCGACGTGTGGATCCAACCGCCGCCCCGCTTTGGTGGCGATAATGATCTTTTCTGAGCGTTCCCGCTTGAGCTGCGCGAGGAGTCGTTCGCTGTGACCGTCGCCGTAGACATCGGCGGTGTCGAAGAAGTTGACTCCGAGGTCGACAGCTTTGTGCAACGCTTTGAGAGACTCGTCCGCGTCCACCGGTCCCCATGCCGCACCAATAGCCCAGGCCCCAAAACTTACCGCGGAAACCTTCCATCCCGTCCGCCCTAGTTCACGATAGATCACGCTTGTTCAACCTCCCTTGATGGTTTCTGAATCAGCAATCATGAAGTCAGTACCGTAGCGCGGTAGCGTCGGGTCCACGGTGCGTTATACACAATGTCAACGGGTAATCACACACAATCATCAGTAATGGTGCACCGTTGACCCGACGCTACCGCGCTACGGTACTGACTTCATGACACTCAGTTGCGTTTGACAGGTCTTGATTCGCTCGCTTGGATCCAATTTCTTTACTTCGTCGACGGGTTCCAACCATCTCTTCCGCCGAGAACTCTCTTGACCGTAATTGCCTTCGCCTGAGCTTTGCTCAACTGGCGCGACCAGGGCACCCGCGACTTTGCGTCTGCTCCGGGACCGCTGCTGTTGAACTCGGAATAGCGTGCCGTTTTTTCGCGCGCCGGAAGATTCCAGTTCTGCCATCCTTCCGAACGCACCACACTGGACATTTCCGTGTTCAGAAAAATGGCATTTGAGAAGTCACGCCATGGTCGACCGAGATAAGTCTTCACGTCAGCTTCACCAGTGATCTTGCAGTTGGAGAACACAAAACCAAACAAGTCGTAATCATAGGTCGAAGCCGCTGTGATGTAACCATTGCGAAGACAATGGATGTGGCAGCGCTCGAAGAAAGCTGTTGCAGCGCCGAAGATAAAATCGACATGACCGGCAATGTAGCAGTCTTCGAAGTAATGCCGACCACGATTCAAGAAGATAGTGTCCTGCCAGCCAAGAAAGCGGCAGTTTCTAAAGCGAACGCGATCGCCGTCAACACGAATCGCCAGAGCCTGGCCCACTGGCCCTGCGGAGTTTTCAAAAGTCAGGTTCTCGGCCGTCACATCATCGGCGTCAATCACCGTCGATGGCGTGCGGAAAGTACCGATCGGTTTCCCGTCCTTGCCGACAAGGTTAGCGTGTAGATCAAACGTCAGGACCGTTGTTTTCGGATCTTCGCCAATCAGATGGAAAAAGCGTTTCTCGTGCTGAATGTAAATAAGTTCTTTGTAAGTGCCAGGTTTTATGTGAATGACAACCGGATTCGCCGGGCTGCCGGAAGGCACCGACATGATAGCGTCTTGCACGGTTTTGAACTGACCACTTCCGTCCTGTGCAACGACTATGTCGATGGGGGAAGGTGCGGGCTTGGGTTGCTGAGCCAGGACAACCTGGCTCGAAACTAGTAGGCCCAGCAGACTGCTGAAAAACAAATACGATCCACGAAACCTCACGAAACCACACGAAACGAACTTCATACTCTTCACCTTCACTCTTCCTTATTCGCTTGTCGCCGGTCCCACCAGGTCTTCAATTCTGCATCAAGCGCCTTTAGATCGGGTCTCTTCTCAGCGATTGCATGCGACTCCTGCCATTCCTGGTTAAGGTCGCCGAGGTCGACTTTCGATCCAACCCGCACGAACAAAGGCAGCTGATGTAACTCAGCCTTCACGGTAATGGTTCGCCCGCCCTGATAAGCTCTGGCGGGATTCCAGGCGTCTCGCCATTTGTGGCCGGAGGGTAGATAAACCTGTTGCGTGCGCTTGCCCTTCTCCCAGAGGGGTGAGACGAGAATGTCGCGCCCGTATTGATATGTCCACCAGTTGGTCCAGGCTTGCGGCGATTTTGGATCAACCAGAAAGAGTGGACGAACTATCGGCATGCCGGTTCGGCTCGCTTCCTGAGCGTAGGTGTAGTTGTATTCGATCAGGCGTTGATGCAGCCGCGCGTACAAACGCCAGATCGCGATCAACTCAATGTCATACCTCGGTTCGCGGGGCAGGTTCCAGAACGCGACATTGCGTGTCGGTCCAACCTCCATGATGGGATTCAGCGCGCCAAACGCCAGCCAACGACCGCAAACCTCCTGTTCGAGCAGCTGTTGATTGTAACCGCAAATGTCAGAGCCCCAGTTCGGATAACCCATCACTGCTGAGCGCTGCAACGCGATGATCGAAGCTCGCAACCCTTCCTGAGTCCCACCGACATCGCCGCCCCAGAATACAGAGTATGGTGAACTGCCGGTGTAAGCCGCCCGGGGCATTAGAAAGAAATCATCCCCACGATATTTCTTGGCGACCTCGTGCACCGCTTTCACATACATGGCGGGATAGGCGTTGCGGTTTTCACGTATGGTTCGGCCATCGAAGACTTTGTATGGCCCACTCTCGGGAATGTCTTCTTCAGCGCGGTCGAGTTTGAACCCGGCGACGCCGAGTTTGAGCAGCTTGGCCACGCCATCCTGCCAGTAAGCTTTGGCGGCCGGATTTGTCAGATCCACCATCGGGTAGTTATTGCCGGTCAGCGGACGCACCTGCCCCGCGAGTGTGTAACCTTTCGCGAGCGCTTGCTGCATCATCCGGCCCTGAAAGAACGGCGCAATCCATAACACTGTTCTGGTCTGCTGACCATCGAGCCACTTCACCATCTCCGCAAAATTCGGCAGGCGATTCTCGTCGATATCAAAGTCGTCGTATCCCCACGGTTTGCCAGGACCCCACGGGCGATCAATCCAGTAGATGCCATTCGGGATGCCGAAGGCCTTCATCATCAACACGTCTTCCATGACTTCCGAATTGAAAGGCGCGGTCACAGGGGTGCCGTCGTAGTAAGTGGCCCGTTGCGTGTGTTCGTCGCGCCAGCGCCAGGGCATAAACATCCATTTAGGTGGCATGAAAGGAGGTCCAGCATCGAGAGCGTGAGCCCGAACCAGCGCCGCCGGATCAGCTGATGTGTAAACCTTCATCTCGAACGAGGGTCCCTCAAACTCGATCTTTACCCGCCCCAGTTGATCGGCAACGAAATCAAACAGACCCGGCCAATTACCCAGGACGAAGATGGCGTAGCCCGCGGATGAGAGATAATATGGAGCGTAGACAGACGTCGTGGGCTTAACGATCATCTCGACTCTCTGGCCACGCAGATCCATCGCTGCTTTCAGATCCGGCGCCCACGACGCCCGTTGCGGCCCGTCAACCACGCGCTCCATCAAGCCGGTGTAGTACTCGTTCTTTCCGGCCTCAACCGCCAGCCCCCACTTGAGAATGTCAGAATCGGGCTGGGCCTTTAGGCTCACGTTGAAATCCTTGCCTTGCGGTTGCACCGAGATAGTGACCACGCGGCCGTCCGCCATCTTGAGCTGGCTCTTCCAAAGCCTGCCTCTGACACTTTGTCTTTTCCCGGACAGTTGTTCCGGCAACACTGTCCGGCCCGCCGCGGTCTCATAGAACAAACCGTCAATACTCAACGATCCGCGTCCCGCTCGCCGACCTTGGGACAGCTCTGTCGATTGCAGAGTCAGGACCGCACCGTTGTAATGTTTTTCCGACGTGTGCTGCGCATTTGCTGGAACCCAGAGGTTGAGCAGAATGAATAGATAGCCCACGCTTTTTCTTTTCATAGCGATATTGCCCGCGTTTTCCGGTTTACCCCATAGGGGTCGGGATGTTTATAGCGCTGCACGATGAACTCCCCCCTTCACCGTTCTGAGGGGCGGAACTCAACTTGGCCAGTACTCATCTGGTCTCATTCCGCCGCTCAGAACGGTGATGAGGTAATCATAATCTGTCCCAGTCTATAAACATCTCACTCCTATGGAGTGAACCTCACAACAGCGAGTCTCATTCACTTGTTTCGCCTTAACTGCTTCACATCTACCAACACAATCTTCGGACGCGGAGGTTTAGCCATGCCCTCGCCCAGATAGAAACTCGTGTGGGGAGGCTGGTTATAGGCCACATTCTGCCAGGCGATGCTCAGCCGATATTGCGGATCGTGCATCAAGGTGTAGAAGCGATGCTTTGTCGGGATCGCGGTCGTGTAGATCCGCAATTCCTTGTTGTCAGTGGTGCGCCAGATCACTTCCTCCCGCCAGTCCCCCAGAATATCCGCACTCAGCATAGGCGTGGCCTTAGTCCCATTGTTTGAGGCGCAGCCCTCGGCCGTCAGCAAGACGGTTTGAGTACCAGTTTCCCAGTTCCACTTCGAGATTGTGTTTCTGTCCAGTAGCTCACGCAGTACGTCGCCGTCCCACCAAACGCCAAAGTTGCAAGAGCCAGGTGTCGCCTCTGAAATCTTCTGGCCCTTGGCGTTGAAGAGTCCGGTAACACCCGCGCCCCTGACCCAGGACTCAGAACCCTTGTGCCGCGGGTCGATGTCCAGAGCCAATCCTCGGCCAGGCCCTTCACCGTCTTGTCCGGCCCTGATCGACGGCTTCTTCCAAAGGACTCCTCCGGTTCGAGCGTCACGAAAGTTTGCTCCGGCGTCATCGAAACGCTCCTGGATGTCGAACACTTCGAGCCCGGGTCGTTCAGGATCCAAATCTGAAACGTGCAAGGCGTCACCATGCCCCAGGCCGGTGGAGTAAAGTCCTCGCCCGTTATCGTCGATGGTTGCCGCTCCGAAAACGATCTCATCTCTTCCGTCGCCATCTACATCGGCCACACTCAGATTGTGATTTCCCTGCCCTCGATATTTTCGGCTTTCGGGAGTTCCGTCATCACTATCAAACGTCCACAGATGCGTGAGCCGGCCGCCTCTCCAATTCCAGGCTGCCAGTACAGATCGGGCGTAATAACCACGCGACATGACCAGGCTTGGCTTCTCACCATCCAGATAAGCAACACAAGCGAGAAAACGATCCATGCGATTGCCCACGCCATCGCCCCACAGCTCCGCCATTTCTTCGGTAGTCGGATTGAGTTTCGTGGGATGTCTGGGTGGAAGGTATTTCGTGGTGGCCAATGCGGCGCCGGTCTGGCCGTCGAAGATCGTGAGAAACTCAGGACCCGATAGAACAAATCCGGTTACGTCGCGCTTTTGTTCAACGCCGGCTCGGTTACGCACTGTAACTGTTGAGCCTTCGGGCAGACGATAATCAGCTTTCGGATCGCCAATAACTTTTCCCTGACCGTCGATCGTTCCATCAGCAGTCTTGCACGCAACCTCCGCTTTGCCGTCGCCATCCAGATCATAGACGATGAACTGTGTGTAGTGCGCGCCTTCCCGGATATTTCTTCCGAGATTGATCCGCCAGAGCAAAGTCCCATCAAGCTTGTAGGCTTCGAGAATGGGCTCGGTCGTTATTCCAGCTTGGGAATTGTCGCGCCCTCTTCCTACCTGATGAATGATCAACTCATACTCGCCATCGCCATCAAGGTCGCCGACCGCACCGTCGTTTGGACTGTAACCCTCTGGTGTCTGCAGCGGCACGGAAAGATATTGCCGCACTGGACCGTTTGCCTGACGCGTGAACACTCCGCTGGCGCCCTGCTCACGACCATTCAGCACGGGACGCACGAAATACGAATTTGCCCTGGTCACCTCGGCACGGGTATCAATGAAGCTGGTGGCATCAACAATCGGCGCAGCGTTTAGTTTTGTGATAAACCTTCTGTTAATTGGATCCCCTACAGCGCCGCTTTGAGTTGTGCGATATACGTTGAAGGCAATAGTCTCCGGGTCTGTGCCCAACAGTCTCCAGCCTACAAAAACCTTCCCCAGCTCGAACTGAATCGCCACCAATCCGCGACCAAGTTTTTCAAGCTGCCGTGGGGCAGGTTTCGGCGCGGATGGGCTTGCCCTAACATGGCTTCGCAAGGCATGAGGCTGGATGCCGGAAGAGATCGCTCCGACACTGGTGATGGCGATTATTAGGCCTTTAATACAGCGATTTCCAGCGGTGATTAACATTCCTGTAAGGTCCTCGTTGCCACAAACTAATTCCAGAACCAGAATACTGAAAACTCTGCGACAATATCATTGACTTCTCGCTCTGGATGGTTTAGAAAACTCTCATTCGCTTTTTTTGAAAGCCCCTTCCCATCGACGCCGACGGTGTCAAAAACGAACGCGTCACTAGACTCGAGGACTTTGCCAAATGAGACCTTCCCACATTGCCGTTACCGCCGCTTTGTTAGCCTCGCTTTCCTTCGTAGCCACCCCAGCGGGTCGCACGGAGCCGGATGCCAGTGAATCCTTCTATCCATCGCTGATAGCCGCCTATCACGGCGTAGAACCACTCGCAGCGTCGTCGCGGGACGATCGCTCAGGCGGTATCAAGGAGGATATACCGAGCAAGTATGCGGCGCGCTACAGCCAATGGAAAACAGAGTTTCTCTCCACCGAGGCTGGCCGCAACCAGTGGGCGTCTTATCAAAGCAACCCTCATTTCACGCTGACTATCTCCATCTCCCGCGAAAATGCCGAAGGCGCGACCACCGGAAAGTATAAATGGAACGACGCCGGACAACTCGTGGCGGCCACGATAACTTTGGGCGCTCGCATCGATGAAGGTTATCCAAATCCAATCTACTTCCCAGTCATGAATTCGCTCGTGCCCACCGAGACCTCAAACCGAATTGATGGAGACACCCTGGCCGCGACCAAGATCGCCCACGAGTTTGGCCATGTGAACCGAACGAACAAGGTCGACTCTGCCGTTTATCAACTCCAGGGTCAATTGATCCCTCAGTACAACAAGATCTTCCTCACCAACGGTCGCAATGAAAACGATCCCCGGTTAATCGAGATGGTGCAGAAGATCGGCGGTACGCCCGTGCAAATCTGGGAGGATCGCGAATACTGGGGCGAAGCCAATGCCATGGTCTATCTGCGCGACAGATTTACTGAAGAGAGCATGCGTTGTCCCCTCTTCAGCAAAATCCGCCACAGCGTCGATCTGTACGCCAAAAACTACGAACCTCGTTTTCTCGAAATAGCGCGCGCCACCCCTTCCCGGAAAGTTTGCGGTTGGCCATGAAGCTCTCCGACTTCTAGCCGGCTGCGGAATGACCGCTTTGGAGTGCGGTGGCAAGGCTTTGCGCGACACCGCTTTGGATTGGCGAGCCTATAAACCTGAAGAATCCAAAGCGGT
>JAMQPI010000699.1 GCA_023717565.1 Pyrinomonadaceae bacterium | reverse complement strand
AATCGGATTTCCGTGTTTCGTGAAGCCGGCCAACCTGGGTTCTTCGGTAGGTGTGTCGAAAGCCACGAACAAGTCCGCGTTGATCGATTCTGTGGATCTCGCTGCCAGCTACGATCGCAAGATCATCGTTGAAGCAGCTCTCGACGCGCGCGAAATTGAATGTGCTGTGATTGGCAACGATGAGCCTCAAGCCAGTCTTCCGGGCGAGTACGTTGTTTACGACGAAGCCGCGCGTTTCCTTGATTACACCGAGAAGTATGCCGCCACCGGGCACGTAGAGTTCGTAGTTCCTGCGCCCCTATCAAAGTCCATGATCGGCCGGATCCAACGAATGGCGATTCAGGTTTTCAAGTCTGTCGACGGCGCCGGCCTGGCGCGGGTGGACTTTTTCCTGACGCGAGACCGTCAGAAATTGTTAGTAAATGAATTGAATACTATGCCAGGTCTAACCGAGGTTTCCGGATACCCTAAGATGTGGGAAGCGTCGGGAATCGCTTTTCCAGTGGTCCTTGATCGATTGATTCAGCTCGCCTTTGAACGCCACAAAGACAAGTCACTTAACAAAACAAGTTTGTAGTCAGCGGTTAGGGGCGCGATAACCTTTGCGGGTCCGAGCCTGCAAATCTTCGCGAGAGAGCTTTATTTCCAGAGATCGCCATTTCCCGTCGCGCGCTTTATTTAGCGGTCGGTAAGAGATCGTGTATTGGTGGGCCAATTCGGCGGCGATGGCGGTAAAGGCGTCGCGCAAGGCTTGGCCACCGGGTGTGGCCAGAAATCGCCCGCCGCTCTTCTCCGCAAAGTCCTTCAGGATCATGGCGCTTTGCATGTTGCGCGAGCCGCCGCTCTCATTGTTGGACATGTCAACCGTGTAGATGCTGGCACCAATGGCCATGGCGGCTTCCAGGGCTTTGGATGATGAAGATTTACTATAAGTGTCCATCCCGTCAGACAGCACAATGATAGCCTTGCGGGCCTCCTGCCGAGCCGTCAATGCATTCACAGCTTCGAGAATGGCATCGTAAAGCGTGGTCATACCTCTCGCCTTGATACCGAAGGCCATGGGAGCAAGATCTCGCCCGGAAGAGAAGTCCTGCACCTGCTCAACCTTGTAGTCAAACTTGTAGACCGCCGCGACATCCTCAAGACGGAGCCCATCGAGAAACCTGATTGCTGCCGACCGGCCCAGCGACAAACGGCTCTCCATGCTTCCCGAAGTATCCAGCAGCACAACTGAAGCAAAAGGAGCTTCGTGGACGCCGAAATTCGCAATCGCACTAGCGGGAACCTCTTTGCCGTCTTCAAACACCTTGAAGTCGGACAATTTGAGACCCGGTACAAACTCACCCGACTTGTCGGTAACGGTGACGTTAAGGACGACCAGTTCGGTATTGACCCGAACAACATCCTCATCCTGAGCGAGGGCTTCGATCGAAACCGAAAGGAGGGCACAAATGAACAGTAGAGTACAAAGCAGACGAACCACGAACTTCCTTTGTCGGCTGCGAGTCAACGGGCTATTCCTTGGTGAGAAAATGTGCGAACTATACGGATAAGTTCAAGTAATACGTTAGCCTTGTCGATGATCGTCGCCGATATTACTTGCCTGGGAGTTTCCTGAACCTTTTCATTAAGAGAAGCCGAGACTTCGCTTACGCAAGTCATGGCTTCCTCGAGATTGCCGGGCCTCTTTTCCAGATTGACGTCGTCCTCAGAGCCCCCGGCTTCACTCCGGATGCGCTTTGCGAGTTTTTCAAGCTTTTCCAGCTTCTTGATGTCTTCCCGATCTAGTGACTTATTCTTCTTGAAAGACACAACCAGCGCTTGCCCAAGATCCGAGGCCTCCTTGGCTCTATTTAGATTCTGTTGATGATCCTTCTCAGCGGCGTTGATTTCCCGCTTAATTCGCATCTCCTCTGCCATCGAGTTTCTTTGGTCTGGTGAATCCGGAGAACTCTTATCGGCAGTTATCGAACTGATAGGATCTACAATGGGCCTTGAGGTCTGGCCTGCTGCGAATGAGCAAGCTGCGGCCAATACGGCAACCGAGAGCATCAATCGTCGAGCCTTTGAGCCACCTAAGAGATTTGATTTCACCCTGTTTGTAATCTGTGTCACAACTTCTGCCACTCGGACCGGACAAGCAGTGGGACGGCTTTAAGCCCCTAATGGTTGTACTACGACTCCGCTTACTTACGCCAGCCTTCTCAAACCTCGGTTGGCAAACTAACTGGCCGCAGCAATCGGGGGCCGCTTTCAACAATCGGTGCCGGTTCAGGCTTCACGTTAATTGTGGGTATGCCGACTTCTCAACAATAACTTGAGAGTTGAGGGTGTCGGGCGTCTCAAGCTTGAGACAACGGATTAAGCCCTGGCGGCGCTAAGGAACGCGCGCCGGATTGTCGGGTGAGTTAAGAAATCCATCTCCCCGCGATCCGGAGCGCGGCACGATCACGACCTTGGGTTCATTTTTCTCGGGCGGACGTTTCTGGCCCGACGCCGTGGTGTAAGCCAGAAGTGCAGAGTCCGTCCCGGATTTCAAACCCGCGAGACGCACTGAAATATATTGCTGCGCCGGCAGTTTGATTGAGTAGCGGCCTTCTTGTGTCGGTTCCAACTCTTGAGGCTCGACGGCCGCGGAGGTTTGCTCCAGAGATCCGTCCTTGCGTCGTCGAAGCTCCAAAGCGACTGTGAGTCCGGTCAACTTTTCCGTGGAAATGTTTCTGACCGTACCACCCACGATAGATTGTCCACCCTTCAGAAGGGCTTCGTCTACGAGAATGTGAGCTTTTGCAGGCCCTCTCGGCGCATCTGAAGTTGGCGGAGCCTGGGCGGCGGCGATTGCCGCAAGTCGTTGCTGCGCAGTGCGCTTTCGCAGGTACGTATAACCACCGAATACAATGGCCGTGACGATCAGAGCGCAAACAGCGCCAACTACCATGCGGCCCGTAGATCTCTTTTCCTCAATGAGTAACTCGGTGTGAGTGGGGTCTGTCAGCATGGCTTAATGAATCACATTTAAGGGTTCACGTTAATCAAGCAGGTGTTAGGGGGTCGGAAGTGCGTGCCCAGGTGGAGGTGCACCGGTGATGGCTATCACCAGGGCCGATAGAAATTCTTGCTCGGCTAAACCGCGGCTCGGCAAGGTAACCCATTCAGCGCCGGTAGCGCCGTCGGTTCTCCCTTCAACCTTCGCGTTGACCGCTACGTTTGCACTAGTTCCGTCAATCGGTTGGACTTCGACATTTAGGGTGTAACGACCTCGGGTCCATCCACGGGAATCGGAAACCGGCATTTCAGCATATCGATTTAACTCGGACTCGGAAACTACTGCTCCCTTAATAAAGGTGTACGGCTGGCTCGCGACAATGCCCTCCGATACCTTGGACGTGGCCTCATCGACGATTAGCTTTTCGTTACGCATAACATCCTCGATGGCTTTCAGGATCACATCGCGGCGCGCAGTTAAGCGGTAAGGGTTCGGAATAATCGGTATGTCCGGAGTTCGGCCCTTTCCAAAGTCCATCCCGCGACCAGATCCAACATCAGTCTTGCTGCCATTACTTGCCGGTGCCTTGCTACCACTGTCGCGCACTCGTTCGCTCGACTTGTCGACTCCCTTCCCTTGTGCCAGGGCCGCAGTAACGGAAAGAGTGATTAGCAACAACACGCCTGTGAGCCGGAACATGATACTTACCTCGTTTGAACCAGTAGAAACGCCAGGGGAGATCAGTCAACCGAGCATAGATTAACGTCTGCGCAAATTCAAGCACTCAGTGCCAGCTGTCAGCGTGAGTTGCTTTCTGCCGCTCGCTTGCGATCATTCTCCGCATCCCTTTTCTGCTCCCAGCGGCGAAGAGCCTGAACACCGGTGAAGAAATCACGCTCATTATTGTAAAAATTATGAGCACCATCGTCACGAGACGGTTCCCGCACGTAATACAGGTAATCAGTCTGAGCAGGATTGATTGCTGCCGTTAGCGCGCTTTCACCCGAAGATGCAATTGGGCCGGGAGGCAATCCCACGTACAGGCGGGTGTTATATAGAGATCTTCGATCGATATCGCTCTTGTAAACCTTACCGTCATTCCGCCATTTTCCTTCAAGCTTGGAAGCGTAGATTATCGTTGAGTCAATTCCCAGCGCCATGTTCAGTTTGAGTCGGTTGTAAATGACCGATGCGATGATCGGCCGCTCGGTCTCGAGTTTGGCTTCGGTTTCAACCAGTGAAGCAATGGTAACAACCTGTCGCGGTGACATACCCAGGGAGAGGGCTTTCGCGGACCAGTCTGGTTTCCACAAACTGCGGAAGCGCTTAACCATGATCGCAATGAGTTCAGCCGGTTTCGTGTCAGGCGGAAACTCGTAGGTGGCGGGAAACAAGTATCCCTCAAGGTTGTTAGCTCGCGGATCGAGATCTTTAATAAGAGTTACGTCGTCCATGAGCGCTAGCGCTGAATTTGGGCCATTGAGTTTCAGCTCCGGAAGCCGGGCCATTGCATTGGCGATGTCCCACCGGGTCCATCCTTCAACCACGGTCAGACGAATGAGCCGCTGCTCGCCGGTTTGAAGTTTCGCAAATACTTCCCGCGGAGAAATAGGGGAGGGGAAGTCATACTCCCCCGCCTTGAAGCGTTGGCCCAGTCCGGTGAGCTTCAGGTACATCAATACTGGTTGTTGATGCTTGATTACTCCTTCCGCCGCCAGTTTCCTGATCACTGCGGCGGGCGATGTACCCTTGGGAATTTCAATATATTGACCGCTTCGTCCATGGTGGACCGGCGTGCGCAAGTCTCTGTAGCCCCATACAACAGCGCCAACTCCTCCGAGGATTAGAATTATGGTGATGATCACTAAAAAGCGTTTCACGATGATTACTATGCCGTTTGACCAGGCACGGCGCTCTCCTCCAACTTTAGGGGATAGGAACCAAAACCCTTGGCTGTCCCCCGGCGATAAAGTCCATGAGGATAATAGCAGCCGCCTGACAATCAACCAGATCCCTCATCTCCAGCCGAGTCTTACCGGCGGCTCGAAGCTGCTCCTCAGCCTCGACGGAACTTAGGCGTTCATCCTGTAGATATACGGGAATTCCCAATGACCGCGCAAACTTCACCGCTGAGTACTCCGCCTCCAGGGCCGCCGAACCTCGGGCGCCGTCCAGGCTTAGCGGCAAACCAATTACCAGTGTTCTAGCGTCTAAGCGGCGGACTAGTTCAGTGACATCGCGTAGCAATTGCTTCCAATTGGAACGCATAAGCGGCGGAAGCTTAGTTATGGAGATGAGCATTGCGTCGGATGCCGCGACCCCGACCCGTTTGTGACCGAGGTCGAGGGCCAGGATCGGCCCGATTGGATTGTCAGCATCTTGATGCACCGTTTTCGCTGATTGATTCATTAACGTTTGATCGATAGGGAATGCAACCTAAGACTCAAGCATCACCTAAACTTTCGCAAAGCTCCTAAGGTCACTACTTGCACCCTTTGATCGCCGACTGTATGATGCTTCTGGCTCAGTGGAGCGGGTCGCAACTGCTATAACAACGAGAGGTAACCAATGTCTTTTCGCGCCAAGTTTGCTTTGATTCTCTTATCGGCCACACTGGCTCTTTATACTGTTGTAGGTGGCTGGATTTCTACTCGAGCACAGCAACCAGCGAACGATCCGAATGCACAGTTGCGCATCTTTGAGAGCGTTCTCCAACACATCCAGACCGATTACGTGGATGAGCCAAACATGGAGAAGGTTCGCGCCGGCGCACTCCGAGGCCTGGCGTACGGCCTGGATCCATATTCCACATACCTCACTCCAGACCAGGTTCGTGAGTATAGCGGAACCGGAAGGGACAATCAGGTCGGAATTGGCGCTGAAATGTCGCAAGTTGCCTCATACCTCTATGTCATCGCGCCCATCAAGGGATCTCCAGCCGACCTGGCAGGAGTTCGGGCCGGAGATATTATCGAGTACATCGATGGCAAGGCCACCCGCGATATTTCTCTTTACGACGCTAAGCAATTAATCAATGGTCCTGCGGGAAGCGAAGTGAAGTTGCGGATTCTGCGGGCGAATAGTCGGCCGGTCACGCTAGCAGTGAAACGCGGATCTGCCCGTGCTCCTGCTGCCGAATCCAAACTCGAAGCGAGTAAGATTGGTTTACTGCGTATTAACAGCTTAGCTGACGGTGAAGCCGCCGAAGCGCGATCCCGTCTCCAGGAATTGATCAAACAAGGCGCGCAAAGAGTGGTTCTCGATTTGCGAGGTACTGCGGGGGGCTCGATAACTGAGGCAGTAGCCGTAGCGAATCTATTCATCAAAGACGGCACGATTGCTCAGACTACCGGACGTGAGGGGAAGACGCTGAAAACCTTCACTGCCGATCCTAAGGCCGCGATTTTTTCCGGGCCGGTTGTCGCTCTGATTGACGCTGGAACTGCGGGGGCTGCCGAGGTAGTTGCTTCTGCATTGCTCGAGCGCAATCGCAGCCAGCTGGTTGGTGAGAAGAGCTTCGGCGCCGGCGCCGAACAACAGTTGTTTACTCTACGCGGGGGCGACGGGTTGTTGCTTACCACGGTGAAGTGGGCAACCGCCAGCGGCAAGCCGTTCCTTGGTGAAGATCGTGCTCATTCGGGTGTGACACCTTCCGTTGAGGTGAAACGACCTGAGCTGGCTGAGGCTGTCGATCCCGAAGACCTTACTGGCAACGACGACGACGCAGTTGGCAGGCCCACGCAACCAAACGAGAAGCCGGAGACTCCGCCCGCGGCCAATACCGCGAAGCCCGCGGTTGAGGACGTCCAGATGAAGAAGGCACTGGAACTGCTGCGAGAGAGCAAGCCGGCAGCTACGCAACGGGCAGCGTAGGCAAGAGGAACAAACATAATGAAGGACGGCCAGGGAAGTTTCCCTGGTCGTTTTTGTTTTGATGGAAGAGTTCAGACTCGGTTTGTAAACTCGGGTTTACAGATGCAGACTTCGTCGACTGATCATTTCGCATACAGGACAATTCGATATCGGGTACAGACGTTATTGCGCCTTCCTCAATCACAATTACCTCTTGTTGCAAATTCGTTATATCTCGGCATAACGCCCTCTAATTAAGGTTGTTTTTGGCTGGTCTGGCTGTGGGCAGCCTACGCAGGACCCGCTGAGGAACACCTCTTGCCGTTCATCAGTTCAGCTTAGTTAGCGGCATTAACACTTAAGGCGCGAAGGAGAATCTAAAATGATTATGACTAACAAATTACTACCGGTTGCTTTGATAGCAGCCCTGGTGGGCGGCTCGGTTGGGGCGCTCGTAATGCACTCAAAGAATCAGCCAGCGACGTCCGCCGAAACCCTGACGCAAGACGCGCCTGTGGCTAGTCAGGCACAGACCAGCAATGACCAGCTTATTCCGGCTGAATTCAATACGTCAGAGGAACAGAGCGCGTACAAAGTCGGGTTTGCAGATGGATTTCACGCGGCGGAAGGCGGCGCTAATGGTAGTTCGTCGATAGCTCCGGCCGCGGTTGTTACCCAGCCAGCCCCGGTTGTGTACCGCAACTCTGCTCGCCGGAGTGCGTCCAACTCGCGACCTGTCCAGTATTCGAGTCAACCGCGTAGTCGCAGTTTCTGGGACAAACATCGCGATAAGTTGACGGTAGCGATCGGAGCGGGGTCTGGCGCGGCGATTGGCGGCCTCATCGGCGGCAAGAAGGGTGCGGGCATTGGCGCCCTGGCCGGTGGTGGCGGTTCAGCACTCTATACCTACAAGCTTCGTAATCGCTCACGTCGTTACTAACCAAATTGCGTCGGGGCAACTCTTGGGCAGTCCCCACTATGGTGGCTGCCCATTTTGCTGCCGGTCGGAAAACCGGAATCAGCGTAGCGCTTCGTTCGCGCGCTGCATCCCAGAAACCCAACGCCCAATGCGAGGATGAATCGTGATCATACCTGCTAAATCAAAATTGCTCACATTGAGTCTATTGGCCTTGGTGACACTCAGTTCGTCAGACACCAATGCTCAGCATAGTTCAGAGCGCGTTTCCGTGAGCGATCAACGGCGGCCGCGCATCGTCAATGCACCACTTCCACGTCCGACGTCGCGTAGCAATGTTACCCAGGCGGAGTCTAATGAGTCGGAACCCGAAGTTGTGCGCGTCGAGACCAACCTGGTGAATACGGTCTTTACTGTTGTCGATCAAGATCGACATTTCATCACCACTCTGCGAGCAGAAGATCTGCGGATCTACGAAAACGACTCCCTGCAAGCAATCAGTTTATTCGAACGGGAAACTGATCGTCCCCTTACTCTGGTCATTCTGGTTGATACCAGCAAATCGCAGGAACGCACTCTTCCTGACGAGAAGAAGGCTGCCAAGGCATTCGTACGCGATGTCGTCAGGCCGGATAAGGACCGAGTAGCTGTAATTTCATTCACCGGCGTTCCCAGGGTTGAGCAGGAACTGACTAGGAATCTTTCACAGCTAGATCGCGCGATCGATCGCCTAAAGGTTGAGCTGCCGGCTAACAATCCTAATTGTGACCAGGAGAAGCCGGTGCAGGAGGATCCCCTGTGCTGGACCAGTATCTGGGACTCGGTATGGGAAAGCGCCAGTGAAGTGTTGGGGCAGGGA
>JAMQPI010000558.1 GCA_023717565.1 Pyrinomonadaceae bacterium | reverse complement strand
CCATGCTCGGCATATCCATGCCGAATTTCGTATTGGGACCCATTCTGGTTTTCGTCTTTTCACTGACGCTCTACTGGCTTCCACCTTCCCGTTGGGATGGTTTCCCCAGCAAGAGCGTAATCCTGCCGGTGATTACTCTCTCAGCTCTCTACATGGCCTACATCGCACGCCTCACTCGGGCCGGCATGCTGGAAGTGCTCAGGGCAGACTATATCCGCACCGCCCGGTCGAAAGGGCTTAGCGAGACTCAAGTTGTTATCCGGCACGCTTTGCGCGGCGGCTTGTTACCGGTCGTTTCTTTTACGGGGCCGGCCCTGGCATTTCTTTTGACGGGTACCGTAGTAGTCGAGAGACTCTTTGTCCTGCCGGGATTGGGAAACTACTTCATACAAGCGGCCCTAAATCGTGATGAGCCGCTGATTCTCGGCATTGTCGCTTTCATCTCGATGACTCTTTTGACGATGAACTTGCTCGTGGACATCGCTTACGGTTATCTCGACCCACGCATTCGGTATTGAGTGAGTCAGCAACGCAGGCGCTTAATGTTGGAAACAAGACGTGGCAGGTAAGGCCTTCCTGTCCTGAACAATGAACGACGAACGACCACCAACTCCGCCCGAGCCCGAGAAGCCCAGGTCCGGATTCACGCCATTGGGGACGACGCCGTCGCCGCCTATTCGGCCGCGCGCAGGCCATACTGTTCACTCTGGACCGGAGCTAGCGGTGGGGGAAGCGGACGTTCGCAGCGAAGATCGAGCTGAATTTGTGACCGGCACGTCGCTCAGTCGAGATGCGTGGCGGAGGCTGCTGAAGAACAGGCTGGCAGTATTCGGCATGATCACGGTCGCGATAATAACTCTCGCTTCGGTTACCGGACCTTTTCTCATTCAGCGGTTTACCGGATTGACCCCCGATTACATTCCCGCCGATATCGCCGTCTCAAAATCACTTCCGCCGTTTAGCGCGCCCGATGGTTCGTTTTCGTGGTTACACCCAATGGGCACTGACACCCAGGGTCGCGATCTGCTGGCGCGAGTGCTTCAGGGCGGCCAGATATCTCTGATGGTTGGCGTCATTGCGACGCTCATGTCTTTGATAATAGGTGTCAGCTACGGCGCGGTCGCCGGTTACCTCGGTGGTCGCCTGGACAGCATCATGATGCGACTGGTCGACGTGCTCTACTCGTTGCCTTACATCATCATTGTAATCGTCCTGATGTCGATGTTTCGCAGTAGTCAGACGGCCCGCGGCCAACTGATCATGCTATTTGTGGCGCTGGGCTCTGTGTCGTGGTTGACGATGGCGCGGATTGTGCGCGGACAAGTGCTCTCGCTGAAGAACCAGGAATTCGTGCTGGCCGCCAGGGCTACCGGTGTTTCGACTCCAAGAATTATCTTCCGGCACCTGGTGCCCAATACGATTGGGCCGGTCATTGTCTACGCTACGCTAACCATCCCGACGGTCATGCTAACGGAGGCGTTTCTGTCGTTTTTGGGATTTGGCGTGGCGCCCCCGATCGCCTCTTGGGGTACCCTCACCACCGACGGAATTCAGAACATCGCCATCTTCCCGTGGCAGCTTGTTTGTCCCGGGGTGACGATGGGGCTGACACTGTTTTCGCTGAACTTCGTTGGTGACGGATTGCGCGACGCGCTTGATCCGCAGATGAGAAAAGGATTTTAGATTTTAGATTTGCGATTTTAGATTGCTGATTTGATTCCTGGATTTAAGTAACGCGCACGACGACAGTTTGTAATCAAAAATTAAAAATCAAAAATCACAAATTGAAAATGGCGGAGAGCACTCACAACGGAAATCTTCTGGAAGTCAGGGACCTGCGGACCTACTTCCATTCTGAAGACGGCGCCATCAAAGCCGTGGATGGCGTCACGTTCTCCCTCCGCCGTGGTGAGACGTTGGGAATCGTTGGCGAGTCTGGATCCGGAAAATCCGTCACCAATCTCTCCATCATCCGCCTCATCGAAAGTCCACCTGGTCAAATCGTTTCCGGCGAAGTGATCTTCGATGGTCGAGACATTCTGCAGCTTACGGAAGACGAAGTACGGCGGATTCGCGGCCGCCGCATCGCAATGATCTTTCAAGACCCGATGACGTCGCTCAATCCTTTCATGAAGATCTCCAGACAGTTAATGGAGATGACGCGGCTCCACCTGGGCCATTCAAAAGCCCAGGCGTATGCGCACGCCGTGAAGATGCTTGAGACTGTCGGAATTCCAGATGCAAGCAAGCGCGTGGACGACTATCCGCACCAATTCTCGGGAGGAATGCGTCAGCGCGTAATGATAGCCATGGCGCTTTCCTGTCGTCCCGAACTTCTGATCGCCGACGAACCCTCCACGGCGCTCGACGTGACAATTCAGGCCCAAATCCTGGAACTGATAAAGACTCTAAAGCAGGAGACCGGCACCAGCGTCATTCTCATCACCCACGATCTCGGTGTAGTCGCCGGAATGACGGACCATCTGGTCGTAATGTACGCGGGAAAAATCTTCGAGCAGGCTGCAACACCCGAGTTGTTCGCCGTGCCCGCCAACCCTTATACAAAGGGATTGCTGCGTTCTGTTCCTGATCCCACATCGGAGCGGGGAACACTCTACCAGATTTCGGGACTCCCTCCTGACGTAGCTCACCTGCCGCCGGGCTGTCCCTTCGCGCCGCGATGTGAACGCGCTGAGGACATTTGTGGAAAAGAGTTTCCGCCACTAGTTGAAGTCCACCAGGATCATCACTCACTTTGTCACTTCGCCACAGAGGTTTACGCGAAATCAGTTGCGGAGAAGAGACCATGAGCAGTGAGCTGAATCGCGCGACGCCACAGTCGGGACCACCTGGCATTGAGAAAGGGGAACCGCTGATCTCTATACGCAATCTCACGGTTCATTTCGATGCTGGACGCGACCGCGCGCGCGACGCGCCAGGAATAAACGGAGATCGGAAGAAGAGAGAAATTGCCACAGCCAGGTTGCTGCGATTTGCCCTGGTAGTGATCGCTTCTGCTTTGCTCATTTTGCTGGTGATGGTTGCAACTGGAAGACTGACGTGGGGCGTGATTGAGTTAGTAATTGTGGTGGTGGCGGCCGTGTTGCTGATCGCACACCAGGTGTCTGATCGGGGAGCAGCGCGTCAGACTGTTAAGGCGGTTGACGGGGTCTCGTTAGACATCTTTGCCGGCGAGACACTGGGATTGGTCGGCGAATCGGGTTGTGGAAAGTCTACCCTGGGTCGGGCAATTCTGCGGCTTGCCGATCCGACTTCGGGTCAAGTTCTGTATCGCAACCGCGATCTGGCCCACTTATCGACCCGCCAGTTGCGTGAACACCGCCGGCATCTTCAGATTATCTTTCAAGATCCATATGCGTCGCTTAATCCTAGAATGACTGTAGGTGAGATTGTAAGAGAACCACTCGACACATTTCGCCTCGCTAAGGGAAGGAAAGCAGAGGAGAGGGTCCAGGAGTTAATGGAAACAGTGGGGTTGAGCAAGCGCTTCATCAAGCGTTATCCGCATGAGTTCTCAGGTGGCCAACGCCAGCGCATCGGAATCGCGCGCGCCCTGGCTGTCGACCCGGACTTCATTGTAGCCGATGAGCCAATCTCGGCGCTCGACGTTTCTATCCAGGCGCAGATTCTGAACCTCCTTGAGAAGCTGCAGCGTGAGAAGAACCTCACCTATTTGTTCATTTCTCACGATCTTCGGGCCATACGCCATACCGCCAGTCGGGTTGCGGTGATGTACCTGGGTAAGATTGTCGAATTAGCGAGTGCTAAAGCAATCTACGACAATCCGCTCATGCCCTACACGACAGCCCTGATTTCGGCTGTTCCGGTTCCTGATCCTGCGGTTGAGGCCACTAGAAGACGCGTGGTGCTCGAAGGAGACGTCCCATCGCCCATCAATCCACCCTCGGGCTGTCGTTTTCATACCCGGTGTCCCTACGCGCTTGAGGCCTGCAAAGAGATCGTTCCACCTCTGGTCGAGATTCAGCCAAATCACTTCGCTGCCTGCATCCGGATTAGCCCGGAGCACCCTCAAATCGAAGATGTGGCTCCTGGCGAGACTCCCGGACTCAATGTCGTTTCCAGGAATAATCTCGTAAAAACCCCTGGAAGCCCCGCAAGTCATTGACTCTCACGAAATTACCTCATGGAGACTCCTTCCTATTAGTCATATAGACATAGAGTAAGTTGTGGGGTTCCTAACCGCATTGCTGCGACAGGAGGGCAGCATGGGGGAATTGCTGGCACTTGTTTGGCATGGAGTCGAAATCTATACTCATGTCTGCGAAGCCCCAGAACCCTCCGATCGGAATCCATCGCTGACCGTTTATTGGCGCTCTCCCGGCGCCCAACAAACTGACAAATTGCTTCGGATGACTAAGAATTCGCCCAGATCAAAAGCGGCCAAGGCGCAGGAACACCCGGAGGACGCGCCCGCAGGCTGGGCCCCGGTCCAACACCGGCTGGCCGCCTCGACCGGTCTGTCAATTCTCCTGGTGAATGGCAGGCAGCCCCCGGCGCTTGTGATCTCCGACAATAATTCGATTTGCCATGCTCTTCAGTCTTCACCCGACCACGGTAGTCTATGCGATCCTTACTGCGGGGACGCCCACCGGCGGGCAATAGATAGTGGCGGCGTGGTTCATTACAAGTGCCATGCGGGCCTCCAATGCTTTGCGATGCCTATCCAGATAGCCAACCAAAGAAATCTGGCGGTCATTGGAGGTCGCGCCTTCGTCACTGCGGCTGACTACCGGGTCACCGTCGAGCGTCTTCTTACTGGCGACCTCAGGCATTTGGCTGCCAGTGACCCTCTCTCGAACGTCATATTTGCAGAGCCGGCCAAACTGGATCAGTTAGCTGACAGCTTGCAGAAGGTTGCCGGCCACTTTAAGGGTGAAACGTCTGACGTCTCCCCGAAAGTTAAGGAACCTGCACCGCCGGCTACGGCAGACGCTCTGCCAGCTCTGTCATTACCGGTGCCTTTGAAGTCCTCCTCGGACATGCAACACGAGATCGATCAATTACGTGGAGAGCTTGAATATCGCTCACATTTTGCGGAGTCGCTGCGTCACTTCCTCGAACGCATCAGTTCTACAGATCCGGAAAACACGTACACAGCCATTCTCACCAACTCGAAAGACCTGTTGCTGGCAGAGCGCGCCTCGCTGCTGGTGGTCGACGAAAGAGCAAATGAGTTGGTACTAAAAGCCGGCGTGGGACTGAGGACCCCGAACTCCGAGGTGGCCCGCATCAGACTGGGTGAGGGCGTAGCGGGCGGAGTACTGCAGTCCGGCAGGGCACTGGTGGTTGAGAATATCGAAAACGCGGGTATGCAGCCGGCGCCTCCAGAACGACAATACAAGACCAAGTCCTTTATCAGTTATCCTATCCGATTCGGTGGCCGCACGATCGGGGTCCTAAACGTAACCGATAAGACGAGCGGTGAAAAATACAATGACGTCGATCTGAGTTTGCTCGAAATTATTGGCCCACAGGTAGCACTGGCGCTGGAGCGCGCCGAGTGGCAGGAGCGGGCGAAAGAATTTCAATTGATGTCGATAACTGATCAGCTCACCGGTTTGCTGAATCGGCGTTATTTGCAGGAGCGGATGAACGAAGAGGTGAATCGTTCCAAACGCTACGACTTTCCGATGAGTTTCCTGATGATCGACATCGACGATTTCAAGAGCTACAACGATCTCAACGGCCACCAGGCAGGTGACCAGGCGCTCCAGATTACAGCTCACTGTTTGAAAGTCGCTCTCCGGGCCGCTGACGTGGCCTGCCGATATGGCGGGGAAGAGTTTGGAATCCTCCTGCCGCAAACGCCGCTCAATGAGGCCAGCGTAATCGCCGAGCGAATGAGGCAGCGCGTAGCGGAAACGGTCTATCCGCATGGGCACTCGCAACCGTTGGGCCGGGTGACAATCAGCATTGGTATCTCAGCCTTTAGTAAGGCCGCGGATACCCCCGAGCGAATAATCGCCGCGGCTGATCGCGCTCTCTATAGCGCTAAGAGCAAGGGCAAAAACAGAATTGAGTTCAACCGGAAAGCTAAATAGTTGCAGAGGGCGATGAACGGAAAGCCACCCAACAAAAAAGCGCCGCGGATTCTCGGCCGTGTCACCGTAGATCAGTTTGTGGGTAGAGCCGCCGAACTGGAACGGGTCGTGTCTCATCCGCTCAATTCAGGCGACGGCCGAGGCCTGCTGCTGCTGATGGCGCCTTCCGCGGGAGTCTCGGAGTTGCTGCGCCAATCTTACGACCAACTGTTCCATCGCCAGGAAGAAGTTGTACCGATCTATTTCGCGCTTACCCGCGGTGAGGACACGGCCGTCAGTGTCGCTATTGAGTTCCTCAATACCTTCCTGCTGCAGTATGTCGCCTTTCGACGCAATGAACCATCATTGTGCGAAGCTTCGTTGACCCTGACTGATCTGGTCCAACTTGCCGCGCCGGCCGATCTGGAATGGATTGAACGGTTGGTTGAAGCCTATAAGCGTGAACGCTTCAGCAATGATGATCGGGCATTTGTACGCTTCTGCCTGAGCGCGCCCCAAAGGACCCCTAAACGTAACGGACGACCCTATGTGATGGTTGATGGAGCGCAACTGGCTGACAACCTTGGTGGCCAGGGCGACCTGGCTGCGGAGATGCTGCGCAGCTTCTCTCGTTCCAACCTCCCATTTGCCGTCGCTGGTCTGCGCCGACAGGTCCTTGATGCGGCACATCGTGCTGGTTGCAACCTTGAATCTATCGACATTCTTCGGCTGGGTAAGCTCGGTGAAGAAGATGCTCGTCGGCTGGTAGAGCATTTAGCTAGCCGCCATCGGGTGATCATCAGTGAGGAAACCAGGGACCTGTTGGTACAGCAATTCGACTGCAGTCCATTTTTCGTTACAGCGATGCTGCAGGCCGCGCGCGAACGGAACGTGACCCTGGACACCTATCTCGCCTGCGAGCAGCTATACGTTGACGAGCTAATGGGCGGGCGCATCCAGCGCTACTTTGCGTCGTTGTTGGAGGAGATTGCTCCGCAACCGGAAACCAGGCGGGCCCTGGTGCTCATGTTATGTGAAGCGGCTGTTGGCGAAGCCCGCAAATCGTCCTTCGAAGCCTGGGGAAAGAAACTGCATCTCGATGCCCATCAACTGGAGAAGGTACTGCTTGGCTTGCACATTCAAGAGTTCATCAATTGGGATGGAGTGACCATCGAGGCCGGGGGCGGTTCAACGACATGGAAAGACTACTTGAAGGTGCGTTTTCGCCTGGACATCCTTAACGAGCCACGCGCGCTAGTGGTGGCGGACAGCATTACCGACGCGCTCAAGCGAGCACCGCATACGATGGCCCGCCACTACCGTCGGGCGACAACGCTTGGCCTGCGCGCGCTCCTGGCCAGATTCGATTGCCAGCTGGTGCCGGAAATCCTTTTCCGTTTTGACCACTTCAGCAACATCTACAAGGGGCTTGTCACCGAAGAGATTTCCCAGGGCCTGGATCGGGAGACTGACCTGGTTCGCTTACCGCAGTTGGTGCACGTGGCCAGCTGCGTGGCCTTCAGTGCCGAGCTGCGACAGAGCTGCGACGAAGAACGTTCGGTTGTTGCCCATACTTTTGAAGGAGCAACTTACACTGATGCCAACCAGGTCATTTGGCTTGTGGCCGAACTGGAATCCAAACTCCAGGCTGATCGCGAGCTGACGGAAATGTGGTGCGAGCGGTTAGAAAGGCTGGCTCGTAACGCAGGCTTCGCTCGAACGCGCATCTGGTTGATTGCCAACGAGGGCTTTTCCGAGGAGGCATTGGGTGCACTGAGCAAGCGCGATGGTTACGCTTCGAGCAGACAACAAGTCGAGCTCTTGACGGCGAGGATCAGCGAGAGCTACAGCACGCCCCCACAAGCGTCAGAGCCGGACGAGTTTGTCATGATCCTGCCGATGGGCGAAGACAACGAGCTTCTGGCTGCCAGCACGGTCGAGCAAATTGCGCGGCGACTTAACTTCCAACCAGAAGCCATCAATCAGATCAAGCATGCGATCGTCGAGGCCTACATTAACGCCACCGAGCACAGTTTGAGTCCCGACCGAAAAATTTATCAACGCTTTCGCGTCGAAAGTGATAGATTAGTCATCACTATTTCCAGTCGGGGCGTCGTGCCCTCGAATCTAGCGGCTCAGAACACAGAACGGGGAAGAGAATTAGACGAAAGCGAGGCCGCCAAAGAGCGGCGGGGTTGGGGACTAAAACTCATCAGATCCCTAATGGATGAGGTCGAGTTTGAACGTGTTGACGATGGAACCAGCCTGCGGATGATCAAGTACTTGCGTTAACCCTCGGTAACATTGCAAAACCGTTGCATTGTCCTTTCATTTTGTAATTCGTAATGCCGTTGGTCAGGATGTGCTGCGAGAGTTGTTGTGCTTAGCTCTGCCTTACATATACTGCACAGGAGGGG
>JAMQPI010000525.1 GCA_023717565.1 Pyrinomonadaceae bacterium | reverse complement strand
GTGTTCGGCTGGATTCTGCTGCGCGTTTCCGGTGGCGCCGCGCAGATGGAGCTCGCGCACTACCAAGCGGCTTTTGTACCACTACTGTACGGAGTGGCGATCGCGATCGTGTTGGCTCTGCTGTTGAAAGAGACAGGACCTGCGGTGCGAACGACCCCAGTGACAAGCGAGGTTTAGCAATGAAGCAAGGAACTGCAACAGGAACTGGAAAATACGAACGGCTGTTGGAACGGTGCCTGAGTTTGGAGCCGGTGCCCACCGCAGTCGCATATCCATGTGAAGCAACCGCCCTATCCGGCGCAGTCGAGGCTGCCGAAAAGAAATTAATAACTCCTATCCTGGTTGGTCCCGCCGACAAGATTGCGGCCACCGCCAAATCCGCCGGCATCGATCTCGGCGACTTGGAAATCGTAGACGCGCCCAACAGTATCGCGGCGGCCGCCAAGGCAGTAGCACTCATTCGGGAGGGCCGGGCGGAGGTGTTGATGAAGGGCAGCCTGCATACTGACGAGTTGTTGGGAGCTGTGGTCGCGCGCGATGGCGGCTTGCGCACCGGACGCCGCATCAGCCACGTCTTCGTGATGGACGTTCCTACCTATCACAAGGTGCTGATCGTCACCGACGGCGCGATCAATATAGCTCCAACGTTGGAAGACAAGGTGGACATTTGCCAGAACGCCATCGACCTGGCCATCTCGCTCGGCCTGGAAAAACCCAAGGTCGCTATTCTTGCGGCAGTCGAAACTGTCACTTCAAAGATGCCCGCAACGATCGATGCGGCGGCACTTTGCAAGATGGCTGAACGAGGCCAGATCAAGGGCGGCCTTTTGGATGGGCCGCTGGCCTTTGATAACGCGATTAGCAAACAGGCGGCAGAAACCAAGGGCATCCAGTCAGAGGTCGCTGGCGATCCCGACATTCTGCTCGCGCCCGATCTCGAAGCGGGCAATATTCTGGCGAAGCAACTTACCTTCCTCGCCAACGCTGACAGCGCCGGCATGGTGCTGGGAGCGCGGGTGCCCATAATTCTTACCAGCAGGGCCGATAGTGTGCGCTCCCGGATAGCCAGCTGCGGAGTGGCAATGCTGGTAGCGCATGCGCGGCGCGGGAAACTATAGAGAGGCCGGCCAATGGACGATTATGCACTGGTACTCAACGCCGGCTCCTCGAGCCTGAAGTTCTGTGTATTCGAACGTCCGGTAGGCGAAGGCTGGCGACTCGAAGCCCGCGGTCAAATCGAGGGCATCGGAACCTCACCCAGTCTATCCGTTAAGGGTGCAGACGGCGGAAGGCTGGCCAGCGAAAAGTTGGACTCAGTCCGCAATGGCCGCGACGCGCTGGATGCGCTGGCTTCATGGCTTAGATCCAAGTACGGCGGATCGCGCGTGCTGGGTGTTGGGCACCGCGTCGTCCACGGCGGAGCCAGGTTTGCGAAGCCCACAATCGTAACGCCGCAGGTCCTGGCCGAATTGCATGAGCTGGTTCCCCTGGCCCCTTTGCATCAACCCTACAACCTCGCGGCGATTGAAGCGGTCTCCGAACGTCTGCCGGATGTGCCGCAAGTTGCCTGTTTCGATACGAGCTTTCATCGCACCCATTCGCCAGTCGTCGATCTGATCCCGCTTCCTCCCGATATCCGTAAGGCTGGTGTTCAACGGTACGGTTTCCACGGCCTGTCTTACGAATACATTTCTTCAGTGCTAGCGGAAGCAGCGCCGGAAATTGCGAACGGTCGCGTGATCGTCGCTCACCTGGGAAGCGGAGCGAGTTTGTGCGCATTGAAAGAAGGAAAGAGCGTGGACTCGACTATGGGCTTCACGGCCGTGGATGGTCTGTGCATGGGCACGAGGCCGGGTGCGATTGATCCCGGCGCGGTCTTGTTTCTCTTTCAGAGCCTGGGTCTATCGGCAAAGGATGTCGAGGCATTGCTCTACAAAAAGTCGGGCTTGCTCGCCATTTCGGGCCTGAGTAACGACATGCGCGATCTGCTTGGCAGGAGTGAGCCAGAGGCGCGTCTGGCGATCGATTACTTCGTCTATCGGGCGGCAAAAGAGATCGGCGCGCTGGCGGCAGTTTTGGGGGGCATCGATGGCCTGGTGTTCACTGCCGGGATTGGTGAGAACTCAGACGAGATCCGCCGGCGAATCTGCGAGTCATCCGCCTGGCTGGGAATAGAGATAAATGCAGAAGCAAATGCAACTGGAGGTCCCCGGATTTCCACGCCGGATAGCAAGGTCTCGGCGTGGGTAATTCCTACCAATGAGGAGCTAATGATTGCCCGGCACACCGGAAAGCTACTTGGGTTGATATGAGCGGCAATGTTTCAAAAGTAGGAATTCCTTTCACTAGCGGTGAAAGAAGAATCCCACCAACGGTAGTTGGTGGATGGTTCAGATCCGACCTACTTAGAGGCACTACAGAACTAACTCGGCAATCCCACCAACGGCAGTTGGTGGATGGTTCAGATCCAACCTACCAGCAGGCGTCCGCCCGAGTTTATGAATCCCACCAACGGCAGTTGGTGGATGGTTCAAGTCCGGCCCACGAAAAGGTGCGCCGATGCATTCTTAGAAATCCCACCAACGGAAGTTGGTGGATGGGATCGACCCGGTGTCCCCGTTGTTGTAGGTTGGACTTGAACCATCCACCAACTGCCGTTGGTGGGACTCATTTCAGGGCGCTCGCATTTTAGGTTGGACCTGAAACATCCACCAACTGCCGTTGGTGGGATTTTTACAAAGACTCGGTGGAGCTTTGTGTAGGCAGGACCTGAAACATCCACCAACTGCCGTTGGTGCGATTTTTACAAAGACTCGGTGGAGCTTTGTGTAGGCAGGACTTGAAACATCCACCAACTGCAGTTGGTGGGATTCTTACAAAGACTCGGTGGAGCTTTGTGTAGGCAGGACTTGAAACATCCACCAACTGCCGTTGGTGGGATTTTTACAAAGACTCCGTGGAGCGGTTTGTAGGCAGGACCTGAAACATCCACCAACTGCCGTTGGTGGGATTTACTAGCTTTGAGTCAAAGACAATACGATTGGTTTGTTAACAGACGAAATCAAGGAGAACCATCATGGCTACACCCGTTGCCCGTGAGACCGCGCGAGAAAAATCGAATCCGTCATGGGAAGGATTCAATCCGGGCTTGTGGCAGAAAGAGATCAATGTTCGCGACTTTATCCAGCAGAACTATGACCCCTACGAAGGAGACGCGTCCTTTCTTGCTTCGGCAACAGACCGTACAAAGAAAATATGGGCCGGGCTAAACGAGCTCTTTCTGGAAGAGCGTAAGAAGGGAGTGCTCGATATCTCGCAGATTCCCAGTTCCATCACTTCGCATGCTCCCGGCTATATCGATCGAGAAAACGAATTGATCGTCGGCTTGCAAACCGAGGCGCCGCTGAAGCGGTCAATCATGCCAAACGGCGGCTTTCGCATGGTCCTCAATGCTCTCAAGACCTATGGATACGAACCCGACCCGCACGTGGTGGAGACGTTCACGAAGTATCGCAAGACCCACAACGAGGGGGTCTTCGATGCTTATACCGCGGACATCAGGCGCTGTCGCAGTTCACATATCCTTACCGGTCTCCCTGATGCGTATGGCCGCGGCCGAATCATTGGCGATTACCGGCGCGTGGCCCTATACGGCGTGAGCAGACTCGTCGAGCACAAGGAGCGGGAGAAACGCGCGCTCGACTCGGCAATGTCCACTGATGCGATCATCCGGGATCGCGAGGAGCTGAGCGAACAGATCCGATCGCTTAAAGAACTACAGCAGATGGCTTCGAACTATGGATTCGACATCTCGGTCCCGGCCCGGACGGCGCGAGAGGCTGTGCAATGGCTCTACTTCGGTTACCTGGCGGCCGTGAAGGAACAGAACGGCGCCGCGATGTCGCTGGGCCGAACATCAACGTTCCTTGATGTCTATTTCCAGCGCGACTTATCGAGTGAAGCGATTACCGAGGAACAGGCACAGGAGATTATCGACGACTTCGTAATCAAGTTGCGGATCATTCGTTTTCTGCGCACACCTGAGTACGACGAACTCTTTGCCGGTGATCCGACGTGGGTGACCGAGTCGATAGGCGGCATGGGCGACGACGGGCGATCGCTGGTAACGAAAACGAGCTTTCGCTATCTGCGAACCTTGTACAACCTTGGACCTGCGCCCGAGCCAAACCTGACGATCTGGTATTCGCCGCGTCTACCGGACGGTTTTCGCAGTTACGCCACGAAGGTAGCGATAGATACCAGCTCGATTCAATTCGAAAGCGACGAGATCATGCGCGGGGCCCTGGGGGATGACGGAGCGATTGCCTGTTGCGTCTCACCAATGATCGTCGGCAAACAGATGCAGTTTTTCGGGGCGCGAGCAAACCTGGCCAAGTGTCTTCTTTACGCAATCAATGGCGGCAGGGATGAGCTCACCGGCGCTCAGGTGGGCCCGGCCGTCGGCGCGGTCGAGGGCGAGTATCTGGACGTCGAGGATGTCATGGATAAGTTTGAAAGAATGATGGATTGGCTCGCCGGCGTTTATGTCAACGCGATGAATGTCATCCACTACATGCATGACAAGTACGCTTACGAACGCCTCGAGATGGCCCTGCATGACTATGCACCGCTACGAACAATGGCTTTTGGCATGGCGGGCATGTCGGTAGTTGCTGACAGTCTCTCAGCAATTCGCTACGCAAAGGTGCGAGTGATTCGTGACGAAACCGGATTGGTAACCGACTATCAAACCGAAGGTGAGTTTCCTCAGTTCGGCAACAACAACAATCACGTGGACCAGCTCGCGTCGTGGATCGTGAGCACCTTTATGAGCAAGCTCAGGAAGTATCCAACCTATCGAAATGCGGTGCACACGCAGTCGATTCTGACCATTACGTCAAACGTTGTATACGGCAAGAGCACCGGCAATACTCCCGATGGCAGACGAAAAGGAGAACCATTCGCGCCGGGAGCAAATCCGATGCATGGCCGTGACAGTCATGGCATACATGCCTCGGCGGCATCGGTCGCCAAGATTCCGTTCCGCGACGCCGCCGATGGTATTTCTCTCACCACCACGTTAGTTCCTGAAGGCCTGGGAAGAATCGCGGACGACCGCGTTGTCAATCTGCGCAGCATGCTGGACGCGTTTTTCAGCGTTACCGGATTCCACATGAATGTGAACGTGCTGAATCGCGAAATGCTGCTGGACGCAATGGACCACCCGGAGAATTACCCGAACCTGACGATTCGCGTATCGGGTTACGCGGTGAACTTTGTGCGCCTGACTCGCGAGCAGCAGATGGATGTGATCAACCGCACTTTCCATGGAGCTGCTGCAGTCTGATCGTAGCGCGCATTAAGCGCGTGATACACGGGCAGGGCGCCCTGCCAACTGCCACGGAGGGGAAGCAACATGAGCGCAGAACACCCACTAACAGCTAGTCCACTGGAAGGAAGAAGTCCGTTCGATCTCCGCGTAAACCAAAGCCGCGGCGTGCCGGAATCCGCAATCAAACAAGCCCTCGAAAGCGGAGACATGGGTTTTTTGCATTCGTTCACCACCGGTTCGACCGTCGATGGCCCGGGCGTGCGGTTGGTAGCCTGGACCGCCGGCTGTCAATGGCGCTGCTTGTACTGCCACAACCCGGACACCTGGAACATGATGAACGGAATGCCGGTGACTATCGAGCGGGCCACGGAAGAGCTCCGGAAATACCGTCATGGACTAAAGGTCATGTCGGGCGGACTTACCCTGAGCGGTGGCGAGCCGCTAATGCAGGACCGGTTTGCCGTCAAGCTTTTCACCGCCGCGCAGGCGATGGGGATTCACACTGCGGTGGAGACTAACGGATTTTTGGGCGAACGTCTTTCGGATGAAGAGCTGGAAAAAATTGATCTTGTGTTGCTGGGAATTAAGACGTGGGATCCGGAAAAGCACCGCAAACTGACGGGAAAAGATATTGGGCCAACGCTCGATTTCGCGCGACGCCTGGCTGCTCGCAAGAAATCGGTGTGGATCCGCTTCGTACTGGTGCCCGGCTTGACTGATGACGCTCTGGACCTCGCTCAGATCGCGAAGTTCATTGCCGGCCTGGGCAATGTCGAGCGGGTAGAGGTGCTGCCCTTTCATCAAATGGGTCGCTACAAATGGAAGGAACTCGGGATCGACTACAAACTTGAAGATATTGAGCCTCCGACCAACGCCCTGGCCGAGTGGGCTTGCGGCTTGTTTCGCGCTGAAGGACTGAAGGCAAACTGAAGACTTGGACTCGTTTGGCACATTCGAAGAGATGACACCTCCATGCCAACCGGAGAAGTAATAACCGCACAAACAGCGACCCCGACGGTCGCACCAGCTGCGGCGACATCGTCCCGAATCGCCACCATCGACTGGATGCGTGGACTGGTAATGGTGCTGATGGTCATCGATCACGCTTCCATGGCCTTCGACGGAACTCACGTGAGTCACGATTCGGCCATGTTTGCAGATGCCGGTACGATGGCGCTCCCGGCGGGAGCATTTTTTACGCGTTGGATCACAGCTCTGTGCGCGCCAACTTTCGTGTTCCTAGCCGGGACTTCCCTCGCCTTGAGCGTGGAGCGGCGCGTAGCCAAAGGTGCGCCCGCCTGGGGGATCGACAAAGGCATCCTCACGCGGGGCGCGATCATCGTCTTGCTTGATCTCACCGTCATTTCGTTCGGCTCTGGCCACTGGAACATTGGTGTGCTGTTTGCGATCGGACTTTCCATGATCTGCATGGCCGCGCTCCGCCGCCTGCCCTCCTGGGCGCTGCTGGTTATCGGCATAGGCTGGATGGTGCTGGGAGAAATCGTGACTGCGATGGTGTGGCATCCGCCAGGTTCATCCTCGAAGCTGGCCGCACTGTTCATGGCCAACTACGCCAGCGACTTGTTGCTCATCAAATATCCGTTGTTTCCCTGGTTAGCAATCATGATTGTGGGATGGGTCTTCGGCCGATATGCCACCAATTTCAACGTTCACAAACGCGGTCTTTCGCCCAAGGCAATCATGGTCATCGCGGGCGTGACGGGCATCATCGTGTTTGCAGTGGTGCGATACCTGGCGGGTTACGGAGACATGTTCCTGCACCGCGCAGACAACTCCTGGCAGCAATGGTTGCACGTCAGCAAGTACCCGCCCTCGCTCACCTACTACGGGCTTGAGCTCGGAATACTTTCCCTCGCTCTCGTTGTCTTGAGAACCATCGAGCCACGCATCGGAGTCCGGCCGAACGGTGTCTTCCTCGTGTTTGGTCAGACCGCCATGTTTTTCTATCTGGTCCATCGCCTGGTTTTTGAAATTCCAGCTACCTATTTCGGCCTGCGTGGCGTAGGGAATTTAGCGACCACCTACATAGCTTGGGCTCTGATGATGGTGCTGCTTTATCCACTCTGCCGTTGGTATCGCACCTTCAAGGCGGCTCATCCGCAAACGTTATTGAAGTACTTCTAGGAGGACTTTTATGAGGCTGCAACACAAAACACAATTTTTGCTGGTCATCTTGCTTACGGTTGTGAGCTGGCAATATGCCGCTGCGCAGGCAAAGAAACCCAACGTTGTGATTCTAGCTACCGGCGGAACTATCGCCGGCGCTGCCGCAACGGGAACACAAGCCGGCTACCCCTCAGGCGCCGTCACGATCGATGCGATGATTGCGGCCGTGCCGGGAATCAAGGACCTCGCCAACATCAAGGGAGAACAGATCTCAAACGTCGGATCGCAGGATATGTCGTTTGACATCATGCTCACGCTGGCAAAGCGCATCAACGAGCTGGGAGCCAGAAATGATGTCGACGGCATAGTGGTAACGCACGGCACGGACACAATGGAAGAGACTGCGTTCTTTCTCAACCTCACGGTCAAAACCGACAAGCCGGTCGTGATGGTAGGTTCGATGCGACCGTCGACAGCGGTCAGCGCCGATGGCCCGCTGAACTTGTATAACGGTATCGGCGTCGCCATCGATCCAAATGCGAAAGGTCGAGGGGTCCTGGTAGTGATGAACGATTGGATCCACGCGGCCCACTCGCTCACCAAAACCAGCACTACCGCCATTCAAACTTTCATGTCTCCGCTTCGTGGCGTGGTGGGAGTCGCGACTTATGGGAAGAACGACTTCTACAACACACCTCAGTGGAAGCATACGACGTCGAGCGAGTTCAACGTTGCAAACGTCTCCAAACTGCCTCGTGTCGATATTGTGTTTGGCTGCGCCGATATGCCTGCCGATCTAATTGATGCATCGGTGGCAAACGGCGCGAAGGGGATCGTTATCGCCGGTGTCGGGAATGGCAACATGAATAAAGCGTCACTCGATGCTGCAGCCAGCGCAGCTAAGAAAGGAGTAGTCGTAGTCAGAAGCAGTCGCGTGGCCACCGGAACAGTTGGGCGAAATGTGGAAGTGAATGACGACGAACTGGGCTTCATCGCTTCTGATGAACTCAATCCGCAAAAGTCGCGAATCCTCTTATCGTTGGCATTGCTTAAGTCGCGGACGAAGGATGAGCTACAAAACCTGTTCACGAGCTACTGACCGTAACCGGATTGAGCTCCAGCTAACTGATGATCTGGATCGAACTACTTATTCTTCTGGCTTGCATTGTGATTGGTGCCCGACTGGGAGGCATTGCCCTCGGCGCCGTCGCGGGCATTGGACTCGCCATCTTTGTTTTCGTCTTCGCCTTACCACCCGGTGGTCCTCCTCAAACCGTGATTGGCATGATCATCGCGGTGATTACGGCCCTGGCCACTATGCAAGCCGCCGGTGGACTGGACTATCTCGTTTCGCTGGCGGAGAAGATCATGCGCAAGCGACCCCAAAACATCACTTTCGTCGCGCCGATCGTCACCTATGTGCTGGTGATGGCGTCGGGTACCACTCATGTGATCTACGCGCTGCTACCGGTAATTGCTGAAGTATCTCGAAAAGGAAACGTAAGGCCCGAGCGACCGCTTTCGATTAGCGTCATAGCGGGTTTCCAGGGAGTGATTGCGTCGCCAATTTCCGCGGCCACGGTCGCAATGCTTGGCTTCCTAACTGCCACAGGCGTTTCCCTGCCCCGTATGCTCGCGATCACGATCCCGTCGACGTTCATTGCGGTGCTGATTGGAGCTCTGTCTGTGGCATGGCGCGGTAAGAAACTCGACGACGATCCTGAATACCAGAAGCGCCTCGCCAGTGGCGCCCTAAAGCCTCCCGAGGCTGTCCCTGCGATGCACGGCAAGACCCTCGTGAATGCAGTTGGATCCACACTGCTGTTCTTAATGGGGATTGCAATCGTAGTGTTGATTGGAATCTACCCGAATTTGCGCCCAGCTTATGAGGTTGTCGGCAGTGCCACAGCTGAAACCGATCAGGTGGGAATGGGAATGGCGATAATGATTGTGATGATCGCGGTTGCCGGACTAACGATGATTGTGTTCAAGGCATCACCCGAAACGGCCCTCAAGGGCACCATCATGCGCAGCGGTATCACCGCAGTTATCTCTATCGTCGGCGTCTCCTGGCTGGGCTCGTCCTTCTTTGAGGGCAATCGAACTGACATCGTGGGCGCTATCTCAAACGTTATTCAAGTCTACCCGTGGACGTTCGCCGCGGGCCTGTTCCTACTTTCCACAATGCTATTTAGCCAGGCGGCAACTGTGGCGATCCTGGTGCCGGTGGGCCAGGCACTGGGTCTACCAGCGCATTTGTTAATTGCGTTTTACCCGGCGGCTAATGGACTTTTCTTTCTTCCGACTTACGGAACAGTGGTCGCCGCAGTCTCGTTCGACCAGACCGGAACCACAAAGATTGGTAAGTATCTGCTGAATCATAGCTTCATGTTGCCCGGTTTGGTGACGATCGTGTCGACCGTGGTAATTGCAATACTGCTGGGGCGATTAATTTCGCTGTAGCAGTTAGAAGTTGGGGCTGTCATGAGTCACAAACAACCACAGTATTTGCTAGGTGGAAACGCGTTCGCAGATCTTTTGCGATTGATCGCAGTGGCTTTGTTTTTGGTCTTGACGGGCTTTTGGTCGTTGGTGCCTGCTCAGGATGTGAGCTCTGAGAAAAGCGGTGCGAGCGAGACTGGAAACGATATTGAAGAAGGGCGGATGGCACCAGTTGAGATTGATGGAAAAGTACTCTTCTTAGTGCGTGGGTCGAGCGCATTCCCCGCCGAAGAACGCACCGCTGCAATCGCGAACCGCATCAAGGCAGTCGCCGCCGACCAAACGATTTCTCCTGGCGACGTTCGTTTAATTGAAGTTGGTCATGGCATAGAAATCTTCGCGGCGAATCAGATGCTAATGACCGTCGTTGAAGCGGATGCCAAAATCGCAGCCGTGCCGGTGAAACCACTGGCAGATTTCTTCGCAAGCAGAATCCAGAATGCCATCGGCGAATATCGTCAAGCGCGCAGCCGGCCTGCCCTATTGAGAAGCGCCGGCAAAGGTGCTGCAGCCACCGCGATTCTGGTCGCACTCCTCTTGCTTACTATCTGGTTC
>JAMQPI010000482.1 GCA_023717565.1 Pyrinomonadaceae bacterium | reverse complement strand
GGTGACCGGGTCGCGATCAAGATACTTCCTCCCGAGGTGCGAACCAACGCAGAATGGTTGCGACGGTTTCGCCGCGAGGGCCAGGCGGCGCGACGCTTTCGTCACCCAAATGCCGTCACCGTTTACGATCTCCGTACCGCCAGCGACGGCACGATCTACATGGTGATGGAGTATGTCGAAGGCCACACGCTTAGTCACGAAATGAAAGCCCGCGGCCCCATGACTCCCGCGCAGGCTTTCGAAATCCTGGAACCAATCATGAGTGTGTTGAATACCGCACATGCAATGGGAGTAGTGCATCGAGACTTAAAGCCCGAAAACATCATGATTGGTAGATCGAGCACAGGGGAACCGGTCATGAAGTTGCTCGATCTTGGCATTGCCAAAATGCGAGAGATTGCCGGCGGCGACGGCGGCGGCGCCACCGCATTGACAATGGCGGGACAGGTGCTGGGTACGCCGCACTACATGTCGCCGGAACAGTGGGGTGAGCTGCCGAGCGACGGCGATTCAGAGATTGATGGCCGCGCGGACATCTATAGTCTGGGTCTGGTTTTTTACGAGATGATTGTTGGTAAACGTCCTTATTCAGGCCTGACGCTTCACGAGCTGCGCCGGGAACACATTTCCTTTGTTCCGCCCCCACTGCACGAGGCTGTTCCGGGTGTTTCCCCATTTTTTAGTGAAGTTATTGCCCGCGCCACTGCCAAGGACCGTGGTGACAGACAGGCTACTGCAGGCGAACTGGCCGTTGCGTTGCGAGGAGCGATCGACTTGGTGGCGCCTGACAATCTGTCAAGAACTGTTCCGGATCTTCCCCATGTGGAAGCTTCGAGATCACACACCTCGGGTATCCCCAAGGCGGACGCAACAAGGTCGGACATCAATGCTCCGACGATTATTAGCGTCGAATCCGGCGCAACCGTGTCTGTTATTCAGCCTCCGGCGCCGCACCCGGCAGGGACCTCAGAACCACCGCCCGCGCCAGTCAAACCAGCGCCCGCGCCTCAGGCGGACAACTCAGAGTGGAAGAGTATGGAGGCCTTCTCGCCGGCCGCCGCTCCGGTTGATATGTCCTCAAGCGTAACAATCCCGCAAGCGCCAAAGTCCCAGATCGTTCAACCCAAGAGCCGTGGACCGATGATGTTGGTAGTTGCCGGCGTGCTCGTCCTGGTTCTTGCCGTTGTCGGAGTCGGTGGATTTTTCGCGGTCAAGTGGTTAACTGGAAAATCAGACAACACAAACCGCGGATCTGAAAACAGGAATCTCACGTCAAATGGCGTTGAGACGAAGAACCTGGGACGTTATTGGCTGGAGCTTCTGCCGGAGTCATTAACAGGTGAGCCCGTCCGCGTTGCCGGTGTGGTACCACTAGCGTCCGAACAGTCTTTCAAGTTTCACTTCGTATTTAGCGAGGACGGTTACTTGTACATTGTCGGACCGGGCGAAAACAACCAGTCCACAGCTTTTTTGACCGCTAAACCTCCGGCGCTTTCGGGTCTCGAAAGCAACAAGGTCTCTAAAGGTGTTGATTTCAGTTTCCCGAGCGGCGTGGAGCATTGGCTGAAGTTAGATAAGAAGGCCGGAGCAGAGGACTACACGATCATTTTTTCCCCGGTTTCGCTTAACGAACCCAAGTTCCTGAGCGCCGAGGCCACTGGGGAGCCATTGACTCGGGAGGAGCAGATGGAGTTGACTGATCTCCTGGACAAACACAAAACGAAGGCTCCGAAAGCCGAAATCAATGACAAAACCGCAAATGAACCATTTATGGAGCTGAAAATCCCAAAAGCAGACGCCTCCGGCAATCCGGTAGTCTTTGAGATACGTATTCAACACAGGTGAGCGCCTATTCAACACTTTGATTTCAAGGAGATTTTGAGAATGAGAACTAGGACCATACTTTTCCGTTTCGCCACTATCGCGTTAGTACTGGCTGGCTTTGGCGCGGTAGCAGTGGTGCCCTCATTTGGGCAGGATGAGGACGTTCGCGGAGCATTCCTCACCACGCGTCCCAAGCCGGTCGAAAAGAGCAGCACGGGAACCACTACGTCCAAGCCGAGCCGTCGACGACCGAAGACAGCCCAGGCCAAGGCTTCGGGCAGTGCTTCAGTCAAGGTCGGCTCTACTACTACCTCGGCCGCGGTTAGTGCCGATACTCAATTGAAGACTGATGGAACAGCGAAACCTAACATCCAAAAGCTGGGATTGGGACTAACGCTCTTCGCACGGGATTCGAACGGGCTGTCTGTCCGGGCAGATCCCTCTCGCGAGTTTCGGAGTGGCGAACGGGTTCGTGTTCTGCTCGAAACCAATACCGACGGTTATCTCTACATTTTCAACACCACCGACGGTGGCAAGCCCGTCATGATTTATCCTAGTGCCGAGCTGGATGAGGGTGGAAACTACCTTCAGTCGCACGTTCCATTCGAAATCCCTTCAAGCACTGCCAGCGAAGAGCGCTTGCGCTGGTTTACCTTCGACAAGTATGCCGGAGCCGAACGGCTATTCTTTGTGTTTACGCGCGATCCTCTTCCCTTAATACCCACTGAAGATGATCTAATAAATTATTGCAAGGCGGACGCGAATCGATGCCCAATAAAGCCAGAATCCGAGTTGTGGGTGAGGATTCAGACAGAGCTGAGCGCTCCCGTCAAGGTAGCGAAAGCGACGCGATACGGAAAGGTCCAGACCTCTGGCGAAGTCGACGCCAGTACACGCGGCATTGGTCTGAGTAAAGAAGATCCGGAGCCGTCCCTGGTAATGATGAGGGCGTCGACTGATGCCAACGTCCTCGTTGCTATGCTTGAGCTACTACACAAGTAGATAGTGCTGGAACCCGCCATTTCTTAATCGACCCAACTGGAGGTTCGGGCTTGATGTCCGGACCTCGATCTGAACTTGAACCCAACAATCAACGATGAGGAGATTTCCAATGAGAATTGAGGTTGCCAGATGCGTTACCCGCTTTTTAGGTGTAAGTCTCCTGCTAGGTCTTTGCACGTTTCCAGTGACGGCAGAAACAGGTGTCGCGCCAGTCGTTCAGCAGCCTGATCAAGCTGCCACAGCGCTGCGACAGGGTCGTCGCCTCTTGAAACGCGGTAAGTCTGATCAGGCCCTGGTTCAGTTTCGGACCGCCTTAAACCTCTACACCGCTGCCAAGAACAATCGTGGCATAGCTGCGGCCAACAACGAATTGGGCGACCTCTACTTGAGACAGGGGCAATACAACGTCGCGCTCGACAACTACAAAAAGGCGTTGGAAGGATTTCGAGGGGCTAGCCAAAAACAGGATGCGGTCACGGCAGCGGTAGGCCTGGGTGACGATCAGTTCAACGCTAACCTGATGCTGGCGAAAATTGGGGACATAAGCTTTCGGCTGGGCAGGATTCCCGAAGCGAGCGCAGCTTACGGGCAGATGGTGGTCAAGAAACCGGAGGCCCCGGCAGCAAAAGCCGGGCGCAGGTTTGGTGGGATTGGTGCGATAACAGGCGGTCTTGCGAGCGGCAATGTCTCCGTGGCTGCACCCACCAGCGCCCTGACGATTGCGATGGAAGCGAAAAAGGAACTGGATGAGTATCGCAACTCGATAGTGTATTCCAGTTATCAACTAGGCATAGGTCGCATTGCGTACTTCAATAACGATCTTGAGACAGCCAAGAAAAGTTTTCTCCTCGCGCTTGAAGCGACGAGTAGCAGCCTGGCTGGGATTGGTAATCTTGGACAGACGCGACGCTTTCGCGCTGCGGCGAGAACGAGTCTCGGTGATGTGGCGCTACGTCAAGGTAAGCTCAAGGACGCCACTAAGTCTTACGCCGAAGCAGTCAAGGGAGCACAGGATGACAAGCGGCTTGATTTAGTGTGGCCGGCGCAGCGGGGACTGGGACGCAGCATGTGGTTGCAGGCTGGCCAGGAGAAGGACCCCAAGAAGGCGGGCACGATGCGGGAGTCCGCCGTCGGAAACTACCGCGAGGCAATCAAAACAATAGAGACCTTGCGCGAGGGTAGCCTCCACGCTGACGAGGCCCGTACGACTTTTCTAGCCACGACGAAGAGTGTATTCGATGAGGCCGCGAGTTCGCTTGCCGAGATGGCGTTGATTGCAGCGCCAGCGGGTTCTCCGCTGCAGGGCAGCGCTCTGGCATACGCATCCGAGGCTTTCAAGATCACCGAGCAGGCGCGCGCCCGTTCGCTTCTGGATCTCTTGAGCGAAAGCGGCTCCTCGGTCAGCGAAGGCGTTCCGGCAGAGCTGCTCAAACGTAAACAAGAGAACCTGGATCGTCAGCAGGAGATTGCCGAGTTGTTAACCGGAATTAACATCTCCACCGACGAACCTAAGAAGAAACCGGGAGAGCTGGAAGTCGAGCTCGACAAGCTCCAAACTGAGTTCAATGAAATTGAGAACCAGATCAGAGTAGCAAGTCCGCGTTATGCCGCTTTGACTTCAGGCCAATCCTTATCGCTTGCCGAAGTACAGCAGAAGGTCCTTGATGATCAGACCGTCTTGCTCGAGTACAGCCTGGGTCCCGAAGCCTCTTATCTTTGGGCCGCCGATTCAAAGAGCCTGACACTTCATAAACTCGCGCCCAGGTCTGCCATTGACAAGCTGGTAACCGATCTGCGCGCCCAACTCATTCCGGCAAGACTGCAGCGACGCATCGTGGGGATTGACGTGGCTGCCGATTCCACCCGAGGACTCGGTGTCGTTAGCGCGTCGGAGGATGCCGCACCGTTCCTGGCTGCTTCGAACGCACTGTACAAGGCGGCGGTTGAACCAGCTAGCGCACTCATCGGACAGAAGCGTTTGTTGGTTGTTGCTGATGGTGGTCTGAACTACATACCCTTCGAAGCGCTGGTAAAAGCGGCGGGCGGCGACTATGCGTCTGCGCAGTATCTGATCAAGACGAATGAAGTTGTTTATGCACCCTCGGCATCCGTAATTGGCGCCATCAGGCAGCAGGGGCCAAGACCAGCGGGGCGCGCCATGCTGGTGATTGCCGATCCGGTTTTCAACTCCAATGATACGCGGGCAAAAGGAGTCGCCCCTTCAACGGCTTCCGCTGAGACCCGTGGCCTGGGGATCGAGAGTGCGTTAACCGATGTAACCGGCCAGGGCGCAGTCGCTACGGCGGAAACCGCGAAGATGCAGGGCCTGCCGTTGGCGAGACTTTCCGGTACGCGCACCGAAGCCCAGCAGATTGCTCTTCTGGGAAAGGCCTCGGGCGCGCCGACCGACGTTTGGCTCGACCTCGATGCGAGCGAGGCGAATCTTGGAGTGCGCGACATCACTAAGTATCGCGTTCTCCACATTGCGACGCACGGTCTCTTGAACGCTGAACGTCCGCAGTTTACCGGGGTGGTACTTTCTCTCGTGGGTAACAAAGGAGACGACGGTTTTCTCCGTACCGATGAGGTATTCAACCTGCGCCTGGGATCGCCCTTAGTTATGCTTTCGGCGTGTGAGACGGGCCTGGGAAAGGAAAAGCGCGGCGAGGGCGTACTTGGCCTCACGCGGGCTTTCCTGTACGCCGGGGCTCCGACCGTCGGGGTTAGCCTCTGGTCCGTGGCTGATAAATCGACTGCCGACTTGATGACCGACTTTTACAAGCGTCTGCTTTCGTCATCTGCCGCTGCGTCGATAGGGGGATCGCCCTCCGCCGCGATGCGTGACGCGCAACTCGCCATGATCACTGGAAAGAAATACAGCGCCCCATTCTATTGGGCACCATTTGTTCTGGTGGGTGACTGGCGCTAGTGTGCGACCAGAAAATACCTGCCATCAGGAACGATGACAGTCCAAAAAATGAGGGCTCGGCCTTTGCCGAGCCCTGCCAAATCAGTATCAAGTTCTCCAGTTTAGGAACGGCTCACCTCCCGACTGAGATTGTGAATGTAGCCGCTGGGACTGTGGTCTTTAGATCATAGTTGTCGATGGTCAGATCCGCGAAGCGTTGGCCTTGCAGACGAGTCATGATGTGGAACGGCAGCATCATGCAATCGGCTCGGCGATAGTCACTGCGCTCCTCTTCAATTACGACGTTGCTGTTGTAGCGTGTACTGATCTTGTCAATAAGGAAGGTCTGCTGATTGATCCAATAGCGGACCGTGTCCTGCGGGTTGAACTTCACTTCTACCACGTAATCATTGCCTTCATCCTTCTGGCGTGCGGTGACGAGTTGACCCTCGATGGCCCGGTTCAGGGTGTCAAATCCCATCATGCCCCAATGGCGGGCGGCGGTAGTCTCACTAACTCGAAACTCGTTGCCGAAGATCATTCCGCCGCCCTGGCTTCCGGTAAAGACTAAGTATGTTCGGCCAGGCAGGGTTGCACTCGGCGCAACGTCCAGCCTGCGGCGCATCAGCTTGTCCTGGTAGTCCGTGATCTTAAGTCTTAACTCTGCCATTGCCCCGAGCGGGTTCGCACCCATTCCGCCAAACGCAGCTGCATTTACAAAGCCGTTAGCCTGGACCGTGACATTCTGCATGCCGGCATAGTCAGAGCCGCCATGAGCGATTCGAGTGACGCTAAGAATTTCGCGGCCGGTAAAGTCGGCAGCCGCATTCGGGGTGGTGGCTGCAGTCATGGTCAACGCCATAATCGCCAAACAACAACAAGCTAAAATTTGGATCTTCATGCGAGTCAGTCTTCGTAACATGATTGAATTGTTCCTCCGGTTGATTTGAATGTGCGGGAGACAGCTGGCTTTTTAGGAACCAGGGTCAGCGCACGTGTGTTGAAAGAGCTACAAACAAGTGTTTCACGAAGCCGTTGGCGACGCCATTCACCCGTGTTCATCCGATGTCCTGAGAGCGCAGGGCAATCCCGGTTGCGCCTAGTAACCCGAAAAGCATCGCCAGGAGTACGCCGAGATTTGTCCAATGTCCTCCCCATGGATGTAGGAAATCTACGAAACTGCTGAGGTCGTCAGGGATTTTCTTGGCCCCGCCCACTTCCGGTGCCGGGCCCGGCTCCGGCGCGGTTGGCTTCTCGGGAGATTCTCCCTTCATCAAGTCTTTCTGATACTGGTCCATGCTCGCTTCGAAGTCTTTCGACTTCTTCTGAGCATCGGTACGATATGCGTTAATCCTTTGCTGCGCATCCTTGATGTTCTTGTCGTTCTCGTACTCAATTTGTTTATAGAGCCCACGCCCTTCGTTGTTAGTAGCCGGCTCGGCGCTCTCGTCTTTCCCACGCAAGACGTCGAGACCAGATAGCCGTTTCATTTCGTCAAACGTCCAGGTCGCGGGCATCACGACTCCGGCGACCTTGGCGATTCCGACCGGCACTCCGACGAGTCCTGAAAAGAGGATTTGCGGAATCAGGATGAGCGGTACCAGACTGGTGGCCATTTCTGACGTTCTTACTACCGCCGAGATGAACAGACCCAAAGCAATACCAACCATGCCCGTCAGGACCATCACAAATAACTGCGGGAGACCTCCAAAACTGCCCGGCAGGGCCATCAATGTGGTGAGATCCAGGAATTTCAAAGTACCGAAAAGAAGGACGCATTGGAAGCTAACGATCAGGAGCAGCACAAAGAGTTTCGACCCTACATATGGAAGCAGACGCAAATTAACCATACGCTCCCGGTTATAGACCGCCCTTTCCCTGATGACTTCCCGTGCAGCCACTGAAGTCCCAAACCAAAGAGCAACCAGCGCCAGAATAAAGTAAGGGAAATCTCGCTGTCCCTTGGCATCGACGACCAGATAGGTGAGCAAGGCGATAATCGGCGCCTGCGCAAAGAGGATGAAGAGATTAAACTTGTCACGAGCCAAAACGCCCATATAGCGGCGCGAGAGCGTGGCCCACTGCCTGATAGAATCGCCCAGCGTCGTTCGTCTCTTCGCCGGGGCGGCCTGTTGGGGCCGGCTCGAAACCTCAGTAAGAGGAATCGCAACGTTGAGTTTGTATTGGGAAGTTTGCATGAAGCGGCGCTTCCAGTCCTCGGCCACTTCCTCAGCCGCCTGTTCTCGTGACGCGGTCCGGCCACCCTTTGCCAGACGCTCACTAATTGGCGCCTCAAGTTTGTCGTAGAGGTCTTTGAAGCTTTCGGCGCCTACGTGCGCGAGTGCCTCGTCCGGTCTTCCGTAAAAGACGAGTTTGCCGCGCATGAGTAGAACGATTTTGTCGAACAGCTTGACGTTCTCCATCGCGTGCGTGGTTAGGATTACCGTTCTTCC
>JAMQPI010000457.1 GCA_023717565.1 Pyrinomonadaceae bacterium | reverse complement strand
CGATGATTCCGGCTTTACCCGCAGCGTAGTTCGACTGGCCGGCATTCCCGCGCGTACCAGTGGTCGAACTGACGTTGACGATCTTGCGTGGCTGGGCCCGACCCTGACTCTCTTTCTCGCTTTTGGCGGTCTCGCGTAAATATTCGGAAGCGGCGCGGATGATCCGGAACGGCGCGGTCAGGTGAACATCCAACATCGCCTGCCACTGCTCGTCACTCATCTTGTGGAGCGTTCCGTCCCAGGTGTAGCCGGCGTTGTTGACGATTGCATCAATCTGTCCGTAGCTGTCCAGCGCCGCTTTGACTAACCGCGGGCCAAAGGCAGCGTCTGTCACGTCGCCCGGGACGGCGAGCGCCTCTCCGTTTGCGGCCTGAATGCTCGCGGCGGCTTCCTGGGTTGGACCCGCATCAATATCCGAGAGAACCACCCGGGCGCCGTGTGCGGAGAAAAGTTCGGCGCAGGCGCGACCAATGCCGCGCGCCGCACCGGTGATGATCGCCACTTTGCCTTCGAGCAGTTGCATAGGCTTGTCGTCTCCTGAAACGCAGCTGTGCTGTCTCGACGGTTTTACTGCTCTTCCTCGCGCAACACGAAGCGGAGAACCTTGCCGACCGCGCTCTTTGGCAGACTCTCTCGAATCTCGATCTCGCGGGGCACCTTGAACTCTGCCAGCCCGGTCTGACAATGCGCCCTGAGTTCGTCGGGGGTTGCCGTCCCAGGGCTCTTGAGGACCACAAAGGCCTTGACCGCCTCGCCACGGTAAGGGTCGGGGACACCGATCGCCACTGCCTCGAGCACGGCGGGATGCGTGTAGAGGACACTCTCAACTTCCGATGGATAGACGTTGAAGCCACTGACAATAATCATGTCCTTCTTGCGCTGAACGATAAAAGTGAAGCCGTCCTCGTCCATGCGCGCCACATCGCCCGTATAGAGCCACGTGCGCCCGGCTTTGTCCTGGCGCAAAGCAATGGCGGTCTCATCGGGACGCTTCCAGTAGCCTTTCATTACCTGCGGCCCGGCGATGCACAGTTCACCCTCTGATCCGATGGGTACCTCGCGCTCACCAGTTTCGATGTCCACAATCTTGATGTCAGTGTCGGAGAGCGGCAGGCCGATGCTGCCGGGCTTGCGGCGCGCCAGCGAAGGAGTCGAATGCGTTACAGGAGACGCTTCTGACAAACCGTAGCCTTCGTTGAGATTTCCGCCTGTGAGTCGCTCGAACTGTTCGAGGACCTCGACGGGCAGTGGCGCCGAGCCGCTGTTGCAAGTGCGCACCTTATCAATTCCATACGCCTTCGCCTGCGGATGATTGAGCAGCGAGATGTAGATCGTGGGTACCGCAGGAAAGTAGGACGGGCGATAATCGCGAATGGCGGTTAGCACAGCTTCCACGTCGTACTTCGGAATCAGCACCTGCTGAGCGCCACGCCACGCCCCGGCAATCATGCCGACCGTGAAACCGTAAATGTGGAAGTATGGAATGACCATGAGGTACGTGTCGTCTCCTCGTCGCGGCGACTGAGGACCCCAAGTCTCGGACTGGACCACGTTGGCGAAGATGTTGTAGTGCGTGAGCATCGCGCCCTTGGGCACGCCGGTCGTGCCGCCGGTGTATTGCAACACCGCCACATCTTCGTCGGGGTTGATCTCAACCCGCGGCAACTGAGGCTCGTCAACGCCGGCAAGCAAATCCGCCATCCTCAAGGTCGTCGGGTTGACGGGCGGCGGTGGCGCGGCTGCGGCAGAGTATTCCGCGAGAGACGTAATTATCAGGTTTTCGATTTTCGTTTGGTCGAGCACCCCGAGTGTTACCGGAGCGAGCGCGTCGAGTGTAAGCATGGCGCGCATCTCAGAGTCCTGCGCCACCACTAACACTTCGCGCGAAGTATAGAGCGGGTTGACATTGACCACGGTCGCACCCAACCGCAGGACAGCGAAGGCGGCGACAACATACTGTGGGCAGTTTGGCAGCATTATGCCCACGCGATCCTTTGCACCGATGCCCAGGTGCGCGAGCGCCGTCGCGAACTTGTCGGCCTGTTCTTTGAGTTGTGCAAAGCTAAGGTGCGCGCCGAGGAAGGCTGTGGCTGGTAGATCAGGGACTTCGACCGCAGTGACGCGGAGAATTTCGTAAAGCGATCGGCGTGGGTAGTTCATGTGCGGTCGCACCCAGTAGTCGTAATGGTTGAGCCAGGGCCGCGCTGCATACGGTGAGACCAAATTCTTTTCGTCGATTTGGGCTTTGCTCATAAGTTGTTTCACTTAGACGATGGTACGCCCTCCGTCGACTACGATGGTTTGGCCAGTGACGTAGTTCGAGGCGTCGGAGGCGAGGAACACCGCCACTCCTTTTAGCTCACCCGCATCGCCGACGCGGGGAATCGGATTGCGTGCTTTAATCACGGGTTCGGCATACTCAATAGAGGAGTCCGCAAGGCGCGAATGGAAGAAGCCCGGCGCGAGAGCGTTGACACGGATGCCCTGCCTACCCCAGGAAGCCGCCAGCTCACGCGTCAAGCCGAACAGCCCGGCCTTGCTCGCAGCGTACCCGACGTAGTGTGGTCCGTCCGCTGACGACTGCAAGCCCGAAACTGACGAGACGTTGATAATTCGACCGTACTCACGCTTCAACATCTCACGTCCGGCTGATTGCGCGAACAGGAACGCTCCCGTCAGGTTGATATCAATCACATTCTGCCACCTATCGAACGGCATCTTTTCAGGGAGTTCGCCCCACGAGACGCCGGCATTGTTGATGAGGATGTCTATCTTCCCGTAAGCCTCGACCGTCTTGTCAACCACCCGCTGTACCTGTTCGGGGTTCGATACGTCGCAAAGCAAACCTTCGGTCCGGAAGCCTCGCCCGCGAAACTCTTCGACGGTGGGCGTTAGCCACTCTTCTCGGCGCGCGCAAAGCATCAAGGACGCGCCCGCCTCGGCCAGCCCTTCGGCCATCTCCTTTCCCAGACCCCTTGAGCCGCCCGTCACGATCGCGGATCGGCCCGACAGATCGAACAACTCGCTAATGTGCGTCGCCATATTCTTTATCTCTCGTTATGAAGGATCACTCGGATTGGCAGACACTTCGATAGCTGAGTCGGTTGCCACCGGCTGCACCTGCCACGCTAAATCCTCCGACTGCGCCGCCCGCGCGCGCGGCACGGTATCGCCGTCCACCACAATACGAGCGATTCGCTCGCGGTGGAACGTGGCGTCCCCGAAGAGCGTTTCGGATGACTTGCTCCGCTTGTAGTAAAGCTGGAGGTCGTGTTCCCAGGTAAAGCCGAGGCCGCCGTGAAGCTGGATGCCGCGGTTGCCGACCTCGCGGTAGGCATCCGAGCAATAGGCTTTGGCTATCGAGACTGCGACGCTCGCTGCCGGGTCGCCCTCGGTCACAGCCCACGCCGCATAGTAGGTGGCTGAACGCGCGCTCTCTGTCATCAACAGCATGTCAGCGCACTGATGTTGCACAGCCTGGAAAGAACCGATCGCGCGCCCGAACTGCTGGCGCGACTTCACGTATTCGATCGTCGTGTCGAGCACCCACTGCATCCCGCCGACCATCTCGGCACACAAGGCGAGGCATCCCACCTCCAACGCTTCGCGCAGCGCCCCGCGCGCGTCGCCGTCCGCCCCCAGCGCATCAGCTTCCGGCACTGTAACTCCCTCGAAGGTCACTTCGTAAAGCTTGCGTGTACCATCCATCGTAGGCATCGGCTTGATTGAGAGCCCGTCCGCGGCACGCTCCACGGGTAGGAGTGCGAGATTGTCTCCTTCGCGCACAACACAAATGAGAAGGGCTGCTACATCGGCGTCGGGGACGAAAAGTTTTCGCCCTGAAATATGAAAGTTACGGTCCCAGCGCTTGGTCGAGAGTTTGACTGCGTCCAAATCCCAGCTAGCACTTTCCTCTAAGAACGCAACCGTCGCTAATAACTCGCCCGCCGCGATTGGCTCAAGGTATTTCGCGCGATGCGCCTCGCTGCCGGCACGTTCGATCAGGGCGGCGGTTGTTAGGGTGGTGAGAAACGGGCCCGGCAAACAGGCGCGACCCATCTCCTCCGCAACTGCCGCCAACTCGACGAGACCGAGGCCCAATCCACCATGCTCCTCAGGGAGTACCAGCCCCATCCACCCCTGATCGCAGATAGTTTGCCAGAGCTTATCATCGTGGGCCGTATCCGTTTCCGCCAATGTGCGAACACGGTCAAGCTTACACTCGCGCGCCAGAAGATCACGGGCCGAGTCCTTAAGAAGTCTTTGCGGCTTGCTGAGATCAAAGTCCATGGGTTTGTCAGTGGTCAGTTGTCAGTGGTCAGTTGTCAGTGGTTTGTGTTTTGTTGTTTGTGCTTTGTACTTAGTGCTTTGTACTTGGTGCTTTCCTTTCAGCTCTCGTAACTCTGTGCTGATTTAGGGCAGGAACCCATCTTAATTATGGGTTCAGGTACAAGCTCAAAGTACGAAGGTCAAAGTACGAAGCACAAACAACTGACTACTGACAACTGACCACTGACAATCCTTTAGTAACTCTTAGGTAGCCCGAGTACCCGTTCGGCGACGATGTTGCGTTGAATTTCGCTGGTGCCCGCCTCGATTGTGTTGCCTCGCGCGCGCAGGTAGGAGTATTCCCACATGCCGTTGTCGAAGTCTTTAAGCTGGCCGTAAGGGCCGAGGATCTCCTGCGCTGTCTGCTGCGTGCGTTGGTTCATTTCGCTCCAATAGAGCTTCAGGGTAGAACCTTCAGGGCCAGGTGTGCCGGTCTTCGATAATGAGGTGAGCGCCCGATTGGTGTTGAGGCGCAGGATCTCAAGTTCAAGGTACGCTTGCGCGAGCTTCTGCCTTACGATCGGATCTTCGCTGGCAGGCCGCCCGTTTCTCTCCACCGTGCGTGACCTGGCGATCAGGGCTTCCAGGTTGCGTTCGAAGATGACCAGGACTCCAGTGCCGAGATTGGCGCGCTCATTCATCAACGCGGTGATCGCCGTTGTCCAACCTCGATTGATTTCACCGAGCACTTGCGTCGTGGGCACACTTACGTTCGAGAAGAACACCTCGTTGAATCCCGAATCGCCCGACATTTGCCGGAGCGGTCGAACCGCCACACCTTCACTGCGCATGTTCGCTAGTAGGCAGGTGATCCCCTTATGTTTAGGAGCCTCTGCGTCCGTGCGCACGAGCAGTAAACACCAATCTGCCAACTGCGCGAAGCTGGTCCAGATTTTCTGCCCGTTAACAATGAAGACTTCGCCGTCTCGAACGGCTTTCGTTCCCAGCGCGGCCAAATCGCTGCCGGCGTTTGGCTCCGAGAAGCCCTGACACCAGATCTCTTCGCCGGAGAGAATTTTTGAGAGATAGCGCGACTTCTGTTCCTCTGTGCCCATGGCGATGATCGTCGGGCCGACCAGCGACAAGCCGATGGTGCCGATCAACTGCGGGGCGCGTGCCCGCGCCAACTCCTCCTGGAAGATGGCCTGCTCCATGAGTGTTGCGCCGCGGCCGCCGTACTCTTTAGGCCAGGAGATGCCAGCCCATCCCCCCTGGTAGAGTTTTCGCTGCCAGTCGCGCAGATACTCAATGTAATCTTCCCGGTCTTCTGCGTTGGTGTTGCCCTTCCATTCTTCCGGAACGTTTGTTTCCAGCCACGCGCGGAATTCGTCGCGGAACCGTTGCTCGTTTGGATTGAGGTTTAAGTCCATGTGGTCTCTATTTGATCGTCCCGAGTAGCTAGAGTGCTATCCCGGGGTGGTAACGAAGGTCTCTGCAGCGCGAGGCTGCGCTGCCTCCCACAACAGTTCGGAAACGTCCATCACTTTCACTTCGCGTTCGCCTTTGCGCGCGTTGATTCCATCTTCCATCATCGTCATGCAGAACGGGCAGCCGACTGCCAGCACATCCGCGCCACTCTCCAGAACTTCGCGAGCCCGCTCCTGATTCACGCGCTTATCGGGCGGCTCCTCCACGAAGCTCATGCCGCCGCCTCCGCCGCAACAAAAGCTCTTTTTGCGGCTGCGCTCCATCTCAACCACGCTTTCTTTGGTGGAGATTTGCACGAGTTCGCGAGGTGCATCGTAAACACCATTCTGCCGCCCCAGATAGCAAGGGTCGTGAAATGTGATTTTCTTGTCCGATCCCGTGTGCGACTTAAGTCTGCCTTCCGAAACGAGATCGGCGAGGTACTCGCTGTGATGAAAAACCTCGAAGCGTCCTCCGTACTGTGGGTACTCGTTCTTGAAAGTGTTGAAGCAGTGCGGGCAGGCTGTCACGACCTTCTTGACGTGGTGCTTGTTGAGGTTCGCAACATTCTCTTTCGCGAGGGTCTCAAACAAGAATTCGTTGCCGATGCGACGGGCCGGATCGCCGGAGCACTTTTCCTCGCGTCCCATAATCGCAAATTTCACCCCCGCCTGTTCGAGTAGTTGCGCAGTGGCGCGCGTGACACGCTGATTGCGCTCGATGAGCGCACCGCCGCAGCCAACCCACAGCAAAACTTCGGCGTCGTCCGTTTCACTTACCTGCCTGATGTTCAGGCCTTCGGTCCAATCGATCCGCGTTGACTGCGTGCCACTGAAGGGATGGCCGCGCCGCTCCAGAGAGAGAATTGCCTCCTGCATCGAGTCGGGGAAGTCCGCCTCTTCCATGACCAGGTGGCGACGCATATCAACGATCTTCGGCATTTGTTCGATGAAGACCGGGCAGGCTTGCATGCACGCCGCGCAGGTTGTGCACTGCCAGAGCGAGAGCGGGGAAGTGGCTGGGACCGCAGCAATGATTGCGGATTGCGGATTGCGGATTGCGGATTTGTCGGAGTTGCTACCTGACGTTTCATATCGGATCTTGTCTTTCGGTTTGTCAATCCGGAATCCGAAATCTGAAATCCGCAATTCCTCATGCATCAGATCTCGCAATTGGAGGATGATGTCGCGAGGCGAGAGTTCTTTTCCGACGATGTTTGCCGGGCAGACCGAGGTGCATCGTCCACACTCGGTGCAGGCGTCCAGATCCAGCAGATCCTTCCAGGTAAAATCCTCGAAGGAGTTGACGCCGAAACTTTCGGCCTTCTCGAAATCGATGCTCCTTAGGGTCGCCCCGAGTGGGACGAGATTGGCGGTATAGATGTTTAGTGGAGCGGTGATGACGTGCATCATCTTCGTATAGGGCACCCACGCGATGAAGCCGAAACTCAAGACGACGTGAGACCACCAGACTCCACCATGTGCCCCCCGGATCGCCTCGACACTCATCAGTTGAAGGGACCCACGCGCTACAGCATTTCCGAAGGGCGACCACGCGCCCCAGGGATCGTTGGTGGCCGCGATGCGCCATCCCTCGATTAGAAACCCTTGCAGACACATCAGAAAGATGACGGCGAGAATCAGCGTTGCTTCGTTCGTGTAAACCAGCTGCTTCGGCCGCATTAGATAACGACGGGTCGCTGCCATACCAATTCCGACCATCACCAGCGCACCGAAGATGTCTACGACGAACGACTGGAAGTAGAGATAAAAGTTACCGCGCATGATCGTGGTGCCGAAATCTGCGTCGAGAGCCACGATCGTCGTCGCGATCGTGAGCACGATGAAGCCGTAGGTAACGAGCCGGTGGAAGAGACCCGCATACCGGTTGCGTGCCGTACGTCTCTGAGCGAACGCATGCTTGACCAGCAACTGGACGCGCTTGGCAGGACGGTCGAACCGCGCCGCGGGAAGACCGCGGCGCCAACGAGCGAATTGGCGATAGATGCCGTATCCGGCGATAGCCACAGTCGGTAGCAGCAGAAGGTACATCACCCAGATGTGGGAAATGTTCCAGTAGATCTGTCGCGTGGCATCGGCAGGGTTCATCTTGGTGCAGAGTCCGGACTCTGATTAGCGCCAGTCTGCAGAGCGGCCAACTTCTCGCGCAACAGCGGGACGACCTTTCGGTAGTCCTCAACGATACCGAAACGGCAATGCTTGAAAATCGGGGCGTCGGGATCAGTATTAATCGCGGCGATGGTTTTAGCCTCTGAGATTCCCGCCATATGCTGACTTGCGCCCGTGATCGCGATGGCCAGATACAGTTCCGGCGTGACTTTCTTTCCCGTCTGGCCTACCTGCCACGTCGGTGGCACCCAGCCCGCATCGCACGCGGCGCGTGAAGCGGCCATCTGTGCACCCAACAGATCGGCGAGCGGTTGCAACTCGGTGGTGAACGGCTCAGGGCCGCCGATGCCGCGTCCGCCGGAGACGATGACGCGCGCCTCTTCGAGCCGCTCCTGGCCACCTGCCTCGCGTTTGCGTTCGACAATGCGCGTACGGGTGTCGACCTCGATTTCAAATATAGCGTGCGTAATCGTGGCCACTTCGTCGCGGGGTGTGGGTGGTGCGAACGATCGAGCGCGTAGCCACACAACCGCCGGGCTGCGCCTGAGTTCGAGGACTGCCTGCGCCTTGCCGCCATAGACCTGACGGCTGACGAGCAACGTGCCGGCTTCAATCCGAACTTCGACGACGTCACCAACAGCACTGCCGCCGAGGCGGTAAGCGAGGCGAGGCGCAATCTCCTGACTGTAGGTGTCGCCCGCGAGCAGCACCGAGCGGGGTGACAACTCACCGCAGAAACGCACCAGCGCATTAAGCCAAGTCTCCGGCTGGTACTCAGCCAGCTCTGGTTGATCGGCTACGATCACCGTGTCGCAGAAGGTCGCGAGCTCCGATGCCAACTTGTCCGAACCGGATCCGATGACGACGGCGTGCAACCGCCCACCGAGTTCGTCGGCGAGGCGTCGGCCTGCTCCGGCCAGGCCCTGGCTGGCTTTGTCAAAGCCTACGGTCGCGAAGAGACAGATAACAACGTCGTTCATTGTTCGGGTTGCACACGCTTGGTCATCTGCGTGCGTCTTGTTTTAGTTGTGAAAGCCAAAAGCTGCCCGGTTAGCTTGACATGTATCGGCCTACATCGCACTCGTAACTTCGATAATGCGCTGAGCCAGGGATCCCACCTTCTGATCCAGTGTGTCGCCGGTCACGAATTCACAGTGGGTCTCCTTCTGGGGGATCGAAAGCTCGGCCACCTGGTAGTAGCTATTTCCAGCGCGCGCTTCGTGCGCATCGATGCCGAGATCATCGAGCGACAAGTTGGTCAATGGCTGGCGATAGGACATCATTACATCGCGTACTTTCGGTATGCGCGGCAGGTTGTGTTCATCGTTGGTGACGCTGACGACGATGGGCGGCGAGGCTTCGAGCACCTCCCAGCCCGTGTCCGTCTGTCGGTTGAGTTTCAGTTGGCCATCATTCGACTCTATCCGATCAACGAAGGACACACATGGCATGCCCAATTCCTCCGCGATCAACCCGCCCGTTTGTCCGGCGCCCCAGTCGCCGGCTTCGCGTCCCACCATGATCAGATCAAATGTGCCAATTTTACGAATTGCAGCGGCGAGCACTCGGGCCGTCGTAAAAGGGTCGGGGTTCTGATTGCCGTCGTTGAGGACGAGCGCCGCGGCGTCTGCCTTCATTGCCAGGGCTTTGCGCAAAGAGTCTTCGGCTGAAGGCGGCCCGTAGGAAAGGACTGTGATCCTGGCACTCCCAGTACGCTCGCGTAGTTGCAGGGCAGTTTCGAGCGCGTTCTCGCAAAAGATGTTGGTTACGAGACTGGCCGAGCCGCGATCCGCCTCACGCTTGACTGTATCGACGCGGAAATCGCGTGCCGGGATCTCCGGGTCGAGAATCTGCTTGAGACAAACGAGAATGTTCACTTCTTAACGACCTGCAAGCCTCGTTGGGCCGCGCGTGATTCGGGGCGCAGCAATCCGTGAAGGGCAATCTTGGCGATTTCATTGGCGACTTGTTCTTCGGTGAGGTTGCCGTCCTGCCGGAACCACCGCGATAGCCAGTTAATCATTCCGAGCAGGCTGAATGTCGCCGCCGTTGTGTCTACATCAGCCAGCTTTCCTTCTGCTTTGAGCTGATTCAGAACTTCCCGAAGTCGATCAAAGTGCTCACGCTTGCGGCGTGTGATTTTGCGGTTCTGGGCGGGCGTGAGCGCGGTGATCTCGTCAACGAGGATGGTAATTGCGCCCTCTCCTCTAGTTACCAGTCGCGCGTGGTTGGCGATGATGAAGCGCAGGCGTGCGCTCGAGTCAGCGATCGAGTAGGCAGGCGTTACGACCTCGCCCTCCAACTCATCAAGGCCGAAATTCATGATGTCGAAAAGCAGTTCCTTTTTTCCGTTGATGTAGTGGTAGAGTCCCGCCTTGGTCATGCCGACAGCGTTGGCGATGTCGTTGACTGAGGTGGCATCGTAGCCCTTGCGCAGAATAATCTGCGCGGCTGCACGGTAAATTTCCGCCAGGCGCTCGTTATTCAGCGCCGGCTTTGTTTGTCGCTTCATCATTATCCCTTCGCTAGACGGCTCTGACACGCCTGTGCCCAATAATGCTGCCCCATATTGGGGTTACCGACCGTCCGGTAGATAGCTTATACAGGTGAACGAGCCTCGACGTCAATAACCGTTCACGTGAACCTGTGTGGCTCGAGCATGCCGCTTATAATAGTCCGTTTTATAAGGAGAGGTGAAACTAGAAAACGTATGACTTTAACACCGAGGCAACTAACGGCAGCAGTAGGACGCCGGGCTAAACTCCTCCAAATCTGCCACGCGCTGCCCGAGGTCGCGGTGGAAGCGTCTGGAGACCATTTGGGTTTTCGGATTCGCAAGAAGACACTCGGCTACTATCTCTTTGACCATCACGGAGACGGAGTGATCGCCTTCTGTTGCAAGTCGAGCCCTGGAGAGCAACGTCAACTGATCAGAGACGACCCGGAGAGTTTCTTTGTGCCGGCTTACCTGGGCTCAAAGGGTTGGGTCGCGATTCGGCTGGATCTGGCGAACGTCGATTGGGGCGCCGTCGAGGAGCTTGCCCGCAGAGCCTATCAGACGCTGGCACCACGAAAGTTGGCAGCGCTTCTTGATTGAACTAATTCGAACTTGACGACGTGCGTCAAGATGAGGGCTTGGCCGGCGCAGCGGCCGGGCTGGCTTCCTGCTTCTCAAAGATAATTTTCTGGTCGGCCTCGCCCATGGCGCTCGTGAAATGAACGTTGATGGTCAGTGTTTTGCCATCAGCGGAAAGGGACCAGGTGGCTTCGCTGGTGACGGGCGCTCCGTTGTAATCAAACTTGGAACTGACCTTAAGATCACTGCCGACCCATTTCAGCGTTGACTTGACCTCGCGGGGGCCGATGTTGTTCACCACTTCTTTCCCGTCAGTTGTGTAGCTAACTGTGTACGCCTGTTTTCCCTGAGCTCCTTCCGCGGTCACGCTGTTCGAGAGCGACGGGTCCTTGTGCGTGATCACATCCGTACGACTGTCGGGTCCAGGCAACTGGCCGTAGTCGGATTTTGCGACGTTGAGCTTCCAGGTGCCGCTAAAGTCGGGCTTCTGCTGTGAAAAGACGCTTACGAGCGGCAAGGCAATCAGAAACGTGATCGAGACTAGTTTGCGAATCATGTGTGGTTCTCCGTTGATGTGAACTCAAAATGAACTGTGGAATCGATCCAAGGGATTAAACTCCAACGTGACTTGTTTCTTAAGCTTTTGATTTCATCGTGTTACTACGGAAATCAGGAATCTGTAGTTTCATCGAATGATTCTATGAGGAAGAAACTGGAGTTCAGATCTGAGCCCGAACGCGATACGGCTTTAAGGATGGTCAGCCAACGTGTCCACCACTTGCATCCTCCCCATGACAACGCATTGACCACTTTAGTCGGACGCCGAAGGGTCGTCAACCGGACAACCATAAGTTTCCGACTCGGGCAATCTCAAACTAAAGTTGGACGCACAATTCAATCATCGGTGGCATGACAAGACAAACCAGCGGATGATATTTTGCGCGGGTTACAAAACAGTTCGTGGTCCCGGGTTGGGGCGCATCAAGGGGCAGTTCCTTCCTAAACTTGTTGCACAGACCAAAACCCTTGCAAAGCCAAGTTAGTAACCGACCTGGGACCATCCTCCCTTCAAAATTTGAACGACAATTGAGCGTGGTTCTACGTTTCTAATCCCGGGTTCGCCGAATCACGATGTTGATTGCTATACCCGTTTCGCTGAGTTGAATCTTAAGATGCCACACATAAATCTTCCGGAGGGGTTTCCGGGCATCACCGGGCCAATGATGGCTTACCCGGAAACCGAGAGCCATCTGAACAGCCTGGCCGAGGCGCTGCTGCGCGGTCCTTCGTCGCTCACTCCCGCTGAGCGTGAACTGATCGCTACCCATGTTTCGTCCGGCAACGAATGCCACTTCTGCACCCAATCTCACGCCGCCGCCGCCCGCGAGTTATACGGTGGCGAACGCAGAGTAGTGGACCTCGTGCTAAATGATGTGCAGACGGCTCCGCTGACAGATAAAATGAGAGCCTTGCTTAACATCGCCGGAAAGGTTCGCCAGGACGGCAGACTCGTCACAGGCGAGGACGTCGAGCGAGCGCGAGGAGCGGGCGCCGACGACAAGGCCATCCACGACACAGTGCTGATCGCTGCGGCGTTCTGTATGTTCAATCGTTATGTGGATGGACTTGCGACCTGGGCGCCGGCAGAGCCGGAAGCGTACAAGGAAACGGGAGTTCGGCTCGCCAATCAGGGTTATCTGGGAAGCATTCGGGCTAGAGAAAGTCGCTAGATAAGAGCTGTCCATCAAGTTAGTGACCTCTTTGGCGCCCGGTCGAAGCATCTTCTGCAACTGCCTGACAATAAGACGGAGTGTGTATGAACAATTCGCTCAGAACTTTCATTTCCTGCGCCTTGCTCCTGACAGTGAGCGTGGCGAGTCTCTTCGGACAATCCAGTCACAAGATTGATCCTTCAACATTCGACAAAAATACGCCGGCTTGTACCGATTTCTATCAGTACGTTAACGGCGGATGGCTCGTGGCCAATCCGATTCCCGCTGCCTTCCCCAGTTGGGGTCTCGGAAACATCCTGAACGAAAAGAATCGGGACCTGCTGCGCGACATCCTGGAAGCAGCCGCGAAAAACACGAGCGTGAAGAAGGGCAGTAACGAGCAGAAAGTGGGGGACTATTACGCCAGTTGCATGGACGAGGCGAAGATCGAATCTGAAGGGCTCAAGCCCCTGGCTGGTGAGTTTGACCGCATCGCAAAGATAAAGGACCAGAAGACGCTCCAGGCGGAGATCACTCATCTCCATTTTCTGGGTATCAACGCGCTGTTCGTCGACGGGTCAAACCAGGACTTCAAAAACAGCACCGAAGTCACGGCTGGGATATTTCAGGGCGGCCTGGGATTACCTGACCGCGATAACTATACGAAATCCGATGAGAGGTCGAAGGTGACTCGCGATCAGTATCTCAAACACGTGGCCAAGATGTTCGAGCTGATGGGCGACGATCCAGGGAAGGCCGCGAGTCAAGCCCAAACCGTCATGACGCTGGAGACGAGACTGGCAGAAGCTTCAATGACCAGGGTCGAACTCCGCGATCCGGAGAAGCTCTATCATCGAATGACAATAGCCCAACTGCATGATCTGGCGCCGACCTTTGATTGGGCAGCCTTCTTTAAAGGAATTGGTCTGACTCAAAAAGCTGACGTTAACGTCGGCACACCGGATTTCTTCAAAGTAATGGACCAGCAGTTGACCAGCGTTTCGATAGCGGATTGGCAGACTTACCTTCGCTGGCATTTGATCAACAACACCGCTGCCACTCTTTCTACTCCCTTCGTTGACGAAGACTTCAATTTCAATCGCCGGATTCTGCAAGGAGCCAGGGAAATGCTGCCACGATGGAAGCGCTGCGTGGCCGCGACCAACACGGCTTTGGGAGAAGCGCTCGGCGAGGTCTATGTGAAGAAAGCGTTTCCTCCCACAGCCAAGACGCGAGTGCTGGAGATGATCCGCAACCTAAAGGCGGCGCTCAACAGCGACATCAGTTCGTTGAGCTGGATGGGGGATACGACGCGCAAACAGGCTCTCATCAAGCTCGGAGCAATTCTCGACAAGATTGGGTATCCGGATAAGTGGATCGATTATTCGACGTTGCAAATTGATCGCGGGTCGTACGTCTCCAACAGACTTCGTTCTACCCAGTTTTTAGAGCGGCGTGACGTGAATAAGATCGGGAAGTCCGTGGACAAGCTGGAATGGGGGATTCCCCCACAGACGGTCAACGCCGGTTACGATCCGCAGAATAACGAGATAATTTTCCCGGCCGGAATTCTGCAACCACCACTATTCGACCCGACCGCGGACGACGCGTCTAACTATGGCGGCATGGGCGCGATCATCGGCCATGAATTAACGCACGGATTTGATGACCAGGGGAGCCAGTTCGACGCGAAGGGCAATCTGGCTAATTGGTGGACAGATGCCGACCTGAAAGCGTTCAAAGAACGCGCGCAATGTATCATCAATCAATTCAGTGGCTTTGAAGTCGAGAAGGGACTCAACTTGAAAGGAGAGTTAGTGGTCGGAGAATCCATCGCGGACCTGGGCGGGCTGAACATCGCGTACGCTGCGCTTCAGAAATCAATGGAGGGTAAGCCGCGTCCGCCGAACATCGACGGCTTCACTCCCGAACAACGATTCTTTCTGGCCTACGCGCACAACTGGGCCACCAACATGCGACCCGAATACGCGCGGCTCCTGGTAAGTCAGGATCCACATCCGCTGGCAAAGTTCCGCGCCAATGGACCATTATCCAACATGCCGCAGTTTGCTCAAGCGTTTCAATGCAAGACCGGCGATCCTATGGTGCGTCCCGAAAAGGACCGTTGCCACATTTGGTAGCCTGTAGTTGCCGAAGAGACCGGGTCAAAACTCAACTGAGTGTCATGAAGTCAGTACCGTAGCGTCGGGTCCACGGTTCCACCACAAAATCTACGTGTCACCGGGCATCTACCGACAGCGACTTTAAAAGCGCCGAGAGTCGAGATGCGAATCGCCGGACCCGACGCTACGGCGCTACGGTACTGACTTCATGACACTCAGTTGAGTTTTCTCTACGGCCAAGAAAGAAAGGTTGACCATGAAACTCAAACAATACCTGCTCTATCTCCCTTTTATCTTTATTCTTGCGTTACCCACGCTGACTTATGCGCAAGCCGCAGGCACCCCTGCCAACGGAGGGCTGCGTTTCAAAGTCGAGCTTGGGCCGGCAGTCTCATCCTCACCCGTGTCCGGACGCCTACTGATCTTCATGACGCTTAGTACCGAGGCCATGGAATCAGTGCAGCCGTCGTTCTTTGAGTTAGACAAGGTTTGGATCGCGGCCACGGAAATTCGAAACCTGGCGCCGGGCAAAGCGATTGAAATCAACGCTGACGACCTCGCTTATCCCGGACCCTTTTCGACAGCTCCGACTGGTGACTACCAGATCATGGCCCTGCTGGATGTGGACCACTCCTTTCCCTATTCAGAGATGGGTCCGGGCGATTTGCGCAGCATCGTCGTCGGCGCGCTCGGTCTGAAGCCTGCTGAAACACCGCCGTTAAAGCTGGTTCTGACGAAGCGTGTTGAGGACGAACACCCGATCGCAGACACAGAATCCATCAAACTGGTGACGTTCCAAAGTCCGGCGTTAAGCGCCTTTTGGGGTAGGCCCATCATGATGCGCGCCGGGGTACTTCTACCGGCCAGCTATGCCTCGTCCGGCAAGGCACGCTATCCGGTTGTCTATAGAATTCACGGTTTTGGTGGCTCGCACGAGGGGGCCTGGAGATCCGGACCGGGTTTGCTCAAAAAGATGACGGACGGAGCGCTGCCGGAGATGATTAACGTCTACCTCGACGGCTCGTGTCCCATGGGTCATCATGAGTTCGCCGATTCGGCAAACAACGGGCCGTGGGGACAAGCGCTTACCAAAGAATTCATTCCCTACCTGGAGAGAAAGTTTCGCATGGATGGGTTACCCCGCGGACGTTTGTTGACGGGTCATTCCTCTGGAGGCTGGTCAACACTCTGGTTGCAAGTGAATTACCCGGACGTCTTTGGCGGGACATGGTCTACCTCGCCTGACCCGGTCGACTTCCGCAGCTTCAGCGGAGCTGATCTGACAAAACTGCCCCCTGAGAACTTCTATAATGGGCCGGGTGGCAAGCCCCGAAATATCTTTCGTTTTAAGGGACGCGATATTTTTTCGTGGTACCAGTTCGCCCACTTTGCGCGCGTAGTCGGTGAGTACGGCGGCCAAATAGAATCGTTTGAAGCAGTCTTCAGTCCGCGTGGTGAAGACGGCCGCCCGATGCCGTTGTTCGACCGCGATACGGGATCAATCGATCCCTTCGTGCAAAAGGCCTGGGACCGCTACGACATTTCACGTCTGCTCGTGGCCAATTGGAAATCACTGGGACCAAAGCTGCGCGGAAAGCTGCACCTGGTGGTCGGTACTGCGGACAATTTTCATCTCGAAGAGGCTGTGTATATACTGCGCGATACGCTGAAGGGTTTGGGCAGCGATGCAACGTTTGAGATTATCGAAGGCCGCGATCACATGGATCTCTTTCAAGGCGACCTGAACGATCGCCTCGTACGCGACATGTATAAGGTCGCGCGGCCTGCAGCGAAGTCTAAAAGGCCGTAAGAGGGCCTGGCTGACCAAAGTGGCGCTGGCTGATTGAGATTCTTCTTTAAGGTTCAGGGAGTTGACATGGGAAAGCGCAGTTTCCTTTGGTTGTTGTTGACTGTTCTCTTCGGCCTTTCCAGCGTAGCGAAATCCCAAACCGAGGCCACGATGAACAAGAAGCCGAAAGGCGTGCCCGAGCAGTACGCCGGAAAATGGGTATGTCAGTCAGTTGCGCCCGGTTACAACATCCGCCCTCCCTATGCCGATCCGTCGCAACCAACGACCGACAAGATGACCACTCCGGCGACGGTCACGGTGATCAAGTTCAGTCTCAAAGCAGATGGTACGTACGAGGCTCCTAACACCAAAGGTCACTATTCTTTTGATCCGGCCACGAAGGCCATCACCTGGCTTGATGGCTTGCACCAGAAAACCTTTACGAAGACTCTATTAGGGAAGCGGACGAATGGAGCGCCTAAGATAGGTTTCACCATGCATAAGCGTTACTGGGGATGCTTCATGCCCGCGACAACAAAAGACAAATGAAGACTTCATTGGCGGCATTCAGGAGTCGCCAGTCCAGTCTGCGGGTTAA
>JAMQPI010000437.1 GCA_023717565.1 Pyrinomonadaceae bacterium | reverse complement strand
TGATGCCTTTCACGAAGCCATCGGCGACACCGTTGCGCTCTCTGTAACTCCGCCTTATCTGAAGCAGATTGGATTGATCGATAAGGTGCCCGAGCAGAGTGCTGACCTCGGTTTTCTTTTGCAGCGATCGTTGGAGAAGGTGGCGTTCCTGCCGTTTGGTTATCTGGTAGATCAATGGCGCTGGAAAGTATTCTCGGGCGAAGTGGGACCGGGTGACTACAACAAAGCCTGGTGGGCCCTGCGAGAGAAGTACCAGGGAGTGGCTCCCCCTGCGCCTCGTACCGAGCAAGACTTTGACGCCGGCGCTAAGTACCACGTCCCTGGGAACACACCTTACGCCCGCTATTTTCTCGCAGCGATTCTGCAGTTTCAGTTTCACCGCGCTTTGTGCCGCGAGGCTGGCTTCAGCGGCCCGCTGTATCAATGTTCGATCTACGGCAACAAAAAGGCTGGGGAGAAATTGAAGCAGATGCTGGCAATGGGTTTAAGTAAACCCTGGCAGGAAGCACTTAAGACGATGACTGGCGAAGACAAAATGGACGCCACCGCCATAATCGATTATTTTGCCCCATTGAAGTTGTGGCTGGATGAGGAAAACAAGAAGCCTTGAGGATGGCGAGGCCTGAAAAGTCCTAATCGCAATAAATCACAACTCACGCGCGGCGATATATGGCTGTCAACGGATAACCTCCGCGGCCGCGAATCTGGCCACAACTTCTGAAGGCCAATAACAGTGCCGGGTGCTTTCCCGCACGGTGGCTAAACGAACCTGAATAAACTCCTCGGTCGTCAGCTTCGGAGTCAGCATTCTCGATCCTTTAACCTTGTTGGCAAATGTTGGGCGGATCACAAGTTCTGTTTCGAGCGGAGACACCGCATGTAAGCCGTGTCGAGAAGGTCTTGCTAATGAGGCCGAATCGTAACCGAAGTCCTCATCCGTCGGCGTTGCCGCCTTAGCAGTAGACATCTGTCGACACCTAATGTCGGCTAGAGCTTTCATATTTACTCCTTTCCATAAGAGAAAACACCAATCAAACCCATCTTCCAAATTCCAGGCGGAACGAGCAACTCCTAGCTGTTCAATGTCTTAGGCAGACTAATGGGACTTCTCAATACTCTGCTTGCCGAATCCTGTTGCTACAACCCTGATTCCTGATGCTGCTCTACTGCAAACTTGGTTCCGCAAAGCTCATCGGCTCGGCACCGTAATGTTTACGTCGACACGCTTATTGCCGCTAAAGATGCGACCGCCAAAAACAACCAGTCCAACCACGACGAGGATTACGAAGATAGCCAGGATGGCTACTACTCCAGTGCTGCCGCTGCCACTATCGTCTCCCATAGTTCTCTCCTCCTATCCAAAAAGGTTTCGCTTTCTTGTTGAAGCGCCTGTTGCAAATGCCAAGCCGACAGTGCTGGAGCTTAACGATACCGATAGTGATTTCTGGGACCTCCAATAGAAGCCCTCACTAACCGGCCGACTTTTGAACGAAAAATGCTGGCATCGTGATTGCGATGTAGAAGGTTAGCCGACGGTTCGGAGAGAACCACTGGTCGGTAAGTAAACAAAGACAACCCGCAATGTATAGGAAGCCAACACTCCGGCGGTTTTGTCGCAGTTCTTACTCACCTCAATCGACATCCTTCATCATCGCGACTCGGCGTGCCCACGGAGGAGACACCCCTACAATCTAATCGCCGCAAGGTCTG
>JAMQPI010000427.1 GCA_023717565.1 Pyrinomonadaceae bacterium | reverse complement strand
GCCGATGCGAATCAGCCCCAGCCCCGGATAGGCGCCGGCGTTCGCCCGCCAGATCCCCACGTCCGAGTCCTTCACCGGATGTCGCCCGAAGCTGTCCGAGTAGATGAGGCTGTAGCCGACGCGCGCTTCGTTGACTGTCCTCGCGCCGAAGGTGTGGATGTTCTGAACCGAGAACAGCCGGTTGTCATTCTTCTGGTCTGCTCCGAAGCCTAGGACGTTGGCCGCGTTACTGGCCGGTAGCGCGGCGAACTGCGGCGCGTTCGAGAAGAAAAACTTCACCGCCAGCCAATCTTTTTCGCTGGCGCGGTAATCAACGTTCGCGTTGAATTGATCCTCGCGGTAAGTGGAGATGGCTGAGCCTGAGTAGCGCCCGTCGGCCTGCGGCGTGGGGATCAGGAATCCTCCGTCAGGCAGTTTTATATTTAGGAGGGCCAACGCCGACGGGTGGATGGAGGTCGCGGGCAGCAGGCCCAGAAACCTTGGCCTGAAGGTTGCGAGCAGCGTTTGTTGTGAACGATCGTCGGTTAAACCCCGCGCGACGAGGATGCTGGACGTGAGGCTGCTGTCTGACGCGCCGTTGCGCTCTCTGGTGCCCTGGTACGAGGCGAAGAAGAACGCGTTGTCGGCTTTGACGGGGCCGCCGAGCAGCCCGCCGAAGACATTACGCTTGAGTGTGGGCCGCTTCACGCCAGCCCCATTGAGGAAGGGGTTATTAGCGTTAAAGGCGTCGTCGCGGAAGTATTCGTAGGCGGCGCCGTGAAACGCGTTCGTGCCGCTGCGCGTGACCGCCTGCACACTGCCTCCGGCACCGCGCCCGAACGTTGCGTCGTAGAGCGAGGTCTGGACCTTGAACTCCTGAATCGTCTCCGGCGCGGGCACGGCTACCGTCCCCGTGCTGTTATTGTCCAGCCGGTTGGCGTCAATGCCGTTGATCTCGAAATTGTTCTGTGTCGTGCGGGCACCGTTGACCGAGACGCTTTGCGAGTTGCGGCCCAGGGCGGTGTTGTCCGGGAGACCTACGGAGGTGCCACTCGAGAGCGCGAGAATCTGCGTGAAGTTGCGCGTCGCCAGCGGCAGCTCGGCGACCGTGCGCGAGTCAACAACCCGGCCAAGCTGTGGGCCGCCGGTTTGGACCAGCGGCGCGGCGCGCACCACGACCGAATCAACGATTACTCCCCCGACCGCAAGTTGCGCGTTGAGTGGCGTCGTTTCTGTGATGACCACCCGGACCGCATCGAAGAGAGACGGGTTAAACCCGCTGGCCGCAAACCTCGCGCGGTACGTGCCGGGCGAAAGCAGCGGCACGGCGTAGTTGCCTTCTCTGTCGGTCGTGACTTTCCGCTCATCGGCAGTGGCGAGGCTCGTGACGGTCACTTCGGCCCCGACGATGACGGCGCCGTTCGGGTCTCGGACCGTTCCGACGATGCGGCCTGTGGTCGGACTCTGGGGGAAAGCGGTGATGGCGTAGAGGGCAAGGAAGCAATTGATCCAGAACAACGAGATGGGTTTTCTGGTGCTCATCTGCTCAACTCACCGGCGCACGCGCTTCAGCAGTTCCTCGAAGCGCGGATCGCCCCGTAAGGAATCGACTTGCGGATCGACCGCGAGCATCGAGACTTGCCAAGAACGCTCAGCGACCAATTTGTTCAAATATACGAGCGCTTGCTCCTTCTCGCCGAGCTGAGCGTATGCAATTGCGATCTGGTACGAGTTAACATACCCGCTCTTTGGCTCGGCTAGTTTTGCGAACTCAAGGAATTTCCACTTAACGCCTCGCCAGCCATCAGTTTCGTATGCTGTGCGAAACGCCTCGATGCGCTGGGAATCCTTTTGAGTTTTCACAAAAGCTTCAAAGGCGGCTGAGTAATCGCCTTTCATTTCGTACGCGCGCGAAAGCCACATCGAACCCGAGTCCGCTTTCAGCTCAAGGCTTCTGGCGAACTGGGCAATCGCTTCGTCGTAACGACGCGCGAAATACAGAATTTTTCCGCGCTCGCGCTCATAGAACACGGCTCCGGGCGCAATCGTCATGGCGGTTTCGATCTCTTTCAACGCCTGCTCAAAACGTCCGCGGTAAGCGCACAAATAGGCGTGTCCCCAATGCGCTATCTCGTTGTTCGGTTCTAATTGGACCGCGGTCGTCAGATCCTTTTCGGCCGCGACGAAATCCCATTCATAGCCAATATTTATTGCTCCCCGAACCGCATAAGCTTCCGCCAGATTGCTGTCGAGCTCCAACGCTTTCTTAACGGCTTGTTTTGCCTTTTCTTGCTCAATTTGCCAGACAACACCTTCCATTTTGGGACCGCCGGCACCCCCCAGGTGATACACGTACGCCAATCCCGCATAGGCCCGCGCGTAGTTAGGGTCGATGCGAATTGCTTGCTCAAAATTCTCGATCGCCTTTTTGTTGGCCTCCGCACTTCTTTGGTTCGTCAGATTCTTGCCCTGCAAATAATGGCGGTACGCTTCTTCGCTTGTAGTTCCGCGGTCTGACGTCGGACTGGCAAGAGTCAAAATCGCTGAGTCGCTCTTCGAAGGCGTGTTCGAGTTAGTGCGAATTCTGAATAAATAAATCAGACCGATGACGCTGCAGACGACGACTATCGACGCTGCTAACGCGAGAGTTCGGTGCGTTTTGATTTCGCGGACGAAATATTCAGCGCTTGAGGTCGGATGTGACCGGAGCGGCGACGTTTCGGCGGCAGCTCTCGTCTCAAGCGGGACCCAATCCGTTCCACTCAGTGCGGGCAGCGGCGCGAGTGGCGGCATTCGTACTCCCTCTTTCCTGCTCGGAACCGTCTTTAGCCACTTTTGCAAACGCGAATCCTGCTGCAATTTCTGCTTAAGCTTTTTTAGATCACGGGCGAGTTGTCCGGCAGTTTGATATCGCTCTTTCTTGTTCTTTTGGAGAGCCTTCGTTACGAATTGATCCAACTCGTGGGGAACGTTCGCACGCTCTGTGAGCGGAGGGAGCTTGTCCTCCATCAGCGAGACCATCACGTGACTGGGCGTCTCGCCGGTAAACGGCACGTTTCCCGCCAGCAATTCGTAGATCACGATCCCCAGTGACCAAATGTCCGTGCCAACGCCGACATTCTTTGCGCGTGCCTGTTCCGGCGACATGTAATGTACTGTGCCCATTACCAGCCCGGGGATCGATTGAAGCAGTGTGGACGTCTCGAGATCAGCGCCGCCTGTTTGCTGTTCGGTCAGTTTTGCCAGACCAAAGTCGAGAATCTTCACGTAGCCGTCCTGCCGGATCATTATGTTCTCGGGCTTGATGTCTCGGTGAACAATTCCGGCGGTGTGAGCTCCGCTGAGCGCATCCGCAACCTGCATACTAACGTTGAGAGTTTCATTGAGAGTGAACGGCTTCTCGTTAAGCAGTTGACGGAGCGTCTTGCCGTCAACGAACTCAGTAGCTATGAAGTGCGTAGTGTCTGACTGACCGATTTCGTAGATGGTCACGATATTCGGGTGATTCAGCGCTGAGGCTGCGCGCGCCTCACGTTCGAACCTCCGCACGCGATCAGGGTTAACCGTGAAGTGTGGAGGCAGAAGTTTCAGCGCCACTTTGCGATTCAGTCGGATATCTTCGGCGAGATAGACCTCACCCATTCCGCCTGAACCGAGAGCTGCTTGAAATCTGTAATGACCCAGCATCTCCCCCGGTTCGTAGTGGTGGCCGGCCAGCACGTCACATGCGGAGACATACGCGGGCGCATCGATGAAGTGCTCTTCTGTTTCGTGAGCAGAGATCAGCCATGCGACTTCCCGCCGCAACGACTCATTTCCTCCGCAAGCCTGGTCGAGAAAGATTGAACGGTTGCCAGGCCCTCTTTCGAGGGCGGCATGAAAAAGGTCCTGAACCTCTTGCCATTGTTCGCTGGGCATCATGACTTACTGTTGCGGCCAAAGACCAAAGACCAAAAACCGAACACCAAAGACCCAGACCCCCTATTAACTCATGCGTAAAATCGACGGCAAACCTCTAATGCGAAAGCACTGAATCAATGCTCCATCTCCTTGCGCAGCCAGGCCCTGATGAAAGTCCAATCACGCATTACCGTGCCGGGCGAGACCCCCAGCGTCGCTGCCGTTTCCTCAATGCTCATTCCACCAAAGAAACGTAGCTCAACGATGCGGCTCTTGCGGGGATCTATTTCCTCTAGCCTTTTCAACGCGTCGTCGAGGGCCATTACACTGGCCGACTGCTCATGCGCGACGATTGTGGCCTCGTTTAAAGAAACCCTAATCGCGCCGCCGCCCCGTTTGGCATTTCGCCGCCGTGCCTGATCGACCAGAATCTGGCGCATCAGCCGGGCGGCAATACCAAAGAAATGTGCTCGACTTTCCCATTGAATGTTGTTTTGGTCCACCAGCCGAACATACGCCTCGTTGACCAGCGCTGAGGTCTGCAACGTGTGGCCGGGTTTTTCGCGGCGCATGTACAGATGGGCGAGACGACGCAGTTCCTCATAAACCAACGGCATCAGTTTGTCGGGCACGGTCTGATCGCCGCAGCTCCAATCCGCAAGCAGCTTAGTTACTTCCTGTGAAGTCTGCGTCATTTCGCTCCAGACGCTTTATGACGTGATGGTGGGCAGCCGCGGCTGGGACGTTGACTCCGTTTTGGCGCCGGCGTTTGCGCTGTTAGAGGTTTCGGCTGCGATTTGCGCACTAATAAGTAAGGGGCAGGATAACAGAATTCGCGACGAGCACGCTAGCTCGACGAGTGACTGACTCCGTGAGGAGCGGGAGGTTTTCATAAGATCTCGTAACGACAAGAAGATACGCCGTCTGAACAAGATTCTACCCGACGACAGATTTGGCCGGATAGGCTTGTAATCCGACAAGGAAAAGAAAATGAACGCAAATTACAAATCAAACATTATCGCAAATTGGTTATGGCAAGGTTTATCAGCCGTTTTTATCTTGGCGTTTGTTACGTCAGTCTTAGCCCAAACGCCGACGCTTCGCGCTAACGGCAAGATTGCCTTCACCAGCGACCGTGAAGGCAACCGAGAGATTTATCTAATGAGCGCTGACGGGACGAATCAGGTTCGCATTACAAACAACCTTGTGGTGGATGATCATCCCACATGGTCGCCGGACGGAACCAAGATAGCCTTTCTAAGCCAGAGAGCTTCCGGCGGGTTCGCAATTTTCTTAATGAACGCCGACGGGTCAGACAAAACGGAGATAACGCCCGTAGACTATCAGTCCCTGTCCACATGGCTTGGTTTCGACGGCTGGTTTATGAGCTGGTCGCCCGACGGGCATCAGATAGTCTTCTCTGAGTTCATCTCTAGCAATACACTCGTTATTGTGAATGCCGACGGCAGCAGCCGGCGAAATCTTACGTCAGGCTCTTACCCCGCTTGGGCGCCTGATGGGTCAAAGATCCTTTTCATGACCGGTTCGGGACCCTTCGCGCTTCATACCATTCGGCCAGACGGTACCGGTCTTCAAAACATCCCGCTTTTCTTTCCCGATTTCTTCACACTTTTGGACTCTCCTCCAACCTGGTCACCGGACGGCCGCAGGATCGCTTTCATTACATACGACGGGGCGAATCTCGAGATCGACATTGCTAATGCGGACGGCACGAATCTTCGGTTTTTTGAGATCGAATGTGCCCTACCAGCTTGGTCGCCGGACGGCGGGACGATCGCATTTATCAATACCGATGGTTCAGGTAAAGAGATATACATAAAAAGATTAAGTGGTGGAGAGTCGGTCCGGCTTACTGATACTGTCGGCCATAACTCCAATCCCAACTGGCAGTCAGTGCCTGCAGCGTGTCCCAACCCGATTGATTGCCCCGACTACTTCGTCCGACAGCATTATCGAGACTTCCTTAACCGCGATCCCGATCCCGACGGTCTCGCTTTCTGGACCAACGAAATTACTTCCTGCGGCGCTGACCAGCAGTGCATCGACGCTAAGCGCATCAACGTCTCAGCTGCCTTCTTCCTTTCGATTGAATTTCAACAGACCGGCTATCTGGTCTATCGCTGCTACAAAGCGGCATACGGAAATCTGACCGGGGTGCCGGTACCCATCAGGCTCAGCGAGTTTCTGCCTGACACGCAGCAGATTGGACAAGGCGTCATCGTGAACCAAGCTGGCTGGGAGACGGTGCTGGAGAATAACAAACAAGCCTTCTCGGCGGAGTTTGTACAGCGCTCGCGTTTTACGTCAGTCTACTCGACCTCGTTGACACCGGACCAATTCGTCGATCAGCTTTTCATGAACGCTGGTGTGACGCCTTCAGCGACTGATCGCGCGGCTGCTATTAACGAGTTTGGCTCCGCGATGACAACCGCCGATGTGTCTGCGCGTGCGCGCGCAATGCGACGTGTGGCCGAGAACTCAGCCTTCGCGCAGCAGGAATTCAACCGTGCGTTTGTCTTGATGCAATACTTCGGCTACTTGCGCCGGAACCCGAACGATGCGCCGGAGGCTGGATTGAACTTCGCCGGCTACAACTTCTGGCTCAATAAGCTGAATAGCTTCAACGGCGATTTCGTTCAGGCCGAAATGGTAAAGGCCTTCATCAACTCTGCCGAATACAGACAACGCTTCGGTCCGTAAGCCGGTCTTCCATCCACATCGCTGCCCGAAATCTCAGCCGCTGTTAGAGGTTCGGCTGGGAATTGCGCCTAATAAGTAAGGGGCGGGATAACAGAATTTGCCAGGCGCGCGCTAGCCCGGACGGAGGTGAGACCGATCAAGAGTGGAAGGCAGATATGAGAAACAAAAGAGAGTACATGCAACACGCAGTTGTTCTGGTTCTGGCGTGGGCCGGCCTGATAATCTGCACGGCCCCTTTTTCGACTTCATCCGGGCTGGCCTCCGCACAAGCAGATGCTCCGAGTTGGAGCTATACCGGCAGCCCCACGTGGAACCACAATGGTCAACCTGCGACGCTATTGCCTGATG
>JAMQPI010000389.1 GCA_023717565.1 Pyrinomonadaceae bacterium | reverse complement strand
TTAGCCCAGGTGGAGGCTGATCACGTTAGACGAGTGCTCGATCACACGAAAGGAAACAAGCAGGCTGCCGTGCGACTGTTGGATATTGACCGCAAGACCATTGAGCGAATGATCAAACGACATGGAATAATTATCAAGCATAGTATCGAGTAAGAGCGCCCAATGACTTGGTGGAAATTTGCCGGAGGCATCTGCGGTGATTACGGCTTCGACAAGGGCTAGAACAGACTTCCCTGGGCGATTTCGGGAGTCTTCCGCTGGGCGTCACTCTCAACGCTGACCGCATTACTTTCCAGCCAGTCGGCAAGCGAGGACGTCCAGTCGAATGAGTCAGGGAAGGGGATTGCCCCGCGCTTGAGTAACAACCTGTTGCCGTCCGGTATGTCAGGACCATCGATGACGAAGACAGGGACCCAACCGGCCGTCAACGCCTCTTCAGCGCCAGCCCATGTCCCGCCCTTCTCCGCATCACTCGCAATTACGAGCGCGAAATCGGAGAGCGCATAGATCAGCTTGTTGCGGGCCATCGCCGTACCAACATTGAAACCGGCTTGCGGCGAATAGGGCGTGGCGAGAACCAGATGTGATTCGTCAATCGCCTCTCGTACGTCAGAGGCTCGCACCGCTTTCTCCAAACTATCTGCCAGCAATCCGGCTGCGCTTCCGCCCGCTACTAAAGCAGCTCCCATTGCGGTCTTATCTACTCCACGTGCCCCACCTGAATACACTATGAGATTCGACTCAGCACAGGCCCGGCCGACAAGTTCAGTTAACTCGAAGCCGCGCGCATCTACATTGCGTGAGCCTATCACTGCCAGCCCACGCTGATTGAGGAGCTGAGCATCACCAGCGCCGTACAGCATCAGTGGCGCGGCTCGCCCCAGACGTTCAATGAGTCTTGGGGGGTAACCTTCATCGAAACGCGTAAGCAACCAGATGCCGAGCGCCTCGAGCCGTCTCAGTTCCTGCTGGAGCATCTCACTGCGCGCTAACAACCGGGCAATCCGGTCAGCCTCGCCCGGTTCAATTTGAAGAACGGATTCAATTTGCGCAGAGGTCAAACCGGGAAGCGCGCTTACATTAATGGAGTTGAGTTCAAACTTTCGTTCCAGCTCGCTCCATTCGCGCGTGGTCAGCGGTTTCACGTCCGGTTCGTCGGGAGGGCTTAACCGCGAGCCAAGGGCGAAGAGCACCAGGGATTCGTCACTTTGGTTCATAGTCTAAGTTTGACGCGCCGTCGCGCGGGCCAGGGTGAATGGATGCACCATGCCCGAGCCTTTCTGTCTGAGCAGCCAGCCGGCCAGCGTTAGAGTCCAACCGGAGTCGATGATGTCGTCTACCAGAAGCACATCGCCCTTTGGCGGCCGGCCAGTAGTCTGCAGAGTGCCGGCGACGTTGCGCGCCTGCATTGTGCTATTCGCCATCAGTTTTTGTTCCGGCGCCTGCGAAGAGCGAATGAGCGTTGCTTCGAAGGGGAGACCAAGCGATTTAGCTAACCTCGAGGCGAAATCGTACACCAGCGTCTGATGCCGCGGCGAGGGTATGGCCGTGACCCATTTGACGGAGGGTTGCCAACGTTCGCGAATGAGCACGACCGCCGCGTCCACCAATTCATCGTCGAAGTTGCCAAGTCTGTACTTGCCTTCACGCACCAGTTTGCCCCAGCCAGCATCGCCGTAGTAGCAGAGCGAACGGCCCTCGGCGTTGCGCATCTCCTCGGGAATCACCGAGCTAAGTTCGGGAAACAAACCTGCAGGCCAGCGCTTTCTCGGCTGGATGATGATCTCTGCGCCCCTTAAGAGCGTGATGGCCTCTCGCACAATCTCTGGTTCGACGCTGGCGCTAAACCCGCGTTCCTGACAGTTGGCGCAGACGCCGCAGGCTTGGGCTTGGGGATCGTCCAACTCGCGCGTGAGAAACTCCATCAAGCAACCACGATACTCTACGTAGGCGCGCATCTGCGCAACTTCAGCTTTCCTCAACGCCGTGATCCGTCGCGCCCGTTCCTCGTCCGGTTGCCAGGAGCCCGACGCGCTGCGATACCGTGTAGCTTTACCGTTATGCTCAACTGTCACTGCGCCTTCCACTTCGAGAAGTTTCAGGGCCCGTTCGGTCATTGAATGCGAGACATTGATCACCGCAAGTAGTTGATTCATCGTCAAACTGCTGGCAGAGAGGGCTTCGACTATCGCATTCATCACCTCGGAACTCGGAAAGGCGCTCTGTATAAAGTAGTCTTGAATCTCATCGTCTTCGGCCCCGCTCAGCAAGATGCCATAGGCGCGATCCAACGCGCGTCCGGCCCGACCGACTTGCTGATAATAGGCGACCACCGAACCCGGTCGCTGAAAGTGAATTACGAAGGCCAGGTCGGGCTTATCGAATCCCATACCCAACGCCACCGTCGCCACCAGCGCCTTGATCTCGTTTGCAAGCAATGACTGTTCGAGCGCGACGCGATCTAGTTTGGCGTCGTCTCCCGCGTGGTAAGCCAAAGCGCTGATGCCTTTCGACTTGAGCCAATTGGCGACCCGTTCAACGTCCGCCACAGTCAAACAATAGATCACCCCGCTGCCTTTGAACTTGCCAATGTTCTGAGCCAGCCACGCCAGCCGCTCCGCTTGAGTGGGCAATACTATGTTCTGAAGTCGCAGCGAAGTGCGGACGAGAGGGCCACGGAGGATAGTAAGCCCTGCTCCCAATTGGGAGTGGATGTCGGCGATGACCCGGTCGTTCGCAGTGGCAGTTGTACCCAACACTGGAACCCCCGGTGGCAACTTGTCGATAAGATTGGTGAGTCGCCGGTAATCGGGTCGAAAGTCATGACCCCAGTCGGAAATACAGTGCGCTTCATCAACCACGAACAGGCCGATTCGCTTCCACAAACCATTAAGTAGAGACTTCTTGAATCGTTCGTTGCCCAACCTTTCGGGCGAGATCATCAGAATGTCACAGGAGTCGTTAGCAAGCGCGGCTTCCGCCGGTTCCCACTCTGCGACATTTGAGCTGTTGATTGTGAAAGCCCTGATGCCGATCCTGGCCGCGGCTTCGATTTGATTGCGCATTAGAGAGAGCAGGGGACTGACCAGCAAGGTGGGCCCCGAACCCTGATCGCGGAGAAGTTTGGTAGCCAGAAAGTAGACCAGGCTCTTTCCCCATCCGGTCCGTTGCACAACCAGAGCCCTGCCGCGACGTTCAACGACGGCTTCTATGGCTTCTAATTGGCCGGTGCGGAAATGCGCCTGGGACCCAAGCATCTGTCT
>JAMQPI010000388.1 GCA_023717565.1 Pyrinomonadaceae bacterium | reverse complement strand
CGTGACGCTGCCGCTAACGGAGTACAACCGGCTCAGCGAACTCGCCCTGCGCAAGCTAAAGGCGCCGGACGCGCCACCGCTGCCATTCGTTCTGTCGCGCGCTGCTTTCAGGCTCCGAATTGAAGACCAGAGACTGGTTGGCACAGTGGATATCGAGGGCGCCGTACTGGAGAAAGGACCGACGAAGGTCCCGCTTACCTTCGGTCTCACAATTCTCGAAGCTCGACAGGCTGGTAGTCCTTTACCCTTACTGCAGGAAGGATCAACTCACTCGGCGATCATAAACGGTCCGGGTCGCTTTTCCGTCACCCTAAACGTTGCCGCCGGCCTCACCATAGATGCTGGGCGCGCTTCTTTCTTCGTACCTGTTCCATCGGCCAGCAGCTCACTGCTTACCCTCGAGCTGGCCGGCAACCACGCGGATGTGCGGGTCGAGCCGGGCTTGATTACCAGTAGAACAGCAGTGAACGGCCGCACCACCATCGAAGCGACGCTCGAACCCGGCAAACCGGCACGAGTGTGGTGGACCACTAGAGAAATTGCGGCACCGGTCGCGCAACGCGAAGTACGCTTTCTGTCTGACATCAAGACGGTAGTCTCAGTCGGCGACTCGCAAATGCGCATCACCGCTCTTTGCGACCTGACCGTAATTCAGGGTGAAGCCATCGAGTTTCGCATGCCCCTGCCGCCGGGCTATGAGTTGACTGAAGTGACTGGCAGCACGCTTGATTCCTACGATGAGCAGGCGGGTGTGTTGATTCTCAGAGTCCGCGAGTCCTCCCCGCGCAACCATCAGTTTCTGGTCGCCCTCGAGCGCACGAACTCGGACACTAAAGTGAATGCGGCCGTGCTTGCATTCGAAGGTGCGCAGCGCGAAATCGGCGAGGTGCTGGTTGAAGGTGTGGGCGCCATGGAACTGACGCCCTCTGAGAGCGGAGGCTTACGACGCATGGATGTCCGAGAAGCGTCGGCCATCGCCCGATCACTTGCGCGCTTTCCGTTACAGGCAGCTTTTCGTTACAACCGGCGCCCTGGGGACACTCCAAAGCTCCAGCTCGAGTGGACCCAGTTTCCCGACAGTCCGGTACTCTCTGCCGTAGCCGAGCGGGCCACCATCACTACCTTGACTAACGTCGAAGGAAAATCTCTCACAGAGGTTACCCTTCGAGTCCGCAACCACTCACAGCCGTTCGTCAGAGTGCAATTGCCGACTGGGGCCACGCTCTTGTCCGCGGAGGTCGAAGGCCAAAGGGTGAAGCCGATGCTCGGGACGGATGGCAGTCGCGTTCCACTACTGCGCACCGGATTCAATCCCTCAGGAGCTTACACGGTGTCGTTTGTGTACCTGACTTCAGGGATACGCTTCGGCAAGAGTGGCGCTTATGAGATGGGCCTTCCCAAACTGGATATTCCTGTCAACTTGTTGACCTGGGAGATCTCGTTGCCAGACCGCATTGAAGTTCGACAATTCGGCGGGAACGCGCTGGCGGCAGAGCTTTTTCCGGCGGCAACCCAGAATTATCTGACTTTTGACATAGATGGTACGGACACAGAATCCAGCGTAGCTCAAACCTCAGCAGAATTTGGAGGCCTGGGGCCAGGACAGATCGGCGGGGTGGTGGTGGATCCTCATGGTGCAGTAATCGCCAACGCGGCCGTCAATGTCATCAATACGCAAACGGGCGCAAGGCTAACTACCAGCTCTGATGGAGAAGGGCGTTGGGTGGTTTCCGGCGTGCAGCCTGGGGCGGTTAGGGTAAGTATCGAATCGCCTGGTTTCAAAGCCGCTCAGCATGAACTTCAGATCAGCGGATACCAACCTGCCCGGCTGGGGACAACACTGGAAGTGGGAGCCGCAACTGCAACAGTTGAAGTAACCGCAGATTCTTCCATCCAGACGTCGAACATCAATAGTCGAAGGATCATGGATCTTCCGCGCCCGCAAGTGCAGAATTTGCAGATGTTGGCCCCATCACAAAACGTGGCCAACCTGCAGCGCCGGGTAGCCGGCATTCTTCCGGTGCGAGTGGACATTCCCAGCGCCGGTAGATCTTATCGATTCGTTCGTCCACTGGTAATGGAAGAGGAGACGAAGGTCACGTTCCAGTACAAATCGAAGTAATCCCAGGCGGTCAGGTGTCAGTTGGTCCGTTGTCAGTAGTTCGTCTTTTGCAACTGACAACGGACAACTGGCTACTGACCAAACGAAGTTGTCAAATGGACTCGATTTGGATAGCATCGCGGTCCCATGAGTACCACTACCGAAACCTTGAGCGGCGAGGAGATTGTCGACCTTTGCCGCCGCCACACGCTCTATGAATGGTCCGCGCAGTCCGCGGTCGATCCGATTCCCGTTGCGCGCGCGAAGGGGATTTACTTTTGGACGCCGGAAGGAAAGCGCTTCATCGACTTTAATAGCCAGTTGATGTGCGTCAACATCGGCCACGGCGACGAACGCGTGATTCGGGCAATCCAGGAGCAGACCGCGACACTCACCTATGCCAACCCGTTCATGGCCACCGACGTGCGTGCGCGTCTGGCAGTCAAGCTCGCGGAGATTACGCCCGGAGACATCGATGTCTTTTTCTTTACAAACGGCGGAGCCGAGGCAAACGAAAACGCGATCCGCATTGCCCGACTCTTCACCGGCCGTCACAAGATTGCCGCCCGGTACCGCTCATATCACGGCGGCACGGCGGGCGCTCTAACACTGACTGGCGATCCGCGGCGATGGGCGGCAGAGCCGGGCATTCCAGGCGTTATTCGCATCCCCGACTTCTACCATGGCATTCAGAAAGACGCGGATACGACTGAGGAAGTGCTGGCCCGGACCGAGGAGATTCTGGAGCTCGAAGGTCCGAAGACTGTAGCCGCAATTATTGTTGAACCCGTTACCGGCACTAACGGGATTCTCGTGCCGCCGGACGGGTACATGCAGGGTTTACGAGCGCTGTGCGACAAGTACGGCATCCTCCTCATCGCTGACGAAGTGATGTCCGGTTTCGGCCGCACCGGCGCATGGTTCTCGGTCGACCATTGGAAGGTTGTGCCGGACTTGATGTCGATGGCCAAGGGGCTGACGAGCGCATACGTGCAACTTGGTGCGGTGGGGATGCGTCGGCATCTCGCCGATCACTTCCAGAAGAACGTGTTCTTCGGCGGCCTCACGTACAACAGCCATCCGCTTGGCTGCGCCGCGGCATTGGCCACGATCGCGGTGTATGAAGAAGATCACCTCATCGAAAACGCGCGGAGCATGGGCGCCGTGATGCGCGACCTGCTCGAGGATTTGAAGCAGCGCCACCCGTCGGTAGGCGCAGTACGCAGCATCGGTCTCTTCGGAATAGTCGAGGTGGTAAGGAATCGCGAGACACTCGAGCCGATGGCGCCCTTCAATGGCACGTCGCCGGAGATGCAGGCGCTCGGCAAGTTCTTCCGCGCGGAAGGTCTCTACACGTTTGTGCGTTGGAACACTTTCTTCACCAACCCGCCGCTTTGTATCACTGAATCCGAAATGCGCGAGGCTTTCGCGATCATCGATAGGGCCCTAGAGATCACCGATCAAGCTGTCTCGTAACCCTAACTCTGAGATCGGAAACTCAGAAGGAGTCATGGAAACCGAGACAGTGAGTCTGCTGTTGGGTTACTCACCGCGCCAGCACTTCACGGAAGAAATCTACGGCGCGCGGATCGCCTGAGTCGCCTAACGCGCGAATGGCTTGCTTGCGCACCTGTTGGTTAGGGTGAGTCTTGGCTATCTTTATGAGCAACGGCACGGCTTCCTCGGCTTTGCGCTCGCTAATCGCGCGCACTGCCTGCATCTGAACCTCAGTATTCCCGTCGGCGCTTTGAGCTGTGTTGCCGAGGAAGTCGAGACTGCGCTTACCAGCTCGTTCGCCCAGCAAGCGGATCGCCTGCCGCCGTAGATCGAGGCTCTCATCGCTGCTGGCTACTGCGAACAGCTTATCTTCAACGCGAGGGGATTTGATTTCGGAAAGCGATTGCAGCACTGTGCGACGCAATTCGGGCGTACGCTCCGAGTCGTAGAGGCTGAGCAAATCGGCAATCACCGCCTCACCCCGCTCGGCAAGAACATGGATCGCACGCTTGCGTAACTCCGGATTAGATTCCGTGCGCGCCAGATTAAGCAGCCGCGCCTGGGCACCCGGGCTCTTCGTTTCCGAAAGCGAATGCAGAACCGCCCGTTTGACCTCCAGGTCAGTTTCACTCGCGTATATCTTCATCAACTCGTCAGTAACATTCGCGCGTTCAAATTCGCCGAGTTGTTGTACAGCTGTGCGCCGTGCCTGTCGCTCCGGATCGTTTTTGGCCACGCGCAGCAGAAAAGCCAGTGCCGCTTCTTCTTCGCGACTATTCCCGGCTGCCTGAATGATCCCGCGTTTTACCTCAATGTCTTTCACGACATCGTAAAGGCTTTGCAGCGTAGTCAACGCCCCGCGATCCCGACTCTCACCGATAGCATGTGCGGCCTGGCGTCGTAGCTTGGTTTCTTCGGCGTCGTTGCGCACGAGATCGGCAAGGAATGCTTGTTCACCTCCGACCTGGCCGAGCCAGTATACGGACGAAGAGCGAATACGCTGATTCTGCGATTTCTGAATGAAGCTCTTGAGCATCGCAGCCACGCGCGGATCATCATGAAGGGAGATTCCCAGCACGGCCCGCTCACTCAGCATCGTGGGAGCGGCTGAATCGGACAGCGCGCGCAGGTAGTTGAGACTCTCTTCATTGTTTGAGCGACCCAACCAGTAAACCGGGTAACTACTGTACTCGCGCTTGCGCTCGAGGTTGTAGATCTCCATCCGGGTGATCTGATTGTTGCCGGGTTCTCGCAAAAGGAAGACGGCCAGGTTACGTGTTTCTACTGTCATCCCGCTGGCGGTGGTGCCGACGAAAACAGAGGTGTCGCCAATCGTATTCATTGAACCGTGAAACTCGCTGATGCCGGGATCGATGGCGACGCCGGGACGAACGTCGAACGAATAAGCCGACCAGTATGGAGTTTGCCCTCCGCGACCGCGACGGCCGGCCTCCTCAAGCCGGGCCGCCAAATCAGCTCCCGCCACAGCAGTAAAACTCTGAACTGTGGCGCCGGCGGATTGATTTTGCTCGGCGCTTTCGGCAGCGGCAGAAACAGTGGTGGCCTGATCCGCTCGCGCGCAGGCAAGTGTCCCGAGCGCAAGCGTCATCATCAGGTAATAAGAGATTCTGGATCTACGCATGATGAATGTTCCTTTCGTCGTTGCGCTCATCTCAACAAGTCTTCCAGAAACTTCAACGCCTCAGGGTCCTTGCTTTCGCCGAGCTGTCTCACCGCCATCTTGCGCAAGTCCACGGATTGGTCGCTGCGAGCGATAGCCATCAGCTTGCGCACTGCGCTTTTGTTATTCGAATCGCCAAATCCGCGAATCAAAGTGGCCTTAACCTGCACGTTGGGCTCGGCGTCATACATGTTGACTAGTTGTTCGACAGTCTGCTCGTCATTTCTTTCACCGAGGCCGCGAATTGCAGTGACTCGCAGTTCAAGGTCGGCGGCGCCGCGAGCGATTTCGTACAGCTTTGCCAAAGCACGCGGATCGTTCGTCTCGGAAAAAGCACGGATTAGACTCTTCTTGATCCCCGCGTTGGTCTCACTTGTATAGAGCTGCAACAGGTCTTCTAGTGATGCTCCTCCGCGATCTCCCAGACGTCGAATAGCTTCTATGCGCAGCTCGGGTGTCTCGCCATTGCGAGCTACGTCGAGTAACTTGGCGTGGGCCTTCGGGTCGTCACGCTCCGAGAGCGCGCGCAAAATATGCGTTCGAATCTCGGGCGTCTTATCCGCATCAAAGAGTCGAATCAACTCATCGAGCGACGTGCTGCCATTCTTCCCGCCCAGGGAGCGAATGGCTAACTGTCGGACGCTCAAGTCATCACCGGAGCGCGCGACCTCGATCAGCTTTGCCTCCGCCCGCGGGCTATCCATCTCAGAGAACGCGCGCAGGATTTGTGCTCTTACTTCCTTGGTACGATCGGCGTCGTATAGTTGCACCAAATCCTCCGCCGCCCCGTGCTCACTCAATCGTCTGATGGCAGTCAAGCGGAGCTTCATATCCGCCTGGCTGCGGGCAATCTCGAGCAACATGGGAACAGCCCGCGGTCCGCCTTGCGACCCTAGCAACGACACGGCCGCGCTCTTCAATCCCGGGCAATCTGTGGAGCTACTCTTCAGTACATCACCTACAAAGCTGATCGCCCGGTCCTCATTAGCCTCGAAGAGACTCTGCAGAGCCAGGATCTTGATTTCACAATTGTTCTGGTCGAGAGCTTGTTGGACTGCCTCACCGCGCCCCAGAACTACCAGCATCGTGTCGGCTTCACGACGCCAGCTCGAACTGGGAAAGTTCTTAATGAGTCGCAGCAGCGGGACCGCAGCCTGGTCCTTCTTGCCCTGTTTCTGCAGAGCGTAGGCATACCAGTAGAGAGCCGCATCCACATCTCTGTCTTTGGGAAAGTCAGAAACAAAACTGTTGAATTTCTCGGCTGCTTGCGGCCAGTTCTCTCGCTCGATGAGATCGCGACCTTCGCGAAAAGCTTTTGCCGCGGGCGTATTGCCATCCGTTGTTTGCACGAAGCGGTTGAGCTTCTGCACTTCTTGATCGTAACCGTACGCGAGGCGCGCGCGAACCACACCGGTCACGCTCAGCCCCAGCAGCAGAACGAGTACCAAGGCGTTCCGGACCCGTAGGTGTCTCCTGAAAAGAATCATAGCTGTCATAATTGTTTCCTTTGTTCTTGAACCTCTCCGGTCAGCATCCTGGCTCACCACACAGGCACAGAGAACGAGAGAGCAAGCGCAGGATCGAGCGGTGACAAGATTCGCTGAGCCGGTCTACTGTTCTCTGTGCCTCTGTGGTGAATCGCATAATATTCAATCATTCGCCCGCGCCACGGCCATTGAGTTAACTTGGAGCAGCGGCACCAGGCTCGTACGCTCAACCCGTTCCTTGATTGTTTGCACTTCGCTGTTGCGTGGCCGATCGCGCAGGTTGGCGATGTCGAGCAGAATGGGCTCGAGACTGGTCAGTAGTGTCGCCACTTGCACATCACCATCGTTGTCGGCCTCCCTGCGAAGCATGATGTTTCGATAAAGCAGTTGCTGTGCGCGTCTCCGCTCGTAGGCAATCTCAGGACGTCCTCCTGCGCGAGTGGGACGGAGGTTTCTGAACGCTCGCAGCAATAACTCTGACTGTTCGAAGTGGCTCGCGGTCTCCGTAATCGACGACACCTCACTCGCACCACTAGACCCATTTACGAATGCGTAAGTAGGAGGAGCAGCGTTCTGCAATTGCGGCAGCGGTTTCGGGGCGCTTCGTTCGCGCGGCTTGATCCGTGGATTCGGCTTCCGATCGCCCTGACCTGTTTCGCGCGGCTGAGCTTTCGGAGGCTTGCGGCCGGAGTTCCTGGCGAGCTCATCCGCGTCCTCATCCGTACCAGAAGATTGAGTAATGCCCTGGCTGGGCGCCGGCGCATGGTCAGCCACGACGTTGGGCTGCGAGCGATAACGCAGGAAAGCAATGGTCCCAATGGCCAGGGCCATCAATACAACTACGGCGACAGCGGCAAACTGAGGATGGAAACGGAGTGTACCAACTCCCAGGAAACGGGGTCGCCGTTCCGTGTGAGCCGAGCCTCGTTGCGATTTTGATAAGAGTCTTGCCAAGGCAGGGCGCGGCAGCGATGGCTGTCCTGAGAGGGCGTAGCCGCTGATCTGGCTCCGCAAGCCCAGAAAATCGGCGCGTACTTGATTACATTCGTTGCATGTAGAGAGATGCAGTTCAAGCGTGCGAGCGTCTTCAGTCGCCAACTCGCCGTCAATCAGCAGGGAAATGTTTTCAGTTTGATCGCAACCCATAAAACATGGCCTCAATGTCCGCGTGCGCTGTAAGCCTGCGTTCGCCTCGTCCAGAGTTCTCGTAGAGTCGTGCGGGCCCGAAAAATGTCAATCTTCACTTTGCTCTCAGAAATGTTCAGCACGTGTCCGATCTCGCGATAGCTCAACTGCTCCTGTTCGCGCAACAGCAACGCCGACCGCTGATCTTCCGGCAAACTCTGTAGCATCTCGAGCACGATCTCCTGTCGTTCCTGCGCCTCGTATTCCTCTTCGGGGTTACGTCTGCGCGGGCGCATCACCTGCACCACCTGCTCAAACAACCGGTAACGCGTTTGCCCCTTGCGAAACTCATTGATGGCGAGGTTGCGGGCTACCCGATAGAGCCAAAAGCGCGCTTCTCCTTTCGGCAGCTTGGTCCAGGCGCTGCGGTGAAGTTGTAAGAAGCTCTCCTGCGCCAGGTCCTGCGCGAGCGCAGCACGCCCTCCCAGCAGGCACTCGAGAAACCTGCAGAGACTGGGGTAAAAATCCTGAAATAGCGTGGTGAACTCTTCGTCTTCACTCGCCATAAGCAACGCTACACTACCTAAAACACACGAGTGCGACAAAAGTTACAAATAAGTCGGAGAGCGACGATTATTTTAAGAAGGTGTGATTTTGAAAGAAGGTCAGCGGGCGATCGTCAGAATACACATGCCTGAAATATGAAGTTTTAGCCGGAGCTGAATCTTGGTTCGGAACGGCGCACCCTTGCCGTACTACTGCAGTTCTTTCACGCGAGCAATAAAGCCCCAGCCAAATCTTTGATCGTCAGTTACTGCCAGCACGATGTCGTTGTTCCCCGGGCGGAGCTTTAGAGCAACACTTTCATATTCCGGCTTCACAAAGCCCATGTACTCTGGGTGGCGACTTTCAAAACCGTTAACTCCGGCGTACGCCAACTCGCCATTGAGAAACACAGTCACGTCGTCGGAGTACCCCAATTCCAACAATACCGTCCGTGCTTCCGGCGCCTTCACAACCGTTCTGGCGAATCCTGTCGAACGACCGCGCACGGGACCCAAAGCCCGGTTGAGGTTCACCAACCCGGACTCTTCCGCTTCCACAGCACGCCAATCTTTGAGTTGAGGAAGAGTGGTTACGGCGCCTTTCTCACTCTGCAATGGACCCGCAACCTCCCAGGACGAAAGTGTGCCGGCAGGCGGCGGATGGACAGCGCCTGGGGGTCCTACTGTACTTGCGGGGCGAATCGAGATATTCGATATTGCGGCCGCCCATTTTGCCGGCGCGTCGTTAACACGACCCCAGAAAGCCACCGAGCCTCTCGCAGGAATGCCTCGCAGCCTGGGTACAACCAACGCCGGCTTGCCATTATTGTTGACGTAAATTTCCAGCTGCGTCCCTCGTACTTCAACCCGCAGGTGCGTCCACTGATTTCTAGGTAGGTCGATGGCCGCGTTGAACTCTGGATACAACTGCCAGGTCGAACTGCCGTTGATTCTGGCCGCATATTGCAAAGCGTTGTACAACCCCGACCGGTGCGCGCGTAAGTAAATGTTCTCCTGATTGGTCGCGGTTGCCCGCCGAAATAGCAGGCCGATGAAGTGCCCTGGATCCATTGGCGCGACATCAAACTCAATCGTACCGTCGGCAAAATCAATCCCCGAGCGAATAATCTGT
>JAMQPI010000341.1 GCA_023717565.1 Pyrinomonadaceae bacterium | reverse complement strand
GCGAATACTTTTCATGGAGGGAATGCTGCCGATTTTGCACGCTCTCGCCGTCTCACTGATATCGCGACGCAGCACATCGACAAGAGTGTCGCAGTAGCCAACGGCCACACCAACGAGCGCCTCAGCAGCAGAGTTCCGATCGCTGCTCCAGAGAACATTAGTAGAACGGCGAGAAGCTGGCGGCGCCATCGTGGACTAGTACCGCCGGCGAATCTTGAATCGGCAGCGAGACCAGTAATGGTCAGGGTAAGAACTGTAGTCGTGAAATCTGGGATTCCGATCTTGCGAACTGTCGCGTTTCGAATTCCCATCGCTACCGCAGTAAGCACTATGATTGAATATGATTGGAACGGACTTCCTGACGAATCACGAAAATTGACAGCAGCAAGGGTTGCGGCGAGCAACAAAGCCGATTCCAGACTAAGGGCTGTCGTAAGCAAGTTGGGTGCAAAGCCCTCTGAAAGGCGATTAGCAGCCCGGCCGCCAATCAGCGCGCCGATGAGAAACGCAACGAGGGCCGTCAGTGAACGCGTTATCGAAAGCCCAGGTGCTCCGGCTACAGCAAACCCGAGGAAAACGACGTTTCCAGTCATGTTTGCCGTGAAGACATGGAGGGCAAGGTAACTTATCGCATCGATCATTCCTGTGATAACCGTGGCAGTATGAAGCAATAACGGCAGCGTGTGATTGATTCGAATCTCCGGCTTCATGAGTAATTCAAACTTCCTCAGCACTCAAGATTATCCGGAAGACATCCGCTTGTCTTGCCGACGATTGCTTGTAATGGCTAATCCTTGCTGTCGAACGCTGGGTTCGCAATCTTTGCAAGAGGGGTGAAAGAATCAGACTCAAAAGAGCAGCTGCGATAGAGACAAGGTTGGAGAAGTGTTCGAGGTGATGACTAATCTTAAGTATTCTGCATTCAGCATGCGTGCGGCAGAAGTTCTTGGGCCGACTGTCAAGGCGATACCGGCTTCCCGAAGAGTTGCGAAACCGCACCCATTAACTCGAGGATTCGGATCTGTGATGCAGCACACGACCCTTTTCACTTGAGCTTCAATCAACGCGTCCGTGCACGGAGGAGTCCGTTTGCCATCCCCTCGGTGACAACACGGCTCCAGAGTGACGTAGACGGTTGCGTCTTTCGCCAGCTCGCCTGCTTGTTCGAGTGCCAATACTTCGGCGTGCTTGACTCGATCGTAGCGGTGGAAGCCCTGGCCCACGATGACCCCATCCTTCACAATGACAGCACCCACCAGCGGGTTTGGCTTTACGTGACCTTCGCCTTTGGCCGCAAGTGCCAGAGCCAGATCCAAAAAACAGACGTCGGGATCGCCGTTAGACTCGGCTTTCGCCCGAGGTAAAGTTTCGACCAACTCGCTTAGCATAGATCTTGTTGACCCTCAGACTGCCGCCAGCGTCCGGTGCCATTTCTCAAGCCCATCTGCAATTTCAGTAAACATCTCTGCACTGGTGAAGTCACTAAACTCATTACTAGTCTCAATTGCCTCATGTGCGGCCTCAACAAACGAGCTCAGCGTTGTTGCGAGAGTCGAAGCATGATTGCGGCACAGTGCATCAGGTGGGCATAACAGGTGCGACCATGAAGGCACCACACGCTCAGTTGAATTGGCGACTCCGCCAATCTCAACCACGCGCTCGGCAATGCGATCCGTATGAACGCCGACCGACTTACTTAGTTGATCGAAGAGCTTTTTCAGATCGAGTGCGGTCGTATTCCAGAAAGCGTGTTTGCACTGCAACTGCAAATCCACAGCGTCCGCCAGCCGATCGTTGCAAAGCTTGATGAGACGACGAGTGCGCTCCGATGAGTTGTCAGTGCGATTAGTCAATATTTTAAGGCCTTCTGCGAACTCCGTTAACTGGCGTCACCCAACGGCTCGTTCCTGATCCACCCAAAAACGCTCGCGCAGATTCCTCTTGAGGATTTTGCCTGACCCATTCTTCGGTAACTCCGCTTCAGAGAACTCAACGCGACGCGGAACTTTGTAATTGGCGAGAGACCGCCGACAAAATGAGATTAGTTCATCGGCGCTCAGAGCTAACCCGGACTTAAGTACAACGTAAGCCGTCACAAGTTCTCCCCACTTAGGATCAGGTATACCGAAGACTGCAACTTCCTTAACCGCCGGATGCTGGTAAATCACCGCCTCGACTTCGCCCGAGTAAACATTCTCGCCGCCGGTAACAATCATGTCCTTCAACCGATCGAGAATGTAGATGTAACCATCAGCATCCTGGCATCCGATGTCACCGGTGCGGAACATCCCATCACGAAATACCGCCTTTGTTTCTTTCAAATTATTCCAATAGCCGCGCATTACATTTGCGCCCCGGGAAATCAGCTCACCATGTTGGCCAGGTGCAACGTCGTTTCCCTCGTCGTCCACAACCCGAAGCTCAATGCCGGGACAAGGGCGCCCACAGGATGTCAATCTGCTTTCGGTGTGTTCATGATCCTGCAACCCGGTAAGAAAGCCCGTTTCACTGAGGCCATAAACCTGGACCAGCTTTGCTCCGGGTAACATCTTCCTTGTGCTGTGAATAAGTTCGGGAGCGATCGGTGATCCGCCGTATCCCAAATACTCGAGGCTGGTAAGGTCATACTTTTTCAAATCCTCAAATTGGGTCAGTAAACTGATCATTGTTGGGACCAAGACTGTGTGCGTGACGCGTTCACGCTCTACAGCCTCGCAAAAGGCTTGCGGGCTGAACTTCGGAATCGTGACCTGACAAGTGCCGAAAGCCGGCGATGCGAACATGAAAGGAAAGTCGGCTATGTGAAATATTGGCGCCGCATGTAGATAAACACCGCCTTCTCTGTAACGCATCCAAAAATTCACGTGGTCCAGATTAGCCAGAATGTTGGTATGGGTGAGTGCCACACCTTTGGGCCGGCCCGTAGTCCCGCTGGTATAGATAAGCGCAAATACAGCATCCGGGTCGTAGACTTCCGCGGGAAATGAGTAACTGCCAAGGTCGAGTGGTTCTTTGTCGATGACCAATTGACCAGGAAGCTCAACACTCGGAGCCGCCAGCGAAGAATGCCGAATCAACCCATGCGGAGCTGCATCAATCAGTACCTGATCGATCTCATTCCCTGACAGCCGGGTATTCAATGGCACCGCAATTACGCCAAGCCATGCGCACGCGTACACCAACTCCACATACTCACGTTCGTTCGGCAGTAACAAGCCCAAACGGTCGCCTTTCCTGAAGCCGTGTTTCGTAAGCGCCGCCGCAATTCTCCCTACGCGATCGTGGAGCTCACGAAACGTCGAGCGTTCGTCGCTCGATGCAAACGCCGTCCTTTCCGGATAGTACCGAACGGCGCGTCCAAGTGAATGCGTATGGATCATCCGATGAGCTCCGCTTGAATGGTTGGCGCGTCGGTGGCGTAAGGCTTACTGAGATTGGTTGGAGCGATCGTGGCACACACTGGAAACATCTCGTCAATTGCAGCCAAAGCTCCTTCATAATCGCAGTCGAAACGATAACGCGAGAGATCCGCGACCGTGATCATCAACAGATCGTGCTTCTTGCAGAATTCGATAAGGTCCGGCAAACGAGACATGGTGCCGTCGTCATTGATGATCTCGCAAATCACTCCGGCGGGCTGCAGGCCAGCGAGACTGGCCAGATCAACAGCCGCTTCGGTTTGTCCGCGCCGTTCGAGAACGCCGCCCGGCCGAGCGCGCAACGGGAAAACGTGGCCTGGTCGAGCGAAGTCTTCTGGATAGCTGTTCGGGTCAGCGGCCATCTTAATCGTTTGGGCACGGTCGGACGCCGAAATGCCAGTCGTCACACCGTCGCCTATGACGTCGATCGAGACGGTAAAAGCAGTGCCACCCAAGGCGCTATTGGCTGTCGACATCGGATGAAGGCCCAACTCATCAAGACGCTCACCGGTCATTGCCAAACAAATTAATCCACGACCGTTCGTCGCCATGAAGTTGATCGCGTCCGGGGTGATCATTTCTGCTGCCATCGTGAGGTCGCCTTCGTTCTCGCGGTCTTCATCGTCGACTACGACGATCATTCGTCCCGCTCGAAACTCATGAATTGCATCCTCTATGGTGGCAAACGGAAATTGGTTGCCGTCAATCGGGTCTGTGATTTCTGTTTGTCCAAGCGTCAGAGCGTGGCCCAACTTTTCTTTCTTTGTTCGCAGGTAACTCAGGGAGTGTTCGTTTGGCGCAGCCTCGCAAGGGACCTGGGCGACAACCTCGATACCGGCATCGGACACGACACGTGCTTTTTGAGGATTATTTGAAAGAAGGCGAACCTGGTTGATACCAAGATCACGCAAAATCGCGGCTGGCAGAGTGAAGTCCCGATAATCTGAGGCAAACCCGAGAGCATGATTCGCCTCGACTGTATCGAAACCTCGATCTTGGAGCGCGTAGGCCCGTAACTTCGCCATCAACCCGATACCGCGACCTTCCTGATGTTCATAGATCACGAGACCGCTACCTTCTTCAGCAATGGCGCGCATCGCGAGCTCCAACTGTTCTCCGCAGTCGCAGCGCAAAGACCCGAGCACTTCGCTGGTGAAGCACTGCGAGTGGATGCGGAGCAACGGAGCGCCCTGCCTCACATCGCCCATGACAATCGCAAGCGCGGTTTCAACCCGCGCGCTACCGTTCGACTTGCGCTCGAACCCAAGCGTCTGAAAGGTTCCCCACCTGGTAGGCATTCGAGTGGAGACGAGTCTTCGAAGCGTTTCGGCTTGTGCAGCTCTCTTCATGATCGTTCAAGTGACTTTTGAAAAAGACTATCTTGCTGGCGCGGGTTCCTTTGTCCTGTTGAAATCGGGCGCGCGCTTTTCGAGAAACGCTGTGAATGCTTCCTTTGCTTCCGCCGAGCGCACCCGCGAGGCGAACTCTTCGTTCTCGACTTTTATCGCCTGCGCGATTTGCTCGCGTTGAGAATTCTTAATCAGTCTCTTGCAAGCTTGCAGAGCGCCAGGCGGTTTCGCAGCCAGCTTCTCAGCTGTTTCGGATGCAGTGGCCAGCAGTTTTTCGTCGGACACAACACGAGTGACTAAGCCAATTTCAGCCGCGACCTTTGCATCAAAAGGCTGGCCCAATAAAATCAACTCGGCAGCACGTATGTAGCCGCTACGCGACGGGAAGGACCAACTGGATCCAAACTCCGGCACGAGGCCGAGATTTACAAAAGGCAATTGAAACCTCGCACTCTCGCCCGCGAAGACGAAGTCGCAATGTGTCAGCAGAGTAGTTCCGCCGCCTATAGCGACACCCTTCACCGCCGCGATCAGCGGCTTGTCAAAGTTCAGCAATGCATTCGCCAGCTGTGCTTGCGGGCTCTCACCTGGTCCGGGCGGGTGTTTCAGAAAATCTTCGATGTCGTTGCCGGCGGAGAATGAGTCTCCGGCGCCATCCCACAGCACTACAAGTACGTCGTCGTCCTTCGCTGCATCATTAAGGATCTCCGCCATGCTCAGGTACATGCTTGAAGTCATTGCGTTCTTCTTAGCGGGTCGATTCAATGTGATCCGCAAGACACTGCCAGAACGTTCTGTCACAATTTCACTCATCGTTCACCTCACTTGCTCACCGCTTCACGATGCGCTATTACCACGCCACTCTCGAGGAAGCTGTCGATCTGTTTCGCGTCGAAGCCCAGCTCCTGGAGAATCTCTTCATTGTGCTCGCCAATTTCCGGGGCCCGTTTTGCAGTGACCTTGTCGACGCCGTGCACCTGGATTGGGCTGCTGATCGTCGACGTCAGCTTACCGCCGGCGCCTTCAAGCGGAACGACGATGTCATTCGCCCGCAGCTGCGGATCGTTGATCACTTCTTGCGGGTCGCGCACAGCACCGAACGTGACGTGAGCGCCATTGAAGACTTCGTACCAATGCGCCATTGGCTGCGCGCTAAATTCCTCGTCAAGAATGGCGGTCAACTGCGGCATGTTCGCCACCAGGTTCGCTGGCGAGAACCGTGCATCGGTCAATAGGTCCGCACGGCCGATTGCTTTCGCCACTGCTTCCACTTTGTCAGGCGTGACCAGGAGCACGAACCAGGTGCCGTCTGCGGACTGATACACGTTCAGCGCCGCGTTTGCGGGATTCTTGCGATCGTGCAGTCCGTAAAACTTTGCACCGCTCAGCGCGCCTTGAATTGAAACGCTTGCGGACCAGATACCCTCAGCTAGCAGCGAGGTCGTGACATACGACCCCTTTCCGTTGCGTTCGCGACGATAGAGCGCCGTTACAATCGCGGAATACAGTCCAACCGCGGTCGCATTGTCGCCACTACCGGCGACGGGCCAAGTCGGCGGTGCGCCGGCATCGCGGGTCATCGACAGCAGACCGCTGCGCGCCCAGTATGACGTGATATCGAAGCCTGGCAGCTCGGCATCAGATCCTTTGTCGCCGAAACCTGTCACATCGGCATAAATCAATCGCGGGTTCCACTGCGCGACGTCCTCGTATTCGAGCTTCAGACGCTTGCGCCCAGGATGCGGCGTATTGACGATGAGCACGTCAGCCCATTTGACGAGCTTCTCCAGAATCGGCTGAGCGCCCGGCGACTTAAGATCAAGTGCCAAACCGCGTTTATTGCGGTTCTGCAGGTGCCATTGATAAGGATCCTTCGCCTGCGGCTGCGGTGGGATCTGGTTCCCATGTCTCCAGTAGTCACCGGACGGGGGCTCTACTTTGATCACGTCGGCGCCAAAATCGGACAAGATTACGGCGGCGCTGGGTCCCGCGATGAAGCTCGCCAGGTCTACTACTTTTAATCCGGAAAAAATATTCTCAGTCGTCATTGTTTCTCCTTAATGTCAGTACCACCTGCGGTAGCGGGCGGGTGCCCCTTGAAATTCAACGTGTCTGGCCTCATACGACCCACCCGCTACCGCAGGTGGTACTGACCTCATTACTTCATCGACCCTGGAACTCCGGCGCGCGCTTTTGCAAAAAAGCCTGCGTACCTTCCTGCTTGTCTGCGGTCGCAGCGCACAGTCCGAAGAATGAAGCCTCGAGTGCCAAGCCTTCTGCTTGACTGGTGTCCAATCCCCTGTTCACCGCGTCAAGCGAATACCGCACGGCAATCGGCGCGTTGGCAAAGATTTGCTTGAGAATTGCTTCGGCGCGAGAAATTAGATCGGCAGCGCGAACGACTTCGTTGACGAGTCCGATGCGATAGGCTTCCTGCGCTGAGATCATTTCGCCGGACAGGATGAGTTGCAGAGCTCTGCCCTTGCCGACTAGTCGCGGCAGACGTTGCGTGCCACCGCCCCCAGGAAGTACACCCAACTTCACTTCCGGTTGACCGAATTTTGCGTCTGCAGTCGCTACTCGAATGGTGCAAGCCATCGCGGTTTCGCATCCCCCGCCAAGCGCGAAACCGTTGATGGCTGCGACCACGGGCTTGCCCAGATTCTCAATAAGGTTGAGAACTCCTTGCCCGAAGGTGCTGGATTCTTCTGCTTCGACGGCGGTGACCCGAGACAGTTCCCCAATGTCAGCGCCGGCGATGAACGCTTTGTCGCCCGCACCAGTAAGAATGACGCCGCGAATTGCCGCGTCCTTTCGCGCATCTTCAAACGCGATTTGCAAATCCTCCCAGGTTCTTCGATTCAGTGCGTTGAGGACCTTCGGACGATTGAGCGTCACATACGCAATGGCGCCTTTCTTCTCATAAAGAACATTTTCAAGTGTCAACGCTGCTGCTGGTGTACTCATGATGACTGGTCTCCTGTGTTATCTAGTCTTGATCCTTCTGTGTTGCTCGACGATCAAATGAAGGCGCTCAGTCCAGTTACCGCCTTGCCGACGATCAGGTTCTGCATCTGATAGGTGCCTTCGTAGGAATAAAGCGCTTCCGAGTCGTTGAAGAACCGCCCGACGTTGTATTCGGCGGCAATACCATTGCCGCCCAACAATTCCCGCGCCCATGCGACGGTCTCGCGACACTTCGCGGTAGTGAACGCCTTGGCCAGCGCCGCGTGTGCGTCGGACAGTTTGCCTTCGGCCTGCAGTTGAGCGGTGCGAACTACCATGCACTGCGAAGCAGTGATGTTGGCGAGCATCTTCGCGAGCAGGTCCTGCACCAATTGGAAAGACCCGATAGGCTTGCCGAACTGTAAGCGCTCCTGGCAATACTTGAGCGCATTCTCGTAGGCGCCCATCGCGCAGCCGGTGGCCTCCCAGGCAACGAGATACCGCGTCATTCTCAAAACGCGCGCGGTGTCGCGAAATGATGTGTCTCCCTGGAGACGGTTCTCTTCTGGAATTCTGCAGTTGTCCATGGTGATCAAACCATTCTGGACAACCTTAAGCGCAATCTTGTTTTGAATTTTCTCGACGCTGAAACCAGGCGTGTTCTTGTTCTCGACGATGAATCCCTTGACCTGGTTGTCAGCGACGTCGCGAGCCCAGATGATGGAAATGTCGCACCATGGTGAGTTGCCGATCCATTTCTTCTGACCATTGATTATCCAGGTGTCGCCTTCGCGTTTGGCGGTGGTCGTTAGACCGCCCGAAGCCCCGGAACCTACCAGCGGCTCGGTCAGGCCAAAGCAGCCTATCTTTTCCCAGCGGGCCATCGGCGGCAGCCACTTCTGTTTTTGCTCTTCCGAGCCGCCCAGATAGATGGAACCCATCGCCAGACCGTTGTGAACGCCGAAGAAGGTCGCAATCGAGGAATCGAAGCGCGACATTTCCATTGCTACTAGGCCAAAGAGCAGTTCACTTCCACCTCGACAGCCATAACCTTCCATTCCCACCCCGCCGATGTTGAGCTCCTTTATCGCCGGTAACAATTCAAATGGAAATGCGTCATCGACCCAGTACTTCGTGATGATCGGTGCGACTTTACTTTGCATGAACTCGCGTACCTGTTTCACAACCTCTCTTTCTTCGGCCGGCAAGGTCTCGCTCAGTTCGTAGAAGTCAACATTTGGCGCGGGCAGCGGCTTCGGTTGCTTAGTCTCTTTTCTTTCAGTTGCCATTGTTCGTTCTCCTTAAATCTCGTTCGTGGACTCCGTGCCGGAGCATCCGTAATTTTCTTTCTCGCAAGCTCTCATCGTTTACGCTTGCGCAAAATCAACGTAGGCCACGCCGGTCAAGTTTCCCCCAGCGAAGACCAATGCTTTCTTTTCCGAACCGTCGAGCTTTGCGGAATAGACCGAACCACCAAGGTCAGCGAAAAACATGCGGTCGTTTTTCAGGTCGAGAGACAGCCCTATTCCCTCCATTAAGTCATTGACGAGGATTTGTTGATCCTTGCCATTGTCCAATGACGCTCGACTAACCGTGTTGCCCTGTGGTGGGTTCCCACGATCCGTCCAATAGATAATTCGATTCTTGAAATCGAGATCCAGGTCTATGGGTTCGGGCAGACGGTCGAGGAACAGTTCGATATCCTTGCGATTGGCGGCGTTCTTTCCCTTGGGAATTTCGAGGCTCGCCCGGAATATTCGACCCTCGTTGGCGTTGTCGCCACCTTTCTGAGTCCAATAGACCTTGCCTCCGGCGTGATCGACCGCAATTCCGACACACCATTTCTTGGCATCGCGACCAGGACGCGCGTCACCCTCACTCGTATCCACAAGGGTTTCAATCTCTGAACCGTCGAAGTTCGCGCGCATGACGCGCATGCCTTCGCGATCCGACCAGTAAATCTTGCCGCGCTGCTTGTCGAGTTTTAGTTGTTTGGGAGTGAAGGTTGCTCCCGGCGGCACAATGGTCTTCCGATTGGTTCCGTCGAGATCGGCGCGTTCAATCGAACCATCGTTCGCCGTTGGATTCCCCATGTTGGTCCAGTAGATATGCCCGGCTTCGACATCAACCTCAATTCCGTCAGGAATCCTTTTGAGTCCATCAAGCACGACCCGGCGATCGGAGCCATCCGGA
>JAMQPI010000268.1 GCA_023717565.1 Pyrinomonadaceae bacterium | reverse complement strand
TTCTAGAATCATTCCGCTCCTCCGAACGGCGCCTGATCCTGTAACGTTCCCAATCTATAAACATCTCGCCCCTAACGGGGTGAAACGCCGCCCCTTTCCCCTGTTCCCCTCTCCACCCCTACTGGCTACTCTGGTTCTTCTTTACCAAATCCAAAATCTCTTTGAATCGCTTATCGGTCTGAAGATCTTCAAACTCTTTGCCTGCCAACTCCCCGAAACCGGAGAACCCTTTTTCCGCAGCCGTCTTCAACGCTTCCACTGCTTTGTTCCGTGAACCAGCAGCCGCATGGGCACGCGCGAGGTAGTAGAAGCCACGCGCGTTGTCGGGTTGAATTTCGGTGCAGATGACATAATAAGTGACCGCTTTCCCATAGTCCTTCCGAGAAAGTGCCGTGTTCCCCAGTTCAAAGAACTCGACGAACAGCGATCCCAAAACCCTTTTCGCGACTGTTCGCTTAACGGATGGTACGGTCGCCTTTGCAGCTTCTCTCTGACCTCTGAGCTCATCCCTGAGGGCAACCCGTGAATCGAAGCCCCCTTCTCCCGTTTCCAGCGCTCCGATCAGCGTGTGAACACGTTGAATTCGGAAATCTTGTTCCTCCTCTATTCGCTTCTCTTGCTTCAACGCATCCTTGATTTCCCTGGACGCACTCAACTCTTTGGCCTTTTTCTCGACTGCAGCTACTTCATGCAAGTCGGAAAAATCCTGGACCATGGCGGCGTAGCGCTGATAGGCGCGATATCTGTCTCCGCCAACTTCGGCAGCTGACGCCTGCGACAATGCATGCTCGAAGATTTCATTTATCAGTGTCGGGTTTCGATCTCGGATCCCCGACTTCATCGCCTGGACTTCCAGCCATTCGACCGCATCGGTTGCGAGTTCAAGTGGCAGCCAGGCATGGCCACCTTCAAAAACTGCGAGCCGACTAGGAGGAGTTGAACCCTCGAGTTTCCGAACTAGCGATTGTACTTCGGGATTGTTGAAGTCTTCGGTGCCGGCCACTGCAAACAGGACAAAAGGGCGCGGGCTACTAGTCGGGACGTCAGGGGGAAAACCAGCGCCGCAGGCAATTACACCGGCAACTCGATCCTTAAGCCAGAACGCGACCGAGATGGCTACCCGCGCGCCACCTGAGAAACCTGCCAGGTAGACGCGTTGGTCATCGATTGAAAAGCGAGCATGTGTATCTGCCCAAAGATCACGAACGATTTCGCTCAGCTGTTGCGGGCCATTGCGCGAGTTGTTGGAACCCACCACGATGTATGCATACTTCTCAGCCGCATCTTTGAAACGCGTCACTGGAACGGACCCACGAGCCGCCGGATCAAAACAATAGATGACCGGAAACTTGCGAGTTGCGCTGCCACTGTTGTTGGTGGTGTAAGCAGTGGGCAGATAGAGAGCGTAGGACTTCGTTGGATCGCTGGCGCTTACGACTCTATCGATTACCACCCCTCGCTCGAACTTCTCTTCCGTAGGCTTGACCGGATTGGCCTGCGCGGCCTGACTCTGTTGGTCATTAGCGACCGAAGCCATGCTAAAAAAGGCAAGGCCTAATGCAAGAAGGAGTTTTCGTGATCGCATATTCGGATAAACCATTGATCAGTGACTCCTTCTCCCGGTCAATCATCAGTTGTCGAATGGCGCCGAATACAACTCTCGAACCTTCCCGAAATTGAACGTTGAGTCATCCAGCAGATTGATCTCAAAACCTTAAGCGCTGGCAGCAGTCTTTCGCAGCTTATTTACAATCGTCATGAACCTCGCAACTCGCGAAGGGTCAATGGTGTTGGACCACTGTCCATCCACTTTGAAAGTTGACCCAACAATAAAGCCGTCAGCCTCATGGTAGAAGTCGGTTATGTTTTCCGCATTAATACCTGAACCGAGGATCACCGGTAAACGACAATGAGCTTTGGCCTCCTTAACGTCGGCGATGCTCGGTGGCTCGCCAGTGACGCTGCCCGTGACAATCACACAGTCGGCTCCCATGAACTCAACAGTGTGGGCTGTAGCTCCTAGACTGACGTCGGCCGTGATTGCGTGCGCTGAGTGTTTTTTCTTGACGTCGGCCCAAACCTGGACGCAAGAAGCTCCGATCATTCGACGATAACGCAGCAGTCTCGCCGCCGAAGCTTGAATCAGACCCTCGTCGGCCACGTGCGCGTAGGCGTAACCTTCGGCGCGTATGAAATCCAAGCCGGCAGCATGAGCGACGGCCATCGCTTCCATATTTGCACCGGCTAGAATCTGGATCCCCACCGGCACCCCGACCTCACCTCTGACTTCAATTCCGATGGTGGTCATTGCAGCCACGATCTCCGGACCAACCTCGCCCCGCAGATAGGGAACGTCGTGCATGTTCTCGAGTGCCACACAATCAACACCCGATTCACGATATAGCTTCGCTTCGCGGCTGGCTGCTATCACCAATTCTGCTACAGTCTGCGTATTGCCCGGCGTTCCCGGCAAGGCGCCAACGTGAATCACGCCAACGACAGGTTTGGGTCCGTGAAACAAAGTCATTTGAATTTTCCGTGATTTTGGATTCGTCGTCTTAGGATCGCTACAGTAAGCCAACGGTGTAGCGTGACTGTCAAGAGGTTCCAGGGAATTTCGAATTGTAAATTGCAGCGAAGACCGTCTGAGAGAGCCCAACAAACGTAGTCTACAGCGACCAAGAGTTTTCTATCGCCGGGAAGCGGAGACCAGTCCGTTCATTGTCGCGAAACCCTAAGGGGGCATGACTGCCAATCCGCTACTCAACTCTTAACAACCATCCAACCAGTAGGCCTGCGGCTTGAGTGCGTCTTAACTCACGACCCCTTGCTACCGAGGCTGTGTGCATACTCTGAAATCCCCAACGGAATCCTAAGCTCAACAGTTCAAGCACTGCTCAACCACAGAACCATTTGCCGTAGAGAGTGTGTAAAAACTCAACCTCTCATTCTACCCAACCTTTAGGTTGGGGTCAGTCGGCGCTAGAGATGAAGCTACCATTTTAATGGTTTCCTCGGCGGGCTCTCTCAATTCTCATGTCAGACTGTGTCCGCGTAAGGATACCCTCTCATATTCCTATTCGACGCCGATATTTGATAAGCGGTTCGGAATGGAGGGCCGAGCAAACCATTAAAATGGTTGCCGTTCCTTCCTTGTGCCGCTGAACCCCAACCTGAAGGTTGGGGAGAATGAGAGGTTGAGTTTTTTTACACAGTCTCGGTAGCCAGCGGATGCACATGTATAAGAACCAGCGCATTGCCGTAGTCGTTCCGGCCTACAACGAGGCGCGCCATATCGGCGAAGTCCTGCGGGCGATGCCGGAGTGGGTTGATACCATCGTCGCCGTAGACGATTGCAGTAAAGACGACACGCTAGGCGAGATTCAGGCGTGCAGCGATACGCGCGTAGTGGCGATGCAAACGCCGGGCAATCAGGGCGTCGGCGGAGCGACGATGACGGGTTACGCGAAGGCGCTCGAACTCGGTTGTGACATTGCGGTCAAGATGGACGGTGATGGGCAAATGTCGGCCGTGCACCTGCCCCCTTTGCTCGATGCGATCGTCGAGCAAGACTACGACTATGCTAAAGGCAATCGTTTTCTCGCCGGCGAATCGCTCTCGCAGATGCCGCGTCATCGACTAATCGGCAACATCGCGCTCACGTTCGTCAACAAACTCGCCTCCGGTTACTGGCACATCTTCGACCCACAGAATGGCTACACCGCAATCAAGGCGAGTGCGCTGCGGCAACTCGATTTGAAAAACATCCACCAGCGCTATTTCTTCGAGAACGACATGCTGATAGCGCTCAACTTCCACAATTTCCGCGTGCGCGATGTGGCGATCCCGGCACGCTATGGTGAAGAGGAGTCGAACCTCAGCCCTTTCAAAACCGGCATAACTTTTCCGCTGCTATTCATCCCGCGTTTCTGGCGTCGCATCTACCAGAAATACGTGCTGCGTGACTTCTCGCCAATCGCGCTCTTCCTGATCATGGGTTTGCTCCTCCTCGGCTGGGGTGTCTTCTTCGGTGTGTACCATTGGATAAAGAGCGTTTTGACCGGCCATCCAGCAACTACCGGCACCGTGATGTTCGCAGTGCTGCCCCTGATACTTGGTTTCCAACTCGTGTTAGAAGCTATCGTTCTTGACATCCGGGAGACGCCGAGGTGATGGTGACGACCTTGCGCCGCAAGCTCGAGTTCGGCGATCTGCTCATCACTCTTTATGTCGTCGTCTTTATTCGCCAGTACGCATGGGCAATCGGCAACAACAAAGTTGCCTGGGCCATCACGCTTGTTGGCTCCGCGCTGCTCTGGCTTGCCTATCTGCACACAAAAAAAGACGAGTCCGAACGGACACCGCGCCGGTTCTGGTTGATCGTAGCGCTGCCGCTTCTCGTTGTCTTCGCGATGCGATTTGCGTTTCCCGACCTCTCATTCGACGTGCTCAACCATCGGCTGGTTCAGGGTGAAAGATCGCTCCGCGGCCTGCAGTTTCTGCCAGGCGACTTCTTCCCGACAATCTTCCCTTTCAATCCAGCGTCCGACATGCTGACTGGTATCAGCCGGTACTTGCTCGGCTACCGGCTGGGGACGATCGTCAACTTGCTCGCACTCGTCTGGGCCGGAACAATTCTGGAGAAGATTTTGCGACCGTTTGTTGAGAGTGCGACGCTGAGATGCGCCGGCGTGCTGCTGGCGCTTTTTATCGAGCACGGGTTGTTTGAAATCAATAACTACATGGTGGACTTGCTGGCACTGCCGCTGACGCTCGAGGCCCTACGCCTCGCTCTTGAATACAAGGAATCAACGAACCAAAAACGCGACTTGCTCTTCTCCGCGCTGTTGCTGGGTGCGAGCCTGGGCCTGAAGCTGACAAACGCGGCGGTCGCTCTGCCTGTTCTTGCCGTTTTCACCGTTCAAATGCTCTCTCAAAAACTCGACGCGAGGACCTTGAAGTTCGTCGCGGTCTCGGCGGGCCTCTTCTTGCTGCCGCTGTTGCCGCATGCCATCTATATCTTTGGTGAGACGGGTAGCCCCGTCTTCCCGCTCTATAACAATTTAATCAAGTCCCCGTTCTGGAATCCCATCACCCCTTACGACGGCAGGTGGGGACCGCACGGCTGGACCGAAACGATCCTGTGGCCACTGTTGAGCTTTTCAAACCCGGGGCGCCTCTCCGAGTTAGGTGTGTACTCAGGTCGACTTGTACTCGGGACAGTGGGAGCCGCGCTCTGCCTGGTGCTCCCGGGTGCCGCGGCGCGCGCGCGAATGATCGCACTGGCAACACTACTCGGTTCGCTCCTGTGGAGTCTCACCAGTGGTTATGTCCGTTACGCTGTCTTTGTGGAGGTGTTGGGCGGGGTGCTTGTCGTCTACCTCGCGCGGTACATCTTTGAGCGTAGCGGGAGCTGGTTACGTCCCCTTAGGCTTGCCGTAGCGGCCTTGCCTTTGTGCCTGCTGGCCGCGCAATGCGGACTCGCGACCCGGTATGTATCGCAAACCGAGTGGAGCAAACGCCCAACCTTCTTCGACGACAGGAAAGCCTTTGGCAAGGAACTTCGCTGGGTGTTGCGTGACCGCCAGTTGATGCCATTCCTGTCAGAGACAAATCGGACGCTGGTAGGACATGTGGAGGCTTGGATCGTGAGCGGCGTGAAGTCGAATGGTGTGCAAATGCTGCTTCGCCCCGACCTGCCGATGATCTCCGTCAACAACCTCGAATACTTCGACCAGCCGCAGTCTCGCGAGCGTTTCGCCCGCGCTCTTGAGGCGCAGCGCGGCAAGCGTGTTTTCTCTTTAACCCTGACAGATGACCTTGACGCCTCGCTCGAGTTCCTCAAAAGACGCGAGCTCACGGTCGGGGAAATCACGACTGTCATGGTGCCGTTCTTCTCAGCTAATAGGCAGATACACATGACCCTGATTGAGATTCGTCTGCCGGAGCAACACGTGCGACCACAAATGACTGCGGACCCGCAAATAACCGAGACCCGCGAACCTCTAAACGACGACGCGTTCAAGGTCGGACTCTCGGTGACAAACACGCCGGTGACACTGCGCGCCGGACAAAGCTCTACAATTCTTGTTACTGTTAAAAACTTGAGCGACTACGTCTGGCCTGCACGCGGGCAAAAAGACGGAAAATATTCTATAAATGTCGCCGATAGCTGGTTCGACAGCAGAGACGATAGGCTGGTGAACAACATGGACGGCCGGAGCCCCTTGCCTCGCGACATCGGACCGGGCGAATCGGTGGAGATCCTCCTGACTATCAACGCGCCAGCCGAGGCGGGCGAGTATGTCCTTGAAATCGATCTGGTTCAGGAAGGCGTGACGTTTTTCAAAGCCAAGGGCTCCTATCCTGCGAGATATAGAATTAAAGTCGAATGACGCTCTTCCACTCATGGCCATCGGAAAGGAACGACTAGATGAAGGTTAGAAACACGCTGAGTGCTCTGTTGATTCTGTGCGGGTTAATGATTGCCGCATGCCAAAGCACAACACCGCAAGATGCGCCCCGCGCAGCCAACCCTGGTGCGCCGGTGGGCATGATGAACGCATCCGCATTGCCCGAGACCGGCTTCAAGGCCCAGATCACGCTGGCCAACCCACCAGTCAAACTACGGAGCGGACAGAAAGAAACCATTCAGATCAAAGTCAAAAACGCGAGCGACGCTCCATGGTACGCACGCGGCGGTGAAATCAACACGAACCCCGACAACCGGTTCTACCTTGCTGTTGGTAACCGCTGGCTGAAGGCGGGAGGAGAGCAACTGGTCACTAACATGGATGGGCGCTACGGGCTACCGAAAAACCTGAAACCCGGAGAGGAAGTCGAAGTGCCACTCCAGATCACCGCACCCAAAGACCCGGGCGAGTATATTCTTGAGGTCGACATGTTGCAGGAGCAGGTGGCCTGGTTCAGGGACAAGGGCTCCGCAACAGCCAAAGCCAAGGTGAGTGTCGTTCGGTAGCAATTGGTCCGTGGTCAGTAGTCAGTAGTCAGTGGTCCGTGGTCAGTTGTCCGTGGTCAGTTGTCCATGGTTAGTGTCATGACCCCGCTAGGGGTGAGATGTTTATAGACCGGAACCATGTACAAGACCCAGCCGCGTTCGGAGGATCGGAAGATATCTTGATGAGTACACGCCGCTTGAGTTCCGCTCCTCCGAACGCCGAGAATGGGGCGGGACGCAAACTATAAACATCTCACCCCTAGCGGGGTCAAGACCGCCGACATCTGACCACGGACAACGGACCACGGACCACGGACCACTGACCGTCTTCTTATGAACCTTGCATACTTCAGTCCGCTAAATCCGCAACCGTCGGGAATCTCCGACTACAGCGAGGAACTGCTGCCTTACCTCGCCGCCCATGCGGAGATTGACCTTTTCGTCGACGGCTTCCATCCCAGTAACCCGAAGACGACAACTCAGTGCAAGTGGTTCGACTATCAGCGTGACCCATCCGTGCTCGATCGACTCTCCAACTATGAGGCGGTCATCTATCACATGGGAAACGATCATCGCTACCATGCGGGCATCTTCGACACGATGCGCAAGCAACCGGGCATCGTGGTGTTTCACGACTTCGCCCTACAAGATTTCTTTCTGGGCCTGGCGCGCGTACGAGAGGATCTTGAACTCTATCTGTCTGAGGTCACAGCCTGTCACGGCAAGGGAGAGCGACTCAGAGCCGAGGAGCATATGCTGCGCGGGAGTGTTCCGCCGCAGGTCGCCGCCCCACTTAATTTTCCACTTAATTGCCGCGCGGCCGGCGATGCCGAAGGTATCATTGTGCACTCCCATTGGAGTCGCGCGAGATTCGAACGCCTGGCTCCGGGAGTTCCTCTCGCGCGTATTCCTATGCCCGTTGCCGACATCCACGCTGTTAGAGCTGTCAAAGACGATAACGGACAACCTCGCGTCATTTCGATCGCCTCCTTCGGTTTGGTAACTCCGGACAAAGGCATTGAGCTCACCCTCCGAGCCCTCGCGAGTTTGCGCGACGAGTATGATTTCCACTTTACGCTGGTCGGCGCCGAGAATTCCTACTTTGATGTGCGCGCACTAATCAACGAGTGCGGCCTGTCAGACCGAGTGCAGATTACCGGTCATGTCGCGCTGACCGAGTTTGAGCGCTACATCTCGGAGACCGACATCGCCATCAATCTTCGCCAGCGCACCGTCGGTGAAACCTCCGCCAGCCTCTATCGAATCATGGCGGCGGGCGTGCCTGCGATTGTCTCCAACGTTGGGGCCTTTGCTGAGTTGCCCAACGACGCCGTGGTTAAGATCGATCATGACCAATACACAGATGCACTGCTCCAGGCGTATTTAGGCAAACTGATCGAGGATACCCAGCTCCGTCTACGCATCGGCGCCAACGCACGTCGTCACGTGCTCTCGGAGCACGATGGTCAACAGAGCGCGGCTCGTTATGTCGAGTTCATTCGTGAGGTGATTGCGAATCGCTCGCGCAAGCAACTTATCAATAAGGTGTCCGATGAACTGTCTCTGCTCGGGATGCCGGCAAGCGACGATTCGCTGCTGCGCGGCATTGCCTCCGAGGTTACGTTGCTGGCGCCGGCGCAGGCGTTTGCCGCAACCCTAAATACTCTTCCTCAAACCAACCGCGCTGCTGAGTTACGGTCCGATTCGCGTATAGCTGGCAATGGTCATGCGGACGCGCCTCCGAGCCGAGATGCCGACGGCCGCTTGCCCGGAATTGAGGGTATCGATTACAAACGCGCGGCCATCGAGTATCCAGGCAAGCTCGATGCTGAGCGAAGCTATTACCTCAGAACAAAGCCTTTCTATAACCTCAAGAACAAGCCGGTGAAGCACGTCGGAGACGGCATGGATGCGGAAACGCATCGTCACTTTTCCGACTTCGCCAACATCGCCGTCGCGCTGGCTCTACCTGCGGGCGGGAGCATTCTGGACGTCGGATGCGGATCGGGATGGCTCAGCGAATACTTCGCGCGGCTTGGTTACCAGGTCCTGGGGATCGACATTAGTGATGATCTCATTCGGATGGCCCATGAGCGGGTCGAGAGCGTTCCTTACCACGTGGACCACGAAACCCCTATGCAGTGTCGCTTTCTGAAACATGACGTCGAATCAGGACCCTTGGCGCAAAAGTTCGATGCCATTATCTGCTACGACGCCTTGCATCATTTTGAAGACGAAGGCGCTGTCTTCTCCCACCTCGCAGCGATGCTTGAGGTAGGCGGACTACTCTTCATTCTTGAAGGTCAGAAGCCGTCCGCGGGCTCGGCAACCGAAGACGAGTTGTGCGGCGTGATGCGGCAATACGGAACGCTGGAATCCCCTTTCAGTGAAGACTACTTGCGCGCCTTACTTGACGAACATGGCTTCGCGATCACGGGTGATTACGTCAGTGTCAACGGCCTCTTTGAACGCGAGATGCTCGAAGGAGACCGTCTACCGCTAACAACACTGGCCACTGACTATCACTACCTGACGTGCAAGAAAGTATGTGACGGCGCGAGGGCATCGACGGTGCCAGACAGTAGAAGTCCCGGCCTGCTGCGGACCCGCTTCTCCTTGCGCTCAACTCCGCCCAAGCAGATCGCTCCCGGCGCGCCGATGACGATACCACTCGCGATTCAGAATACCGGAGATACTCTCTGGCTTGCCGGGCAGACTGTTCGCGCCGGCGTGGTGATGCCTGCGGTCCGAATCTTTGATGAAGCCGGCACGCTGGTAAGCGAGTTCCACGGCCAGCCAGGGCTCCCCTCCGCAGTGGCCCCCGGCGAAACTGTAAACATCAGGATCGACTACGCCGCGCCGCAGCTGCCGGGTTCTTACACGCTTAAGGTTGACCTCGTGGACCAGCACGTCTGCTGGTTTGAGCAGCATGGCTCGGAGCCGTTTGTGTTTGGATTTGATGTGTATATCGAGAACGAAAGGTAGAGGTTGGGTTGCAGTTGGATGCTGGGGATATTTTCCATTTTCCTCTGAATAGAGACTTACTCAAGCCGCGTGTCATGAGGTCAGTACCACAATGCGGTAGCGGTGGGTCATGGGCTCCCGATCACTTACGCCGAGTGGAATCGCAACCCATGACCCACC
>JAMQPI010000332.1 GCA_023717565.1 Pyrinomonadaceae bacterium | reverse complement strand
GTCGCGCAAAGCACCGGTGTTGCCGGCGAAGAAGACCGTGAAATCGCCGAAGGTGGCGCTTTCGGGTTCAATGATTTGCCGATAGGGAAGAGTTAGCACCAGCGGATTACCGGCCCCAAAGCTTTCTTCTAAACCCTGCTGTAATCTGGAAACCAGCCAGCCCTGACGAAAATAGTTGTAGATAACAAAAGTGCCATCGGGTTTGAGGTGATTGCGCACGTCATCAAAAGTTTGCCTGGTAAACAGATAACTCTCGAGCCGGATGTTGCTATAGCCGCTATGCAGGACCAGCGAGTCCACCAGGGCATAAATAACCAGGTCATACTTCCGCTTGCTGGCCCGTAAAAAATTGCGACCGTCATCGAGATGAATCTCCACCCGGCTGTCTTGGTAAGGGTGATCCGGATGAAACTCGCGACCCAGTCGATAGATTGCTGGATCAATCTCGACTGCATCGATGTGATTGGCGCCCCACTGCAAGGCCCTGCTGACATCGTTTCCCGAACCGGCCCCGATGATCAGGACATCTTTGAAAGCCGGTCGACCACTATCCCGATTTAATAGGTGCGGCAGGGCATAGGCTGGAAACACTTCATTTCGAGAAACCATCTGCTGGTGATAGATCAGGTTTACCGAAAGCGATAGATCCTGCTGCTTGAAATCAATCCGGTAATAAGGTGACCAGATATGCTGGGCTTCGGCCTGGCCAGGATAGTCGTTGTGGACGGGGGTGTATGCCGCCAGGCCGATCATGGCTATCAGGAGCACCGCTGTTATCGTGCCCGGGCCCAGTAGTTTTCGGTAGTGCCGATGGGGTGAGAAGAAGTAGAAGTAACTCAGTCCCAGGGCGACCAACAAAAACCACCAGAGCGGCGACAAATGCAACCACGACGAAGCAGCAAACAGCAGAATACCGGCGATGCTGCCCACTATGTTCAGGGTGTAGGCGTGCACGCGATTGGGCCAACGGTTCAGAGCACGGCCCAGCTCTTGCCCTGGTCCAAGGAGCGCCAGCGCAATGATTAGAAAGAAGAAGCCGCACAGGACCTCGACCGGAATGGCGTAACGAGACAGATCCTGACTGTGATACTCCGTGCCGAAGTAGATATTCTGCGGCGACGACTGGTTGCCGACATCCACAAACTTCACAAAAGAACCGCTGCTGATTTCCACCGCATGTGCCGCCGCTAACGCGATTAATAGCAATAAAGGGGTCCAGGTCAGATAGCGGCGACGGTGATTGGCGGCCAGACAGCCCACCGACATTCCCAGGAAGCAGGCCAGCAGCACCACATTCGTAAAGAACGTCAGGTAGAGAACGTGCGCCGGGAACCAACGAATGCTGGCGAGCTCCAGGAAGAGAATCAGGACGCTGATCAGAAACAAATCAAAACCATCTCCCGAACGAGAGATGGCTTGCTGTTTCTGCTTTAGATCGATAGGAGGGGTGTTGTTTTCAGGGGTTGTCAATCTAGACTCCAAAGCTCATTACCGATTGGGGACTATCCGCAGATTGCGCAGATTGGAAAGAGACAGGAGGCAGGAGCAGACGGCAGGAGCAGGAACAGCATGCCAGTGGTTACAAGCTTCGTACTCCTGCAGTCTGCCTTCCTGCTCCTGCCTCCTTTGTTTCTGTCTGCGTAATCTGCGGATTGTGTTATGTCACTTGAGTGCGAAGCGGTCTTTCAACCCACCGACCAGCACGTCGAAGTCACCAGGCTCGGCGATAGGTTTGTTATCAGTGTTTATGAAAGTAAGGTCGTCACGGCGCAACTTGAACGTTAAGGTGCGGCTCTGGCCCGGTTCAAGATAGACCTTCGCAAAACGTTTGAGACGCCTGACCGCAGGCGACAGAGAGGCCACCAGATCCCTCACGTATAACTGAACGACCTCCTGACCGGCACGCTTACCCGTATTGCTGACTGTTACCCCGACTGAGACTTCTTCGTTTCCGGAGATCGTCTTTGGACTTAGGGTCAAGTCGCGATAGGCGAAGGTTGTGTAGCTGAGGCCTTCGCCAAACTCAAACTGCGGCTTGAAAGCCACGTTGCCGAAAGCAGTGTCCTCTGTTTCGAACGCTTTGTGATCGTAAGTGATTAGGCCGTTAGGCGTGCGCGGATAGGTGAAAGGAAGTTTGCCTGAGGGGTTGAAGTCGCCAAAAATCACGTCGGCAACTGCCTGCCCGCCTTCATTGCCAGGATTGTAGGCCATCAGAATCGCCGCGGCTTTATCAACAATGCGGTTAATGACTCTGGGGCGTCCTTCGACGAGCACGATCACCACCGGCTTGCCGGTCGCCTGAATTGCTTCCGCCAGTTTCAATTGCGGCTCGGGGAGAGTCAGGTCGGTAATATTTCCCGGCGTCTCTGTGTATGAGCCTTCGCCCAAACAAAGCACCACCACATCCGCCGCCTCGGCCGCGCGGACAGCGGCGGGGATATCAACCTCAGCGTCGATGTTAGTCGGCGTAACGTTTACCGGTCCAGGTCCTCTGGTGATTTTTGTGCCCGGCACATAATTGACGTTTGCCTTGCCGGCCTTCGCCTCGATCGCGCCTCGGATAGTGAGACGATCTTTTGGAAACAGAGAAGGTTCGGATCCCTGCCAAACATAGGTCCAACCATTATTGAGCGAGATCAAAGAGTCAGCAGTTGGACCAGTGACGAGCACCTTTCGGTCTTTCGCCAATGGCAAAAGGCTGTTGGTGTTCTTCAACAACGTCATCGATTCGCGAGCTGCCTGCAAGCTCGCCTGTCTGTACTCTGGCAGCCCGACCTTTGATTTGAGCGCCGGGTTAGGCATTGGCTTCTCAAATAGGCCCAGTTCAAACTTTACGAGCAGAATGCGTCGCACTGCTTCGTCAATCCGTGACTGCGGTACGGCACCTTCTTTGACTAGGGCGATCAGGTGATCGCTGAAGCTGTAGTCGTTGGGGACCATGCTCATGTCGATGCCGGCCATAACCGAGAGTCGCGTCGCTTCTTTTTCGTTTTCAGCAACCCGCCAAATCGTCACCAGCTTCTTGATGTCTTCCCAATCTGAAACGACGAAGCCGTTGAACTTGAGTTCATCGCGCAGAATGTCAGTCAGAATGTGATGATTGACGTGACCGGCAACTCCGTTAATCTCGCCCGAGTTCACCATTACGGTGCGGGCGCCGGCTTTGATGGCGACGGCAAATGGTGGAATGAAGTACTCGCGCAGATAGTTTTCCGGAATCCAGGCTGGCGTCCGGTCTCGGCCAGTCAGCGGAAAACTGTAGCCTACGTAGTGTTTCAAGCTGGTCGCCACGTGCTCGTCTGACGATAGATCGGAGCCTTCCATTCCGCGCACAAACGCAACGCCCAGAACACCGACAAGATAGGGATCCTCGCCAAACGTTTCCCAGAGGCGCGGCCAGAGCGGTTGACGTCCGACATCGAGCACCGGCGAAAAGGTCCAGGGGATACCGGCCGCTCGAGTCTCGATCGCGGTGATCTCCGACGACCGTTTCATCAGCTCGGGATTCCAGGTTGCGGCCATCCCTATCTGTTGCGGGAAAAGCGTCGTACCGAGAACGTAGCCGGCGCCGTGAATCGAATCGATGCCGTAAATGGAGGGGATACCGAGGCGCGTCTTCTTGGTAGACGCTTCCTGAATTTGTCCAATGATCTCGTGCCACTTATCGACAGTCAGACCCTGGTCCGCGACATTCAAGATTGACCCGGCGCCATACTTTACGATTGCTTTCTCAAGCTTAGCAGGATCGATGCGGATGTCCTGACCCGCGCCGGTTGTCACCATGTTGATGGCCAGCTGGGTCATCTGACCGACCTTCTCTTCAAGCGTCATCCGCTTCAGCAAGGCCTCGATCTTCTGCGAATGATCACGCGTTGGCGGCGCGGAACGGATGGTGCGCTGTAGGAATTCGTCACTATCGTTGGTGTCAGTGGTTACTGGTCCACGGTCGGCAGTGGCTCCGGCTTGTGTCGTTCCACTGCTCATCACGAGTCTAACGTTGCGTGAATCCGGTGGTCCGTCAGCCTTGGTCGTAACTATGGGAACGACGGAGGATGAACTAAGCGACGCCTGAGTGCTCGCTTTCTGTGGGGGCAGACCGAGGCACATAGAAACAATAATCGTTGCCGAAGCAAGCGCCGCTTTTCTCATAAGTAAACTGTTGTCCTCAGGAAGGGATTGAAGGAACGCCGCCTATTCTTATCGATTGCCGGGAGATATTCAAGAACATAATCCAATCCCTACTGCTTAGTCGAGATCGTTACCAATATCTCTCTGGTTCACCCCGTAGGGGTAGGATGTTTATAGCACTGCACGACGAACTCTCCCCCAACCGTTCTGAGGGGCGGAACTCAACTTGATAGGTACACATCTCGTATCATTCCGCCCCTCAGAACGGCGATTGGAGTAATCATTGTCCCGGTCTATAAACATCTGACTCCTACGGAGTGACCTCGGAACAAGCACACGGAATCGACAGACTTCCATTTCCAAAAGACCTTCTAAGGGTATTGGCTAGCGGGCATCTACTCCATCACTCGGTATTCAAAAGTGAAACGGCCGATTTGAATGAGTGCCTTGCCTCCCACCGGAGGCATGATCAGCAACGATCGAACACCGCTGCTCTTCCGGTTGATGCGGGCTTCCACTTCTGCCGTCTTTTCTCCATTGGACGCGCGATAAAAGCTGACTCGAATGGCGTCGTTGCCGGTTCGTTGGGTACCAAAAACATACTCGCCTGGTTGTAAGAGTGTGTTGTCGATACTCAGTGGCGCCTGCGTGATAAAGAAATGAGAATACTTGCCCTCGGCGGAGTAGCCCGCGGTGATCATCACAACGCCCGCTATGAACCGGTCCTTGCCATCAGTTACTCCAGAGGCGGTGCGAAATTCAGTTTCAATATTCTCTGTTATGACTGCAGCCCGCGCCGGAATGATTCTACGAAGTTCTGATTCGTTGGCTGCACGCCAACGAGCATGACTGACCACTGTAGGTAATGGAACTGATGACAACAGAAGAGCTGAAGTAAGAATCACTGGTGATAATCGCATTTGCATCTAAAATCCTCGAACGTTTACCCCTGAGAGGTAAGATGTCTCTATAATCAAATTGCCGTCAACCCGCCGGATGTTACAGTATCAACCGGCAATGCAACCAACAACTGCGCGGCAGGAATCAATGCCTCCGTCGAGTGTCATCTGCAGAATCTCTGTTTGTCTCCTTGAACTCCTGTTCTTATCGCTTTTCTCAGGGGGTGGGCTGGCGTTTGCCCTCGATCCTCAACGCGAGCTCTCACAGTTTGCGCAAGCAGTCTGGTCTACCGAGAACGGACTTCCTCAAAACACTGTCCACGCAATATCCCAAACGAGCGATGGCTATGTCTGGATCGCCACTGAGGAAGGTTTAGCTCGCTTCGACGGCATCAGTTTTACGGTCTTCGATAAGCGAAATACCGAGCAGTTCAAGAGCAATGACATTCGCGCTCTCGCGGAAGATCGCCAGGGCGCTCTCTGGATTGGCACGGCAGATGGTTTGGTCCGGCTGTCTGCAGGAAAGTTTTCAGCTTTTAGCACGCAGGAAGGGCTACCCGGAAAAACGATCCAGGCGCTCTTCAACGGACATGACGACACTCTCTGGATCGCTACGTCGTCTGGACTGACACGTTTCAAAGATGGAGTCTTCAACAGTTTTATCACGCAACCTGCCTTACCCACCTCCAGCGTTCAAGCCATTTTCGAGGATCGAGAGGGTACGCTCTGGATTGGCACAGCATATGGATTGAGCCGGTTCAAGGATGGCAAGCTCCTCAACTATGCGGTGCCCGCAGGGGCCGCGAACAATAGCGTGGTGGCCATTGACCAGGATGGGCAGGGTCGTCTCTGGTTTGGCACGCTGAATGGTCTCGCTTGTCTTGATCAGGGGAGTTTTCGTACTTATACAACGCAGGATGGTTTACCCAGCAACCGAATCACTTCCATGGTATCCGATCGTTCGGGCAGTCTTTGGGTGGGTACTGCCGGCGGTTTGGTGCGCTTTGCTAATAACCAATTCACCGGCTTTAAACAAGGAGAGGGACTTTCAAGCAACATCATTCTCTCAATCTTTGAAGATCGTGAGGGTAGCCTTTGGGTTGGTACCGAGTCAGGTGGTCTAAGTCTACTGAAGGACAAGAAATTCAGTACCTACACCACTAGAGAGGGGCTAGCCAGCGATCTGGTCAAGGCAATCTACGAGGACCCGCAGGGCGGTATTTGGATCGGCACGAATGGCGGTGGCTTGAGTCACTTCAAGGATGGAAAGTTTACTACCTACACGACCCGGGATGGGCTAGCGAGCAATGTCGTGCTGGCCTTGTGTGCGGACAACCAGGGCAATGTTTGGGCCGGCACACCCGACGGGCTCACCCGCTTCAATAATGGAAGGTTCTCCACCTACACTTCCGCCGAGGGACTAGCGAACGATTTCGTCAGATCCATCTTCGCTGACCGTCAAGGCAATCTCTGGGTGGGGACTCGAGGCGGCCTGACCCGATGGCGAGATGGGGTTTTTAAGGTGTATACGACCATCGACGGTCTGCCGAACGATTTCATTGGTGCTATTCAGGAAGATGCCAACGGAAGTTTATGGATCGGTACCCTGGGCGGCTTAAGCAGATTCAAGGATGACCGGTTTACCACTTACACCACCAGAGACGGGCTCTCGAGTGATGTGGTTATTTCACTTTACGAGGATGCTGAGAAGACGCTCTGGATCGGCACCCAAGGTGGCGGCTTGAATCGGTTAAAGGATGGGAAGTTTGTCGCTTTCACGACTAGTGAGGGACTGCCGGATGACGTCGTCTATCGTGTGCTGGAGGACCAGCAGGGCAACTTGTGGCTCGGTTGCAGCAAGGGAATCTTCCGCTTCAGTAAGAAAGAACTTGATGACTCTGCCAGTGGGAAGGGCAGTTCCATAGCCTTCGTCGCATACGGTACCGCGGACGGGATGATTACCAGAGAATGCAGCGGCGGCGGACATCCGGCGGCTTGGAAGGGAGTTGACGGTAAGCTATGGTTCTCAACCGTCAAGGGCGTTGCCATGATCGATCCGGGAAAGATAAAGATAAATGAGCAGCCCCCGCCGGTGGTTATCAACCAGGTGCGAATTGACGATGAGTCAATTAACCCGGGTCGCAGTATGGAACTACCACCGGGTAAGACGCGGTTCGATTTCTACTACACAGCGTTGAGTTTCATCGCTCCCGAAAAGGTCAGCTTTAAGTACAAGCTTGAAGGGTTTGATCCAGACTGGGTGGATCCAGGTACGCGTCGCGTTGCCTACTATACAAATCTGCCGCCGGGTAACTACACGTTCCGTGTGATTGCCCGCAACAACGACGGCATTTGGAACGACACCGGTGCAGTCTTCGATTTGCACCTGCGTCCCTACTTTTATCAGACCTATTGGTTTTATGGTCTCGTTGTTCTGAGCCTGGCGCTGCTCGTTTGGCAAGCATACAGGTTTCGTTTGCGGCAGGTGGAATCGCAGTTCGCTGCGGTGTTGGCTGAGCGGAACCGTATTGCTCGAGAGATTCATGACAACCTGGCGCAGGAGCTGCTTGGCATATCGGTGCAACTCGAAGTAGTGGCGCGAACGATGCCCGCGGGGGCGGAGCTCGCCAGTTCTCATCTGAATCGCGTGCGCCTGTTGGTCCGTCGAGGCATCGCCGAAGCCCGGCGCTACGTGTGGGACTTGCGTTCTCAGGCTCTGGATCACAACGATCTGCCGGCAGCCCTGAGTGATACGGCGCGCCGCTTAACTGCTGAGACCGGAGTCCAGGCACAAGTCGAGGTCAACGGAACCTTTCGGCCTCTCAGCGAGCTAGTGGAAGGCAATCTGTTGCGCATCGGTCAGGAGGCCATCAACAATGCAGTCAAGCACGCCCAGGCGGAACGCATCTTAATCAATTTGAAGTTTGACGCCGGCAGAGTGCAGTTGAGCGTGCAGGACAATGGGTGCGGTTTTGATCAGCAAAGCAAGGGTGGGCCAGGTGAGGGCCACTTTGGTCTAACCAGCATGCGTGAGCGCGCAGAGCAAATTGGTGGTACCTTGTCGATTCAGAGCAATGGGGCAGGGACTGAAGTGATTGTTGAGGTACCGATATGATCCGAATCATGGTCATTGACGACCAGGCGGTGGTGAGGCAGGGATTCGTCGCGCTGATCAACACCGTGGCCGACATGGAAGTGGTGGCTGAAGGAACCAACGGGCAACAAGCGATGGATTTGTATCGCGTTCATAAACCCGACGTCACGCTGATCGATCTTCGCATGCCGGTAATGGGCGGGGTTGAGGCGATTGCCGCCATCCGCCGCGAGTTTCCGGACGCTCGGCTGATTGTGCTAACGACCTTCGACGGTGATGAAGACATTTATCGTTCTCTGCAAGCGGGGGCCCAGGGTTATCTGCTTAAGGATATGTTCTTCGAAGAATTGGAGGATGCTATCAGAAAGGTCAATGGCGGCTCGCGCCGGATTCCAACTCTAGTGGCTGAAAGACTCGCCGAGAGAATGATTGGATCCGACCTGACCGCCAGGGAGATGCAGGTGCTCGAAGAGATCGTGCGAGGCAAGAGTAACAAGGAGATTGCCAGCGCTTTGCAGATCAGTGAGGCAACAGTTAAGAGTCATATCAATAATATCCTCGGCAAGTTGGGGGTATCCGACCGTACTCAAGCGGCCACCACGGCCTTACAGCGTGGGCTCGTCCATCTCCGTTAGTATCAGTTTTGACCGGCGCCTCCAACTAAAGGTTGAGTTACAGACCCAACCCAGGGTTCATGACGGGAGGCTTTTACGGTGTTAGCCTCTGATCCTGCAAGTTTTTTCTCAGTCCCGGGGCGGTGGTCGAAGGTTTTTGAATTTCCATCCTAGTTTGTTGCACAGCTAAGACGACCTTCGATTCCCCAGAGAGTTTAGAGACCGGGACTGAGAACCACCCTTTGCGAGTTACAAAGCTCAAAACCTTGACTACCAATGCTGATGGCTTTGATTTCGCAGCGGCCTGTCATAACATAGGCGCCTCAGGCTTAGGTAAGAACCCGACCAGCCCGGACAGGCTGGCGCGCTAGAACTCAACTTCCGGTCTCGTATTGACGTGGTTTGGCTTGTAGATTCCTGAAAGGTAAGAGGAGTTTCTTATGGCTGCTTCAAGTTCAAGTATGCCGGCCGTTTCGTTGGCCTCAAAAGCTGGTCCAGGTTTTCACGATAAGCTAAACACTCAATGGCACAAACGTTCCCTCCAGCTTCTGATGGTCGTCGTGCTCGCTCACTGGGCTGAGCACCTGACGCAGGCGGTACAGGTTTTTGTTCTCGGTTGGCCCCGTCCACAAGCTGGCGGGGTTCTGGGTTTGTGGTTTCCGTGGATGGTCAGCTCGGAGGTCCTTCACTACGGGTACGCAGTGATCATGCTCGCGGGAATATGGGTCTTGCGCAAAGGATTTACCGGATTTTCTCGTAAGTGGTGGACCGTTGCGTTGGTGATCCAGTTCTGGCACCACATCGAACATGGCCTGCTGCAGGCACAGGCAATTCTTCAACACAACTTACTTGGCTCACCGGTGCCGCTCAGTTTCTTGCAGATGGCATTCCCCAAGTCGAGGGTTGAGATACATCTCTTCTATAACGCTATCGTGTTCATCCCCATGGTGATCGGCATGTACTACCACATGTTCCCGCCACAGGGTGAGCATGCCTCTTGCAATTGTGCGTGGAAACCAGCGCCGGCTAGCGCGTGATTCGGGTAGCGGTTCAGTCTTATCTGCTACTTGTCGATTTTGGATTATTTCCCATTTGTCATTTGACACTTCTCATTGGTCATTGCAAGAAAGAACTAATCGGCAGAAAGCGGCGTTGACGAGGCCGGACTTGGTTGTAAGTCCATGCTTATCTTGGTAATCCATTTGTCCTTCGAGTGCAGCCGATTCAATGAAGATGAAGTAGCTCAGCTTAGCGAGTTCCTGCAATGACAAATGAGAAATGTCAAATGACATATGGAAAATGATCCCCTCCTCGCTACTGGCTGTTGCTGCGGCACTGTTCCTGACCATTGTAGTAGCCGCGTGTAACAAGCCGACAGAGTCATCGTCCGCTGTCACCATTGAATTCGAAGTTACACCGCAACCAGTCCGAGTCGGCCCGGCGACGCTGACGCTGAGAATCGCCGACGCCAGCCGTCAACCGGTAACCGGAGCCAGCATCGCGCTCGAGGGAATCATGTCTCACGCCGGAATGAGTCCCGTGTTCGCCCATGCAAAAGAGACGGAACCGGGTCGCTACCTGGCGACTCTCGACTTCAACATGGCGGGCGATTGGACCATCCTCACGCGCATCACTCTGGCCGGCGGGCAGAAGCTGGAACGTCATTTGGACGTAAAAGGCGTCCGCGCCAATTAAGAAATCTTGTCCAACCAGTCGTCTACCCTATTTCCTGGTGAGTCGGATTCGCATCCCTTTGATCTGTTGCGAGTGCCCCTACTGGGCCGTTTCCTTCGCTGGCACCACGCGCGCACGCTGCTACAAATTCCTTTGCTAATCATCAGCGTCGTGATGATCATGCACGGGTTGTTTGGACCGGACCTGGCGCCGAAGAACCTGGCCACAACGCTTGGCTGGGTTCACTTTCGTGGGGCGTTGGTCTTAGTTCTCCTCTGTGCCGGTAACTTTTTCTGTCTCAGTTGTCCTTTCATGCTCGTACGCGAGGCCGCGCGGCGCCTTTTTAAGCCTCGACGCAATTGGCCGAGAATGCTGCGCAATAAGTGGCTCTCGACCGGCCTCTTCGTGGCCACCCTCTTTGTTTACGAGCTGTTCGACCTTTGGTCTTCACCCTGGTGGACAGCCTGGCTGATCATTACCTACTTCGTCGGTGCGCTGGTGGTCGATGGCGTTTTCAAGCACGCCTCGTTTTGCAAATTCGTTTGTCCGATTGGGCAGTTCAACTTTGTGGCGTCCACACTTTCACCGTTAGAGGTGAAGGTCCGCGATCGGGACGTCTGCGTAAGCTGCCGGACAAAGGATTGCATTCGCGGCCAACGTGAGCCGGCGCCGGGTTTGGTTGTCATCCAACGCGGTTGCGAGCTCGCGCTTTTTCAGCCACGTAAGGTTGGCAACATGGACTGCACGTTTTGTTTGGATTGTGTCTACGCTTGCCCGCACGACAATGTGGGCATACTCACGCGAGTTCCGGCTGCTGAACTAATGATCGATCCCATGCGTTCGGGGGTCGGCTACTTTTCGCGACGCAAGGATCTGGCGGCGCTGGTGATTGTGTTCACATTTGGAGCACTGTTGAATGCCTTTGGGATGGTCAGTCCGGTGTTTGTACTGGAGAGTTGGCTTGGGCGTGTACTGCACGTAAGCCATGAAGCTCCGGTGCTCGGCATGATCTTCGGGTTGATGCTAATCATCGAGCCAATCTTGCTATTGGGCCTGGCCGCCTGGTTGACACAGGTTTGGGGCGGCGCCCAACGTGCTGTGCTCCCGTTGGTGGTACGGTACGCTTATACTCTAGTGCCGCTTGGCTTCAGCATGTGGTTGGCCCACTACTCATTTCATTTCTTAACCGGCCTGTTCACTTTCATACCGGTAACTCAGAGTGCAGTTGCCAGTTTGGGCTGGGCCGTCTTGGGTGAACCGTCCTGGACCTTAACTGGTTTGCCGCAGGGTGCTGTCCACGCGATGGAGTTGGGCTTCCTGGGTTTAGGGTTAGTGGGATCGTTGTTGGTTGGTTATCGTCTCGCCCACGAAGAATTGGCGAGACATCGGATGCGCATCTTTGGGGTTTGGGCAGGTCTGTCTGTGGTCCTTTGGGTGGCGGCAGTCTGGGTAATGAACCAGCCAATGGAGATGAGAGGCAGCGTTCTGGGTGGGTAGATTGAGTCATTCGATTGTCTAGTCTTGAGCAAGTTGTGAGCGAGAATACGATCCACGAAATCACACGAAACAACACGAATCGGATTTTTCGTGCGGGTTCGTGTGATTTCGTGGATCGTCTGTCGGCACCACTGTATAGCTGGTTGAAAGGCGTTCTGATGGTTTGTTTCCTGCTTTCGGTGTCCTGGAACATCAGGGCACATGAGGGGCCGCCGTTTCCGATCATTGTCGATAAGAGTGTTGGCCCTTGTATAGTTTCTGTCTGGACCGATCCCGACGTTGGGGAAAGCACATTCTTTGTCATCATCAATCCGCAACCGGGCGCAACGATCCCGATTGATCTGAAGATTGAACTGGGTGTACAACCAACCAGCGGTCGGCTCGCCGAAAAGCTGTATCCGGTCCAGCGGGAAGACCTGCGCAACCAGGTGCAATACAAAGCATTGATACTTCTGGACGCACAGGAGATGTGGCGGGTGCGGGTTGTTCTAACGAGCACCCAAGGCAGCGGTGAGGCGTCAGCCACCGTGGAAGCTACGCCTCCCGGATACGGGCGCTGGGACCTCTTGATATACCTGCTGCCCTTCATTGCCGTAGCTTTGCTGTGGGTGCGTGCGGTAACCCGCAGGCGAGCGATAAGAAGACTCCACGCTGCGGATGGGTGATATAGTTGACCGTGAGGCTGCCATGAGTGTCCGATTTTCCCATTTTGACAAGTCACGAACCCGGGTGGCGATTCTGTTCATTTTGTTGCTGGTGTTCGGTCTGACGCTGGCCGTCGGCAGCAGGCTGTCGCCTGCAAATGCAGTCACTGCCGCTCCTCCTACCGTCTGGAGTTTGGTCTGGAGCGATGAGTTTAATGGACCAAGTGGGGCAGCGGTCGACTCGACCAAATGGACGGCGGAAGTCGGTGGCTGGGGTTGGGGAAACAACGAGCTAGAGTACTACACGGCTCGCCCTGACAACGCATATCAATCAGATGGCTTGCTGGTCATCAAGGCGATCAAGGAGCATTACACCGGCTCCGACAACGTAACGCGCGAATACACCTCAGCGCGTCTGATCACGAAGAACAAGTTCTCGCCGCAATATGGTCGGGTTGAGGCGCGGATCAAGGTGCCCTATGGCCAGGGAATCTGGCCGGCCTTCTGGATGCTGGGTAACGACATTGATAGTGTAGGTTGGCCTCAGTGCGGCGAGATCGACATCATGGAGAACATCGGCCGAGAGCCTTCGATCATCCACGGGACGATTCACGGTCCAGGATACTCTGGTGGAAACGGACTCGGAGGGTCTTA
>JAMQPI010000299.1 GCA_023717565.1 Pyrinomonadaceae bacterium | reverse complement strand
TGGCAAATGGATCTGCTACGCCGCACCGCCCGCGGCGAACTCGCGGAGATCTTTGGGAACAACGCGCTGGAGGAAGACAAGCGACACCGGACATTCGGCTTCGCTCAAACAGCCGATGCCGAGGTGGCCCAGGCGACTCCGGCAGCGCGCGCGATCCTGGAGGCCTATGCACGCGGAGTCAATGCTTATATCTCCAGTCTCGAGGCCAAGGGCCTGCCGCCAGAGTTTCAGATACTGCAGTATCAGCCTCGGCCGTGGACACCGTCAGATTCGCTCGTCCTGGTGAAACTATTCTTCGAGTCGCTCTCCAACACGTGGCGGCTCGATGTCATGCGTGAAACCTTCGCCGATCTATCGGCGGCCAAGCGCGAAGCATTAATGCCCGTAACATCCCCTATTGATGTACTCGTCGTCGGTAAGGATCGTAGCGGTACGGTGAAGTCTGAGGTCGCGGCTCCGGTTTCAGCATCAGTTGAACCGAAGGTCTCCGCGGATACCATTCGCTTTCTACAGAATGACGAAGAGAATATGTCTCGATCTCTTGCCCGCGTAGGCCTCGGCGCCGAGAACCTGGCCGCCAGTAACAACTGGGTCGTGAGTGGCAAGCACACAGCCTCGGGCAAACCGCTGCTCGCAAACGATCCTCACCTCGCCCCTTCCGCGCCGCCGATATGGTACCTGGTCCATCTCAGCGCACCCGGAGTTAAGGTGGCCGGAGTCACCGCGGCGGGCCTTCCCGGCGTGGTTATCGGTCACAACGATCGCATTGCCTGGGGGTTTACCAATGTCGGACCTGATGTCCAGGATCTCTATATTGAGAAATTCGATCCAAGTAATCCTCGACGCTACCTGACTCCGAACGGTTGGAAAGATGCTGAGATCCGACACGAAGAGATCAAGGTACGGAAGGGATTCACCGATTCAGCGACCGATGTCGTCGCGCTTGATGTGACTGTGACCGCTCATGGACCGATCGTGTTGGAGAAAGATTCGAAGCGTTACGCGCTGAAATGGACAGCGCTGGATCCGAAACTGAACAATCCTACCGGTGTTTACGATCTCAACCGCGCCCGTAACTGGCGCGAGTTCACCGCTGCCATTAGCGGTTACACGCCGCCAATGCAGAACATGGTTTACGCGGACGTCGACGGTCATATCGGATATTACGCGGCGGGAAAGGTACCTGTCAGGAAATCGGGCGACGGCAGCGTGCCCTATGATGGGTCGAAAGACGACGGCGAATGGGTCAGCTTCTTACCGTTCGACAAACTCCCACATCTCTACGATCCGCCATCCGGCATAGTCGTGACGGCGAATCAGCGAATAGTTGGCAGTGATTATCCGTACTTCCTGACGCACTCATGGGCGCAACCATATCGTGCTCGGCGCATTGTCGATCTCTTGCAACAGAAAAAGAAACTAACAGCCGACGACTTCAGAGCAATTCTGGGAGATACATATTCAATCGCCGGGGTAACCTTCGCGCGGGAAGTTGCTAAGAGTCTCAAGGGACACGCTACTTATCAGACTGATGAAAAGCTGCGCGAAACGATTGCTGCCTTCGACGGGTGGGACGGGCACCTGAATGCAGATGCTCGCGTGGCGCCGCTTGTGTCCCAGATGCGCCTGGCGTTTCGTTCAAAGATCATCACCGGAGCACTGGGACTGGAGCGCACGAAAATGTACGCCTGGTCAAACTTCGACACTACCCTGGATCGAATAATCACCACGCAACCGAGCGATTGGTTACCACCAGGCGTCAAGACTTACCCAGATCTCTATCTGACATGTTACGAGGAGGCGCGTGCGACGCTTACGAAGAACCTGGGAGCCGATGAAGCAAAATGGGTTTGGGGGGAGATGGTGAAGGCCCGCTTCCCTCACCCGTTAGCCGCCGCGCCGCTGGTGGGACTTCAATTCACTGTTGCTCCTTTCCCGCAGAACGGGACCGGAGGATTGGTGGGGGCCAGTGTCAACGTGGGCGCATCTGTTTCGATGCGTTTGATTGCCGACCCGGGCGATTGGGATCTCACTCAACACGGAATCTCGCTTGGTCAATCAGGAATCCCTACCAGTTCCCATTGGACTGATCAGCTGGCTGACTGGCGCGCAGTTACGCCACGTGCGTTTCCGTTTAGCGATGCAGCCATTGGAAAGGCAACCAGGCAGACGATGGTGCTGCAACCTAAATAGCTAGCCCATGATTCGTCGAAGAAGGTTTCATCAAGTTGTCTTCTGCGCTGCCGGTCTCTACAACATCTGCTGGGGCCTCTACTCCGTTGCCGATCCGCAATGGTTGTTTCGCTTCTCTGGCTTGCCGCTGCAAAACCATCCGCAAATCTTCGCCTGCCTGGCAATGGTTGTCGGTCTGTACGGAATTCTCTATTTGGAAGTGGCCCGAGTGCCCGAGCGAGGATGGCTATTGGCTGCGGTTGGACTGCTCGGCAAAATGCTGGGACCGATAGGACTCGCACGCCTGATTTGGACTGGAGAATGGCCGCCTTCAACTCTGGTTCTTTGCATCACTAACGATTTTGTTTGGTGGGTGCCGTTCTCTATTTATCTCCACGACGCATGGCCTTCGTTCCGGAGGGATTTTGGCGCGACGGTGAAATGAGGGGTAGCTTTCCCATTGTCGCCGGCAAGGCTATCTCTCCCTGCTCCTTAATCAAAACTTGCTTCATGGGCTCAGCGATGACACCCATTCTCGGTTCGGTCATCGGCGTGAAAACCATATCACCCATTACTGGCGTAATCGGCGTCGCCACAGTCCTATAAACGCCTACCCCAGCAAAGAAGCTAAGAACCGCAGCTGACGCTGCCTTCGCAACAGAAGAAAGGCGTTTACGAATTGCTCGCAGGCCGACGGGACAGTTGTCTGTCAATATTGATCCATCTGTGCGCCGGTAAAACCTAACGCAAAGCCTTCCTTCCGTTTGCGCGATGAGCGACTCGGCTTCCTTCTTGGTCATGCTGGAAAGATTGTAGACATTTAGATTGCACTGGCCGCAGAAGCGCACGCGTTCGCTGCCAATCATTTGTTGCCAGTCAACCTTGCAGGGTGCGGCGATTCTTACGTGGTCCAAAGGGTTAGTGAATTGGCCCATGATACTTCTCCCGTAAAGATCTTGATCTCTTAACTCTGCCACTCAACCTTTTGGAGTGCGGTGGCAAGGCTTTGC
>JAMQPI010000289.1 GCA_023717565.1 Pyrinomonadaceae bacterium | reverse complement strand
GGCCGCAGATCCTGGAGGTTAACAAGCAAGCTTTCCTCTTGGCGTTCGTCTCGCGGACGCGCTTCGCTACAGCTCTTCCGACGACTATGACACCTGCTCAGTTTGTCGACGCGCTCTTCGCGAATGCCGGCGTCACGCCATCCGTCGCGGACCGACAAGCGGCCATTGATGAGTTTGGAATGGCGGTCACTACCGGCGATCTGACAGCGCGAGAGCGGGCCTTGCGCCGGATTGCGGAGCACTCGACATTTGTCCAGCAAGAGTTCAACAAAGCGTTCGTGTTGATGCAGTACTTCGGCTATATGCGGCGCCATCCACCGGACGCGCCTGACACCAACTTCGATGGCTATGACTTCTGGTTGAATAAGCTCAACCAGTTCAACGGCAACTTCATTAACGCCGAAATGGTTAAAGCATTCATCATCTCCGGTGAGTACCGGCAAAGGTTCGGTCCATAGTAGTGGAAGCGACTGATGGTCAACGCTCCGACTAATCCTGGTTCGACCGCCGTTTACGACGACGGCTGTTTGCGGGTGGAATACCCTAACTACTTCGTCGCCTGCAAAGGGCAATACCTCGACCTTAAGAAGACTGAGTTTTTGTTGGTTTCTCGGCTGGTTCGGAATATTGAACGCGTCGTTACGTTTCAGGACTTATGGGAAAATGCGTGGCCTGCCGGCAAGCCTTTGAATCTGGCCAGTCTTCACGTGTACATGCATAAGGTGCGTCGCAAGGTTGCTGAGTCTGGATTGCGTATCAACAACATGATCAACGTGGGTTACAGCCTTGGTCACGGTGAATGTTGCGCGCCGACAAGTCGTGACAGGCAATTCCGCACGCAGCCAGATGGTGGAAGGTCTGGTGCCCCATGATTCCTGCGATCGGTTTGATGTTTCAGTGCCGTGGTAGAACCAACCGAAGTTCGCCCTTTGGCTAATTGCAGCCATTCGCGAAATTGGCACTGATACTCCTCAGACGCGGATGTCCATCAATGAGAGTACTCTCGCGAGATTAGCGATCACTGGTGATCAAAAGCGAGCCTGGTCGTTTTTGAGAATTGAGCTGATCAGCTACGATCTGGTAGAAACACTCTAAGCATGTCCGGTACGACTCTTCGGTTCGGTCGGTGCGGATTTGCACTCCACACCATGCGCAAAGCACCTCGAAGTCGTTCTCAGTTTCAGCTGGTTCGGTAATCATAAAAGCTCCTCGTCAAATTTTCCTGCCGCCAACCATACTCAGCGAGGATTAATAGCGAGTGGCGCGCGAATTAAATCGTCGTTAAGAAAATCTTCTCTCAAAAGGGCTTCTAACCTCACCCTTGGCTCAGACTCCATTCATTTACAATTCATCCCCATCGCTCCGACAAGAAAAAAGCATAGTCGTCGTTGGTAACATTCTGGTAACATCGATTTAACCGCGCCGTAACATCGGCGCCGCGATAGCTTGAACCGCCCTTCATGCGGAAGTCTTCGACGGTCCAATCTGGGAGGAAGCACATTGCTACCCAGGCCACGCGGAATACTCTTCTTAATTTCCCGAGCAGCATGGCTCGCAGCCGTCCTTCTGTTCTTGCCTGGAGATCTGTTAGCGGACACATATACCAGCAATGTAGTTTGCCGGAGTGGCCTGGCAGTCGAGCGGCGCGAGGAGTTGGCGAGTAAGTTGCGCAAAATCACCGGCTGGAACAACCTCAGATTCGATACGGTGGGCGCGCTGCGACTGGGCACTAATCCGTTAGGCGGCTCAAAACAAGCCAGAGAACTGTTGTCACAAGTGGTAACGGGTAGCGCGGCTGTGGTGATCGAGGATGCGAGCAAACGCGCCGATGTCGCCTTTTGCCAGGTGCTTCCTGGTAAGTGGAGAACTAATGTTCAGGACACACGCCCAGCCTTCGTCGTGCAAATCGACTTCGCAGATTTCGAGAGTGTGATTGGCGACGCGCCCGCTCTGCAAGCCTTCGACGCAGGTTGGGGCTTATTGCATGAGTTTGATCATGTCGTCCACAACTCTTTGGACGCTACCTGCCTGGGTGAGACCGGAGAGTGCGAAGCGCATATCAATGAGATGAGACGTGAGTGCGGACTCCCTGAGCGGTCAGAGTACTTCCATACCTACTCACCACTTACGGCGCATTCTCCCTTCATCAGTCGATTGGTGCAGCTTTCCTTCGAGCAGGAAGAGGCCAAGAGCAGGAGAAGGAAACGTTACTTGCTAGTGTGGGACGCGAATCTGGTTGGCGGTCTTACTGAAGACAAGAAAATAGCATCTATGCGATAACTTCAATCCTTACGTCAGGCTACACCCTCCACAAACAGTTTCTAATGGTTTCGCGAATCCGTGGCCCGCAACCCTAGCGGGCATCGGGCCACGTGTGCCGTGCGGCTTGTTTAGGTGGCGACTGGGAATTGGCTCGATCACCTCGATCCTCATGGCCCAACCGCTCGAGCGTGTCATGGATGGCGAAGACCATCTCCTTTAGATCCTTCAGTTCGCGAGGGGACCTCTCTTTGGCCGCGAACAATGCGGTAGCGATCTCGCCACTGAGCTCATGTGAAATAGCCATAGGGTTACCTGGATTCAAATTGCGAATGCTGAAACCTTGAAGATGTGATAGCCGAGGAGGACGCATGCTACACAGTCCCTGTTACGGACATGTTAAATTCATGTTAAATATCCCGATTCGTCCTAATCCCGCCTGAAATCGCTAAAACGCCCCGTTCAGTTCAACCTTGGTAACAAATATTTAAGGCGTAATTCACTGCGCCTTAACCTTGCCTCGTTACAGTCCGTCTTTGAAATCCAATTCAAAATTTTTCCAATAGGGACAAGAAACTCTTAGCGTTCGATGGAGAACTTCAGAAGTTCTGACCATTACTGACCCATTCATTTTGCAGTTACAGGAGAATAAGCATGACTATCCAAGCCGCCCAGTGGCTCAAGCGAGCTCCAATATTCTTAGTTACGATCGCGGCACTCTTGCTGGTGCAGTTGCCGGCCCAAGCGCAAACAGATCAGGGTCGCATAACGGGCACGGTGCGCGATCAAAACGGCGCACTCGTGCCGGGCGCGTCAATCGTCGTGAAAAACGATCGCACTGGCGAAGAGCGCACGGCCACGGCGAACGGTGACGGCGTCTACATCTTACCGGCGCTGCGTGCTTCCCAGTACACCATCAGAGTGAGCGCAGCGAACTTCGCGGAAACGACCATTACCCGAGTGCAGCTTGCTGTCGGGCAGGAACAGACCCTGGATATAACGATCAGTCCGTCTGGCGTGAGTGAAAGCATCGACGTTGTTGCCGGTGCTTCTGAGGCGGCGATTGATACCGGCTCGGCGAAGCTCGGTGCGACCGTGGATCAGCGCGAGGTGGTGGGCCTGCCGCTCAATGGTCGGCAGCTCTCTCAGCTCTACTTGCAGGCGCCCGGCTCGGTGAACAGTGGCTCAGGCACGTTTGGTGACATCAGATTTTCTGGCCGTGCTGTAAACCAAAACATCGTTCGTTACGATGGCGTCGAGGGTTCAGCCATTATTGATGCCTCGCCCGGCAACCTCAACGGGGAGATCGCCGGACCCTTCCGACTCCAATCATCCCTGGAGAACGTCCAGGAGTTTCGGGTCGACTCAAACAACTACCCGGCGGAATACGGCACGGGTACGGGTGGGCAGATCAGCGTCGTCACAAAGTCAGGCTCAAACAATTTCCACGGCTCCGTCTTCGAGTACCTCCGTAATGATGTGCTCGACGCCGCTAACTTCTTCGACAACATCGTAGGGACAAAGTCGCCGCTCCGGCTCAACCAGTTCGGTGCTTCCCTCGGCGGTCCCATTATTAAGGACAAGCTTTTCTTTTTTGGATCTTACGAAGGTTACCGGTTGCGGGCCGGCATCAACTCCGTGGAAGCGGTGCCCGGCGATCAAGCGCGCATCTGCGCCGTGGTCACGTGCAACCCGGCCAACCTGCCGTTTCTGCCGGCTTTCCGCGCGCCGAACGCTGTGATAATCGCCCGCGGCACCGGCACCAACCTTTTTGACGTGGCTCAACTCCAGGGAGTCTCGAGCGTCAACGAGGATGCTTACGCCGCCCGCTTTGACTATCGGATCAATCCGGCAAACAGTATGTACTTTCGTTTCTTCCGCGATGATGGCGACAACGTCCAGCCCGAAGGCGTAACGGGGCGGCAGGTCGTCACGTCCGTCAGCCCACAGAATGGCGTAATCGCGCTACAGACTATTTTGTCGCCGACTGTGCTCAACGAGCTCAAGTTTGGTTACAATGGCGCGAAGACGCGCATAAACGGTCAAGCTCCGACTGTCAATGGTCTCGATCTTTCAGCTATCACACTCAATATCAGCGGCAACACCGCGAATTTCAATCTGCCCGGACAGGGCACCTCGGCAGGAACGGCGACCCCTGGCGGCCTCGTACGCGCTAACTCCGCTACGAACGGCCGCGGTCAGCCTTACACGCCTTACACGCTTTCTCTGATCGACAACATTAACTGGACGCGTGGCGCACACAACTTCCGCTTCGGCGTCGAGGGGCGCGCTGTTCGGCTTTATACGGATCGCCTCGGCGGAACGACTTACACTTTTGCCAGTTTGCAGAACTTCCTCTCGAACACACTGCAGTCCGTCCAGTATGTCGGCGACCTCTCGGCTGTCAGCCCCTTCACGGGCGTATCAGGGCAGCGCCTGGCAAAGCAGGAATACTTCATCGGCTATGGACAGGATCAATGGAATGTTCGGCCCGGCCTGACGTTGAATCTGGGTCTGCGCTACGAGTACTACACACCATTGCGCGAGAATAGCGATGGGCAAGTCCTCTTCGATATCACCAGTGGAGTGCTCCGCAATCCTTCGGAAGACGCGTTCGGTTCGAAGGGGACCAATTTTGGTCCGCGACTCGCTGTCACCTGGTCACCGAATGTCGCCGGCAGCGGCTTTTTCGGTGGCGGCAAGACAGTGCTGCGCGGCGGCTTCGGCATCTTTTACGGACCGGGCCAGACCGAGGACCAAATTCAGCCCATTGAGTCGGACCGGATCTCGACTACGATCAGCGGCTCTACCATTGTCAACGGTACCCAGCTTTTGGCCTTTCCAGCGCCGATTCCGAACATCATCGCCAACTTCGTCAGCAATCCGAATAACCGCTCGTATCAACCCCGAGCCTACGCGCCGGAGTACGTAATTCCGGAGCGCGTCTATCAATACAGCTTCTCGTACCAACAGGAGCTGCCTTACAACATAGTTAGCACCGTCGCTTACGTTGGTAGTAAGGGTCGTAATCTCTTCCTTCGTAGTGTCGCGAATCAGATATTGCCGGGCCAGGCCGTCATCGGTCCGACCGCCACGGCGCTCCCTTCGGGCGTCGGGGTTGTCAATGTCACGAACGCCGCGGGGCAAGTAACCGCGGTGCGCACGGTGCGCGAGTTCTCCATTCCGAATGGCGTCGCCGCCCCGCTGCAGCCATACGCCGAAGTGGACTTCAAGACCGCCGGCGGCACGGACACTTACAACGCGTTGCAAACGCAACTTTCGCGTCGCTTCGGAACAGGGCTCACAATGAATGCCCAGTACACCTTCGGGAAGTCCACCGGCAACACGGCGGGTTCGAACGAGGCGCGTACGTCCGCCAATAACGCGCGGGCCATCCAGGACTACGAGTACGACCGCAGCTTCAATAACTTCGACGTGCGCCATACGTTCAACTTGAGCGCCGTGTACGACGTGCCCATCGGTCGTGGGAAAAGCTTCGACTGGGGCGGCGTTGGAAATGCCATCTTTGGTAACTGGGAGGTTGGTACAATCCTTAATGCTCGCTCAGGCCTGCCGATCGAAGTCGGCATTGTGCGTCCGGACATTGTCGTGCAGTGTCAGAATTCGGGTGGGTGCCCGGTCTCGAACGCCGCTGGCGCGGCGATGGTTCCGCAGGGGTTCGTGGCCCAACTTCCTACGATTAGTTCCGCCGCGCCGCTTCCTGTGGGATTTATTGCGGTGGTCAACACTCCCGGTGGCGGTGCCTCGCGCAACGTGCGCCGGCCCAACTTGCTCCCCGGCGTCAGCCCGTATCTTAATAATGACCGCAACCTGCTCAATCCGGCGGCCTTTACGATTCCCTCACCAGGAACGTTCGGCGATCTACCACGCAACGCCCTGCGCGGGCCAGGCTTCCGTCAGGTTGATTTCATCTTCAACAAGCGGTTCCCAATCACGGAGACAATGCGGCTTGAATTCCGCACTGAGATCTTCAACGTTTTCAACCGCGCCAATTTCGCGCTGCCCAGTTCCGCTCTGAACGTTGGTCTGCCAACTCTGGGAAGTTCGGGACTTCAGCCCGGTCAAGCGTACACGCAGTCGGCTGCCGGTTCGACGTTTGGCCTACTTAGACAGACCGTCGAACGCACAGTTGGCCTCGGAACAAACCGTCAGATACAGTTCGCGCTGCGGTTGAACTTCTAAAGTCATCACAAGCTGGAACCGTTTGCCGCTAACGATCTGCAGACGGTTCCAGTCCGATGTTCTTAGTACGTTTCGAGGGATTAGAAATCAACTTCATCATGTCGCTAACCGAAACATCACTTGCTGATCGGAAGGATCAAAACCAACCCTCGGAGGATGTTTTTGATGATGGTTTTCTCCGCGTCGAACACCGGAACTACTATGTCGCTTGCGGCGGCCACTCAATCAAGCTTCCCCGCACGGAATTTTTGATTTTCTCCCGTTTAGCTCGTTCACCCGAGAGAATAGTGCCGGCCGAGGAGTTGTGGGAACACGCATGGGGAAATGAGAAGCCGCTTAACACCGAGAGTCTGCACGTCTATATTTACCGGCTCCGAACCAAGCTCGTGCCCTACAACTTGCGGATAGACACGATGGTCAATGTTGGTTACAGACTACTCCTGGACAGGTCCCAGCAAACATCGTAATCCCCGCTCCCGACAATTTTGGGAGCGGTTGTTCACCTGAAATTTAGATTGACTTCAGACGGATGTAACACTCTACATCTAGGATTCAACGCATAAATCCGACCATCTTTAGGAGAAGCATATGTTCCCTGCCATGAAAACCTGCCGCTGGACTGCCTTGTTCATTGCCGTTTCACTGGCAACACTCGGGGTTGCCTGCAACGGCGGACCCACGCCGGCGGGTTCGACCACCACCGAAGCAGCCGTCATCAAGATTGATGGTTCAAGCACCGTCTTTCCCATCACTGAGGCTGTGGCGGAGGAGTTTCAAAAGCAGGGCAAGGCCAAGGTCACGGTTGGAATATCCGGCACCGGGGGCGGCTTCAAGAAGTTTGTCAGAGGTGAAACGGACATCTCTGATGCCTCTCGTCCGATCCTGACTGAGGAAATGGCGCAGGCTAAAGCCGCGGGGATCGAATACATCGAGCTGCCGGTGGCTTTCGACGCCCTGACCGTAGTTGTGAACCCGCAAAATAACTGGGTCACTTCCATGACGGTCGAGGAGCTGAAAAAAATCTGGGAACCGGGCGCGCAAGCCAAGATCACCCACTGGAATCAGATCCGTCCGGAATGGCCGAACGAAAAGATCGCCCTCTTTGGCGCGGGTGCTGACTCGGGGACTTTTGATTATTTCACTGAGGCGATTGTCGGAAAACCAAAATCGAGTCGTGGCGATTACACAGCGAGCGAAGATGACAACGTCCTGGTGCAAGGAGTTGAAGGAAACAAGTATTCGCTGGGATACATTCCTTACGCCTATTTCGCCCCGCACAGCGCCAGAATGAAAGCGGTTGCTATCCAATGGGATAAGAACAAGGTCAAAGAGGCGGTGATGCCTAGTCCGGAAAATGTCATCGCCGGGACATACAATCCACTCTCGCGCCCGCTATTTATCTATGTCAGTCGCAAGGCGCTCGATAAGCCGGCAGTGAAAGAGTTTGTCGAGTTCTATCTTAAGAACGTCGGCACCCTGGCGAAAGAGGTCAAGTATGTGGCTCTCTCCGAAACTGCGTATCAGATGGCGATGGAGCGCCTCCG
>JAMQPI010000263.1 GCA_023717565.1 Pyrinomonadaceae bacterium | reverse complement strand
GGTCTGTGCAACACGACTCGTAGCGAAAACCGACCCGACGCTACCGCGCTACGGTACTGACCTCATTACTCGTTTACGACAACACAAAGAGAAGGACACATGAGATTGAATCTGAGAATAGTCACACTGCTAGTCGCCGTACTGTTGTCTTCAACGCTCGCGGTGCACTCGCAATCGCGGATGGAGAATCTGGGTCGCGGGGTAGTCGCCGTTCGTACGAGCAGTACTCAGGTCTACGTTGGCTGGCGCATGCTCGGTACAGATCCGGCCAACGTCGCCTTCAATTTGTATCGGTCGGCGAATGGCGGAGCAGCGGTGAAACTCAATAGTTCTCCGCTCGCTGCGACCACAAACTTCGTGGACGGCACCGCCAACCTGAGTCAGTCGAATGCGTATTTCGTACGGCCAGTAATCAATGGCGTGGAATCCACAGCCAGCACCTCATTCACCCGGCCGGCGAATTCTTCCATACAGCAATTTATCTCAGTGCCAATTCAGCCGCCTGCGGGCGGCACAACGCCGGACAATGTCAGTTATACCTACAGCGCAAATGACACCAGTGTGGGCGACCTCGACGGCGACGGCGAGTATGAGATCGTACTCAAGTGGGACCCTTCCAACTCCAAGGACAATTCGCAGAGTGGATACACCGGCAATGTTTATCTCGATGCTTACAAACTCAGCGGAACCCGACTGTGGCGGATCAACCTGGGACGGAACATTCGGGCCGGAGCACACTACACACAGTTCATGGTCTACGACCTCGATAGCGACGGCAAAGCAGAAGTTGCCTGCAAGACAGCTGATGGCACTGTCAGCGGGACGGGTCAGGTGATCGGAAATGCGAGTGCTGACTTTCGCAACTCGTCCGGCTACGTCCTGAGCGGACCGGAATTTTTCACGATATTCAACGGGCAAACTGGCGCGATATTGGCCACCGCTGATTACCTGCCGCCTCGGGGCACAGTTTCGAGTTGGGGGGACAACTACGGCAATCGCGTGGATCGTTTTCTGGCGGGAGTCGCTTACCTTGATGGTCAGAGGCCGAGCCTCATCTTCGCTCGAGGTTATTACACCAGAGCGGTACTTGTGGCCTGGGATTGGAGAAACGGACAGCTAACGCGGCGTTGGACCTTCGACAGCGACGACGGTACATCAGGAAACACCGCCTATCGAGGACAAGGAGCCCACAGTCTGACGGTCGGTGATGTTGACGGCGATGGCCGGGATGAGATCACCTACGGGGCGTGTGCTATTGATGACAACGGCAGAGGACTCTATTCCACTGGACTAGGACACGGCGACGCGTTGCATCTCTCCGACATGGATCCGAACAGGCCTGGTCAGGAAGTCTTTATGGTCCACGAAAGCCCGTCTTCGTATGGGCCAACCGGCGTCGAGTTTCGGGATGCTCGGACCGGAAGTCTCATCTGGGGTCTCTCGGGAAACAACGCTGATGTGGGCAGAGGAGTGGCGATGGATGTCGATCCTCGTTTTCGCGGCTATGAAGGGTGGGCCTCACAGGGTTCTCTGACTTCAGCTTCAGGTGTCGCCACCTCGGCGACCAAGCCTGGTTCCACTAACTTTGCCGTGTGGTGGGACGCCGATCCGCTGCGTGAGCTTCTCGACAGCAATCACATCGACAAGTGGAACTACAACAGCAGCACCACCAGCCGAGTGCTGACGGCTTCGGACTGCTCTTCGAATAACGGAACCAAGTCGACGCCCGCTCTTAGTGCCGACATCCTGGGCGACTGGCGCGAAGAGGTGATCTGGAGAAGGTCGGATAACACGGCGCTGCAGGTTTTTACGACAACGATACCAGCCACTAATCGTCTTTACACGCTCATGCATGATCGTCAATACCGTTTGGCGATCGCGTGGCAAAATGTTGGATACAATCAGCCGCCACATCCGAGTTTTTATCTGGGTGATGGGATGAGCGCTCCCCCAACCCCAAACATAGTTCTGGTCGGTGGTGGCCCCCCGAACCCGGATCCTAACCCCGGTGCTGGACCATATCCCGCTGAGAATGGCTTCTTCGGAAATGGTTCTGTTTTTGAGAACACGAACGGTGGCTTCAACGGCATGGGCTATGTCAACTTTCCGGCCAACGGAGGTTTTCTCGAATTCGGCAACGTGGAAGGCGGCGGCGGCGGCAGCAGGACTCTACGTTTCCGTTACGCACTCGGTGCGACTGCTACACGTACCGGAAGGCTAATCGTGAATGGGGTGTCGCAGAATATTACTTTTACTCCTACGGGTGCCTGGACCACGTGGGCGAATTTTCAAGTAACAGTGAATATGAACGGCGGCGCGACAAACACCGTGAGGCTTGAATCTACCGGCCAGGACCTGGCCAACATAGACGAACTTCAACTGCAATAAGAGTTTGTTTTTTCGATTGACAAATGTCCATTTGCGTTTGAAAATTGGTTTGTCCAATTACGACGTCATCACAGATTGGTTTTGCCATAAAAGTATTTTCCCTCTAAGAATTCACCAAGTGGGAAGAAGCGTATGGGCCAAAGACTCAAATCTGTATGACCACCAGAGCCCTCGCAACTAATAACTAGTTTCTGTTGAGAAATTCAACGCCCCGGCGAACCACAATGGTCATGCCCCATTGTCCGTCTTAACCGTGTCGATCTCACTTGCGGAGGAAACCAATGAAATCTCACATCACAAAGATCAAGGGAGTGGTTTTTTGTGCAGCTCTACTCAGCGTGGGAGCAGCTTTGGCCTTTTACCTGAGCTTCTCAGCATCGGCTCAAAGTACGACTTTGTTCAGCGATGATTTCCAGGACGGAAACTCAAACGGCTGGTCGAAGTCGAGCGGTACCTGGGTGGTTGTAACCGATGGCTCGCTCGTTTTCCGCCAGACTGGTACGAGTGCCGACTCGCGGGCGAGGGCTGGGTCGACTTCGTGGAGCAACTATTCGGTCCAGGCGCGCGTCAAGCCGATTGCCTTTAACGGTACCAACCGGTACGTCGGTCTCATCGCCCGAGCGACAAACTCAAATCACTTTTACTATCTCGCGCTGACGAACGGAAACCAGTTAGTGTTAGCGAAGCGCGACGGAGATGCATCCACCACACTCGCTTCCAGGTCATTCACGGTTACGGCGGGCGCGTTCTACACCCTCCGGATCGTCGTGCAAAATTCTTCGTTGACCGCTTTTGTAAATGGCACCCAACAGTTAACCGCGACAGATACTCAGTTCAGCACCGGGGCTATTGGTGTGGCCTCATTTTTTGCCAGCGGCTCATTCGATGATGTTGTGGTCACCAGCGGCGGTGGAACGCCTACGCCCACGCCGACACCCACGGCCACACCCACGCCGACTCCCACTGCAACTCCGACTCCCACGCCGACTGCTACGCCGACACCAACGGTGACGCCAACACCAACTCCGACTCCTACACCAAGTCCCGGAGATATCTTTGTGGCTCCAAATGGAACGGACTCGAATCCCGGTACCATGGCGCAACCAACAACGCTGGCGGCGGCGGTTACGCGCGTCACCGCGGGCTCGACTATCTTTATGCGAGGCGGTACGTATAACTATTCCACTACCGTTACCATTGCCCGAGGCAACGACGGCCTCAATGGCTTCCCCAAGAAGATTTTTGCCTTCGGGAGCGAGCGGCCAATAATTAACTTCGCCGCCCAGGCCTTCCTCTCGAGCAATCGTGGCATTCAGCTCAACGGACATTTCTGGCACCTGCGCGGATTGGAAGTGATGAATGCCGGCGACAACGGGATCTTTATCGGCGGCAACAATAATCGCATCGAGTTGTGCATCACTCACCACAACCGCGACTCGGGACTTCAGCTCAGCCGTCACTCATCGAGCGCTCCGCAGAGTGAGTGGCCCGCCAACAACCTGATTCTCAACTGCACTTCCTTCGACAATTACGATCCTGACAACGGTGAGGATGCCGACGGATTTGCCTGCAAGCTCACGACCGGACCGGGCAACGTCTTCCGTGGCTGCATTGCTCACCACAACATAGATGACGGCTGGGATCTGTTCACCAAAACCGATACTGGTCCAATCAGTCCTGTCCTCATCGAGAATTGTGTCTCCTACAACAACGGCTTCTTAACGACCGGCGGGACAACCACCGATAGCGATGGCAACGGCTTCAAGCTGGGCGGTGATGGCATCCCTGTCAATCACACCATCAGACGGTCGATCGCCTTCGGCAACAAGAAGCACGGGATCACCTTCAATTCAAATCCCGGAAGTATCACGGTTACCAACAACTCTTCGTGGGACAACGGTGAAGCCAATCTGAAGTTCGACACAGGCTCACACGTCTTCAGCAACAACTTGTCCTTCGCCGGCACAGACAGCGACGATCGGATAGGCACGGACGTCGCCAATACCAATTGCTGGTGGATCAACGACGTGAGCGTCAACGGAAAGGGACTGCTGGTGAGCGCAGCTGATTTCGTCAGCCTTTCGCCCACAGTCACGCGCAACGCTGACGGCAGCATCAATCTGGGAAACTTCCTGAGGCTGGCCTCCGGCAGCGACTTAATCAATGCCGGTACTCCCAGCGGTACCGATATTGGTGCTATCGAGAGCCAGTAAACAGGAGGCAGACGGCAGGAGGCAGACGGCAGCCCGTGGTGGCGTTGCCAAACTGTGTTGAGTGAATCGAAACCTGGGGCGCCCGCGGAGACGCCCCTACAAATGTATCGAGACGAGAGCTGTTCACGGCTCTCGTCTCATTCATAGTTTCTATATGTGTGAATCCGCACGGACGAAAACCGCCGCCCCCCATATACTTCCCGTGCTGCCAAAGAATCTGCTTTTTAGACACTTGAATCAGGCGGCAACCTATTTCCTGTGCGGTGATTGAAAGAGGAGTGGGCTGCCATTCCCGCACCTCAAACACCGACGATTCCTCACCCCACCCAAACCAAACCATCTAACACTCAACTGGGTGTCATGAATGTCCGATATGCTTCTTCAGCTTGTCGTTGAGATGGCAAGGCTCAGTGTGCGGCGAAATGGGTAATATGATTGCTTGAGTGTTGCCAATCTCGACGACAAGCTGAAGCATATCGGACATTTCATGACACTCCTTTGAGCGTCCATCGCGTGGCGTACTGCAGCTTGAATTGAGTTACTAATGTTGAATCAACGAGGCAGAATGAATCAGTCAATTGAAATTGCAATGGTCATTGACGCACTCAAATCCACGAAATGACACGAAACCGCACGAAGTGGACTTAGTTCGTGCGGTTTGGTGGATCGTTCTCGGTTTCTGGATCTGTTAGTCGCTTGGGTTACGGCGATGCGAAGACCCTCAACGTGATGCTGTGCTGGGTTACAGTGAACTCGCCGGAAAGGCCCGCGGGCAAGCCGCTATAGATGAGGTTGCCGGCGGTGAGATTGGTTGCCCCAAAAGTTGCGAGGGTGTAGGTGTTGCCCGCTGCTAAACCGATGCCGCTCGTAAACACAAACTCCCGTGTTCCTCCTCCAGTCGCGAACCAACCCGGGATAACCAACTGATTAGTCGTACTTCCAAGTTCATAAGCCAGCTTGCCGCCGGCATTCCAGAGCATCCAGGATGCGGTAAGAGCTGAACCTGGTGTGGTGCTGCCTGGCCGCACCGTGCCGCCGGCGTTGAGCATCAGTCCCCGATCGATGGATCCATCTCCAGTTAGAGTGCCGTCAGAGTTAACGGAGAGAAGAGCACCGGCTATCTGCAGGCTACCGTCAACATCGAGCGTGCCCTCGTTTACCGCGACCGCGCCGGTAAATGTGTTCGCGGCGCCGAGCACCAATCTGCCGCTGCCGGTCTTAGTGAAACCGCCAGGTCCTGAGAGCACGCCGTTGAAGGTGATGTTGCGCGCCGCTCCCGTCGAGTCTGCTGCTCTGAATGCGATATTCCCGTTGGTTGGCAAGTTGATCGGCAGCACAGTGGACCAGTCAGCCTTTGCGCCCAGGACGCCGCTGCTGAAGTTGAGATTTGTAACGAGACCCGCCGCTCCGTTCTTTACGATACCGCCGGAACCGAGATAAAGCGCGCCGCCGTTGACGGTGATGGTTGCCGAACCACCTGTGACAGCGGAATCAAACCCGAGCGTAAACTTCTCAACCGTGCTGAGACCGTTGGTGAATGTCGCAGTGGCGACGTTATTGGTGTTTGTTCCGTTGTTGCGGCACATCAGGATGCCGGTGGCCGCATTTGTCGAAGTGAACGTACCGTTAATGACGCGCATCTGGCCGCCGCGGGCCGCGCTCGCTTGGTTAGCGAGTGTCACGATGCCAGTCACC
>JAMQPI010000259.1 GCA_023717565.1 Pyrinomonadaceae bacterium | reverse complement strand
ACTCGTGCGCGTAACACAGCGTCATCGCCGAAAGATTGATCGTGTCCACCGCTCTGTTGCCACAATTCCGCCAGTGTCCGCTCAATGGCCTCTACATCAAGCGTGTTCGGCACGTGAATCTGTTGTGGGTTGGAAGACATTAAGTAGGTCCGTTGTCAGTAGGTCTTTGGTCTTTGGTAGCTCTCCCTCGCGGCACAGGTCCGAAGACCCAAGGCCAAAGGCCCAAGGCCCAAGGTCTACTGCCAACCTAAAGGTTGCGCCACTTTCTTCCCGCGTGTTCTATCATTTCGAAGGCGGCCTTCGGGCCCCACGAACCGGATTCATAGTTTGGAAAATCAGTCGCTGGTTTTTTCCAGGCCTCAAGAATGGGAGTCACTATTTCCCAACCGCGTTCGACCATGTCTCGACGAGCATAGAGCGTGGAGTCTCCCAGCATGCAATCCAACAATAATCGTTCGTAAGCCTCTGGAGGTTTTATCCCAAAAGACGAGCCATAGCGAAAGTCCATATTGACCCAACGAATGCGCATCGCCTGACCGGGAAGTTTAGCCCCAAAACGCAGTGTAATACCCTCATTAGGCTGAATACGAATAACTAGCACGTTAGGCTCCAAAGGGGCATCGTTATCAGTGAACAGTCTATGAGGACCTTCCCTGAAGTGGATCGCAATCTCCGTGACCCGCTTCTGCAAGCGCTTCCCGGAGCGAAGAAAAAACGGAACATTGGCCCAACGCCAATTATCAAATTTGATCTGGAGGGCCGCGAAGGTCTCGGTCGACGAGTGGGGATCGACTCCCGGTTCCTCGCGATAACCAACGACAGTCTCTCCCAAAACCTGACCCGGGCCGTACTGTCCTCGCACTGCATGTTCATCAACCCGGTCGACTGGAATCGGACGCACAGTCTTCAAGGCCCGAATCTTCTCGTCCCGAACGTCATCTGATTTGAGGGAAACTGGCGGATCCATAGCAATCAAAGAAACGAGCTGAAAGACGTGATTCTGCATCATGTCGCGTAACGACCCTGCCTGTTCGTAATAGCCGCCACGACCCTCAACACCTAGGGCCTCGGCATTGGTGATCTGCACGTGGTCGATGTACTGGTAATTCCACAGCGGCTCGAAGATGCTGTTAGCGAAGCGAAAGACCAGCAGGTTCTGGACTGTCTCTTTACCCAGATAGTGATCTATCCGATAGATTTGCTGCTCTTCAAAAACTGCGGCCAGTTGGGTGTTTAGTGCTCGTGCACTTTCGAGATCGTGACCGAAGGGCTTCTCCACAATGATGCGGGTCCAGGCTCCACCTTCGGGCCGCGCCAGCTTGGCTTGAGCTAACTGGTCCGCGATGAGTCCAAAGAAATCGGGAGCGGTGGCAAGGTAAAAGATGCGGTTGCCCTTGGTTTTGCGCTGCTCGTCTATCTCTTTCAGACGCGCTTTTACGTTGCTGTAGGTTTCGGTAACCTTGAATTCGCCGCCCACATAAAATATCCCGTCGGCAAAGCTGTTCCACTCACCTTCGTCGAACGTATCTTCATCGCCAAATTCAGTCAGGGCTGCGCGCAACTTTGCGCGGTACTCCTGATCGCTCATCTGCTGGCGCGACACGCCCAGAATGGCAAACTCAGCTGGAATAAGATGCTGCTGCGCGAGACGATAGAGCGCGGGGAGAAGCTTCCGACGGGTGAGATCCCCGGTAGCCCCAAAAATTACTATGACGCCAGGTTCAGCGGTCGGCCCCAGACGCATGCCGGCGCGAAGTGGGTTTTCAGGAGTCTCGGTCATTTAACTCGATCGCATACGGATTTGGATGACCGAAAGAATAACACGGCCGCTCAAGACAACAGCCACAACATTCACGCCAAGACGCAAAGGGGGCAAAGACGCAAAGAAAGACAGGACTAATGTCCAGAAATCTTCTTTGCGTCTTTGCTCCCTTTGCGTCTTGGCGTGAAAACCGAGTCGGCTATCAGGCCCTTGCCGGATAATCCTTAGCGTATGAGTAGGCCGTGTACGCAGAGATAATGTGACAGATCCAGCCCAGTGTTCCTCCGGTGCCGATCCAGAAGCCTGGAGTGATGATGAGCCAGAGTATGCCCGCAAGGATTCGACCGTTATAGAGTTGTCCAACTCCGGGTATAAGAAGACTCAAGAGTCCGGCTGTAAATGGATCGCGCATTCTGAAATACCCTCCGCGCGGAAATACGACCAGGCAGGTTGGTTTGTTCAGTAGGACTTCTTGGCGCGTTACAGCTGAGCTTTAGCAGCGTTATCGAATCCAAGCGGGGCGTTGGCTTTCAAAGACCGAGATTTGGGCTTCGTGTTGGAGAGTCAAGCCAATGTCGTCGAGCCCTTCCAACAGGCACTTTCGCTGGAAGTCGTCTATAGAAAAGGCCGCTGAGAAACCTCGCGAGTCAGTGACGGTGCACTCTTCCAAATTCACCGTGAGTTGATAGTCCTCATTCTCCTGCGCGCGTTGTCCGAGTTCTGCGACCTGCATCTCCGGCAGAACTATCGTCAGCAAACCGTTCTTGAGGCAGTTGTTCGCAAAGATGTCAGCGAAGGAGGGTGCGATGATCGTACGGAAGCCAAAGTCAGCCAGAGCCCACGGCGCGTGTTCGCGTGAAGAACCGCAACCAAAGTTCTTTCCCGTAACCAGGATTGAGGCGCCCCGATTGCGGGGATCATTCAGAGCGAAGGAAGGGTTGAGTTCACCGTCTGGGAGGTAGCGCCAGTCATAAAAGAGAAACTCACCGAAGCCCGTCCGCTCGATGCGCTTCAGAAACTGCTTGGGAATGATCTGGTCAGTATCTACATCTGACCGATCAAGCAACGCTACGCGTCCGGTGTGATTGCGAAAAGGAACCATAGTCAAACTTTTGGTCTGGCTGCCAGATTCATGCTCTCGATTGCCGATTGCCGATTTCTTCTGACTAGTCCTGCTTCATTCCTTGCAATTAAGTCCGCAGCGAAAGAGGCAATCGGCAATCGGCAATTGGAAATCTTAAGACGCGACCCCCGATAGGCCCATTTACTTGAATTGCCACTTCCTAACGTCGGTAAAGTGGCCGGTGATTGCTGCCGCAGCCGCCATCATCGGGCTGACAAGATGGGTACGTCCGCCGCGTCCTTGTCTTCCTTCAAAGTTTCGATTGCTCGTCGAAGCGCAACGCTCGCCGGCATTCAAGATATCCGGATTCATTCCCAGGCACATCGAGCATCCGGCTTCCCGCCACTCGAACCCCGCCTCGCGAAAGATTTGATCAATACCTTCGGCCTCAGCAGCGCGCTTAACATTCTGCGACCCCGGCACAACCATTCCTTTCACTGAGCCGCTGATTCTGTATCCATTTACTACTCGTGCCGCCGCGCGCAAATCCTCAATCCGGGCATTCGTGCAGGAACCGATGAAAACACGATCAATATGGATGTCCTCGATGCTGGTATGTGGGGCCAGCGCCATGTATTCAAGGGCGCGTTCCGCACTGCCGCGATCAGCCGCGGTGAGCGCCTCGCGGGGATCGGGAACGTTTCCCGAAATGCCAACCACCATGCCGGGACTTGTACCCCAGGTCACGAAAGGCTCAAGGGTGTTGGCGTCAATCTCAACCACCTGGTCAAAGATCGCCCCGGGATCAGTTTTGAATGTCTGCCAGTAAGACAGGGCAGCGTCCAGGTTTCCATCCTTTGGGGCAAACTGTTTTCCCTGTAGATAACGGACAGTTAGTTCGTCAGGCGCAATCATGCCGGCACGAGCTCCCGCCTCGATGCTCATATTGCAGAGTGTCATGCGACCTTCCATCGAAAGCGAGCGCACTGCTTCGCCGGCATACTCGATGACATGTCCGGTGGCTCCGTCCGTGCCAATCTGCCCGATGATGCCCAATGCCAGATCCTTTGCTGACACACCTTCCGGTAGGGCTCCCTGCGTCTCAATCAACATCGTGCGTGGCTTGGTTTGTGGTAAGCACTGCGTGGCCAGAACATGCTCGACTTCGCTGGTTCCAATGCCAAACGCCAGGGCGCCAAAGGCTCCATGAGTGCTGGTGTGACTATCGCCGCAAACTACGGTCATTCCCGGTTGGGTCAAGCCCAGTTCCGGTCCGATGACGTGGACGATTCCCTGCTCGGCAGAGTTGATATCGAAGAGTTGAATATTGAATTCGCGACAATTCTGCCGCAGTGTTTCTATCTGAGTGGCCGCGATTGGATCAGCGATAGGCAGCGCTCGGTTGGTAGTGGGAACGTTGTGGTCGGCAGTAGCAAAGGTTAAATCCGGCCGGCGAACACCACGTCCCGAAGTGCGCAGTCCGGAAAACGCCTGAGGTGAGGTAACCTCATGAACCAAATGCAGGTCGATATAGAGAAGCGATGGTCGCCCTACCTGCTCCCGGACCACATGCGTGTTCCAGAGTTTTTCGAAAAGAGTGGTTGGCATAAAGAAAAGCGGTCTTTGGTTTTTGGCCTTTGGCCTTTGATCCTCTACCTCTAGCTTGAGAATCACATTCGATAGAAGTACAAGAGCTCAAAGACCAAAGGCCAAAGGCCGAAGACCAAATGTTTTAGACAGCATGATAATCATGCCGCATGTCAGCCAGCTCATCAACGGCGTCGCAGACCAGTTGGCCGATTTCAGAAGTCTTGGCGATGTGTCGAGTTCCCCCTCCACCAATGTCCGGCGTACGATGACCAGCCTTGAGCACCACTCGAATCGCCTCTTCGATTTCCTCCGCCTCCTGCTCAAGGTGTCCGGTATAGCGCAACATCATCGCTGCTGACGCAATTGCTCCGAACGGATTGGCCTGCCCGCGACCGGCAATGTCTGGCGCTGAACCGTGGACCGGCTCGTAGAGGCCAACTGCCCCTCCAATGGTGGCGGACGGCAGCATGCCCAGGCTCCCGGTGATCGCCGCCGCTTCGTCTGAAAGAATGTCTCCAAAGAGATTCTCAGTGAGGATCACGTCGAATCTGAGCGGGGTCATGATCAGGTGCATCGCGCAAGCATCCACATACAAGTGATCAAGCGCAACTTCGGGGTAGTCGAGGGCCACTCGGGATACGGTCTGCCGCCAGAGTTGCGATGTTTCCAGGACGTTGGCCTTGTCCACGGAGGTGACCTTGCGGCGGCGCTTAAGCGCAGCCTCAAAAGCAATCCGTGCCACCCGCTCGATCTCGGCCACCGAATAAACCATCGTGTTCCTGGCCGCCGATTCACCGT
>JAMQPI010000235.1 GCA_023717565.1 Pyrinomonadaceae bacterium | reverse complement strand
GGGTCATGTTGCGATTCCACTCGGCGTAGTGATCAGCCCGACCCACCGCTACCGCATTGTGGTACTGACCTCATGACACGCGGGTGAGTGAGTTGATACCAGAAATGGAAAATTGACTTGCGCCCTTCCCGTCACCCCCGTCACTCTGTCGCCCCGTCGCCCCGTCGCCCCGTCGGCCCGTCTCCCCGTCTCCCTGTCGCCCCGTCGCCCCGTCTACTCCTGCGCGAGGAACTCACGAATTATGCGGCGTTTGTTCTCATCCTGGATGCGAGTAAATAGTTTCGTGCCCAGCGACTTGATAGTCTCGGGGCGGTCGAAGGGCAGGCGTTGATACATGGTGCCACCACTGAAGTGGCATGGCTGGCAACTGGATTCGAAGATCGGTCGAATTGTCGTGGCGAAATCGATCCTGGCAGCAGCTGGCGAGTTGCAACTTTGCGACTCCAGGATCTCTCCGGGGGGTAGTACTGCAGTGTAGGCATTGATCTTCATGCGAAAGCCCACATAGCAGGCCACGATCAAAACGAACGCAAGGAAAAAGGCTTTGATGCGCATTGAGGTGATGCTACGCCGAACCAACCCGGGCAAGCAATAGAGCCGTGACGAATGGTCGTCAAAGAGGTGCGAGCACGGCGGAATCGGTGACGAAAAGGTAGCTGCCTATGGCGTTAGATCCAGAGCTTCAACAATGCGTGTGAAGGGTATCTTGGCGGTCTCATTCACTTCCCGCACCAGATCAGCATTCTCGGCTTCGAACAAACACATGCAGTGAGCTTCGCCGGGTACGAATGTCGTCCGGATGTAGCGGACAGGCTTACCTTCGGAGGTAAACTTTTCACTGGTTTCGATAGCGGCCTGCTGGGCGGCGGCCAACTGATCCATTTGGATCCCTGGCAAATCACGGTCAACCATGTAAACGGACATAGCAGATCTCCTTTGGGGGTTGGAAAGTGCGTGCATCGTAAATCGTAAAGCGTCATTAGTAAACAGTGGGCACTGTTCCACTGACCACTTCTCCTATCGCGCATTTCCGGTTTCCGAGTATTATCTGCATCCAGTTGTGATGAAGAACTTTCTGAGAGCATTGGCTGGCAACCGTCTGGTTCTGCAGGGATTGCTTGCGGCGCTAATGAGTGGATTGGCCACTGGATTGGTGTGCGCTCAAGACATCGGCGGCGGATCCACAGCAGACTTCAAGCGGCCCTCCAACCCGAAGGTGAATCGTCAACCCAAACCCGATGGTCAACCTGCAGGCGGACGCTTGTCGGGAACCGAAGGGGCCAAGTCAAGCAGCCCCAACCCACAACCGCGCGAACGCACTGGCGCTCCGCCGCTGCGGGATACAAACGCGGGTACCGTAACTGCTCCGCGTCCTGCAGGTACGCCGAAGCCTGCAGCGCGGGGAGGGCTGGGAGGTTTGGGCATTCCAGCACCCAAACACCGACCTCCACCTGCCGATCAAACGCAAGCCGCGAAAACGGCAACTGCCCCCACCTCCGAGATCGTTGAGGATGTGGAAGATGCCCTTGAGGCAGGTAACACTGCACGCGATCAGAAGCCTCCCAACTACGCCGAAGCTGAACGCGCCTACAACCTTGCCGCCAAGCTTGAGCCAAACGACTGGCGCGCATTTGTCGGCCTTGGCAACATCTATCTCGATCAGGGACGTGACGAGGAAGCCATTCCTCCATACCGCAGGGCTGTTGAACTCAAGAGCAAAAGCCCTGAGGTCTTTGAGGCTTTAGGAGACGTCTACTTTCGGCTGGAACGCTATGAAGAGTCGATCGCAGCAAGTTCAGAATCAGTTCGTTTGGACAGCACCCGACCCGGTCCTTTCTGGACACTCACCTGGGTGAATCTCACAATTGGCAAGAGCGAGGAGGCAGGCAACAACGCGACGACCTTTGTTTCTCGCTGGAAGCCGTCTTGGAGTGGCGACTCTCCTTACTACATTACCTATGCGGGCTATCTTGGCTACCGCGAAGCCGGTCGCAAAGGCGACGCGCAGTCAACGATCGACTCGCCCGGACCTTCGAGCGAGTGCCCGGACAACAAATGGCATTGCCGGCTGCTAAAGTACTTGCGGCACGAGATAACTGATCAGCAACTCATATCTGAGGCCAACACGAACGACAAGATGACCGAAGCTCGATCCTACATCGGACTCGACCTCGCCTTCTCGGGGCGCCGCGCGGAAGGGTTGCCGCACTTACGTTGGGTCTTACAAAGCGGTAACAGACAGTTTGTTGAGTATCACTTGGCTAAGGCTTGGATCACGCGGCTGGAGAAGTAGTAACCGGAAGACGGGAGAAGTCAGCACCGTCTCAGCTAACGGCCGCGCGGCGTAGGTAGAGTGGCGCGCGAGCGCATACGTTGCTGCCACTTGCTGCGGGTTTCATCCGCTTCCTCAATCTGCGCTAACGCGTTGCTTATCGTTTCGCCTCCTAACTGACGCATCTTCAAGTACAGTAGCGCCGGCACGATCGACATCAGCGGCATGATAAAGATATTTAGTAGGCCGGAAAAGTGTTGATAGACGGTTCGCAAAGTGAACCCGGTACCACTATGCTTGCCGTTCCCAGAAAATCTTCCAAATAGCGCACTGATTATTGCCGGGATCAAGAACTGCAGAAGCGTAACGATGATCACAGTGCGCCACGACCGCGATGCCAATTCCCGCGCGCGACGCATAGCGGCTTTTGTTTCCAGTCCTTCGAGCAAAACGACCGGAGCGTAAAGCGCATAACGAACCGACACGACAATTCCCGGGATGACCAGCAGGATGGAGCCGATGACTACGCGCAACGTGACCCGAATGCTCGTTTTTAGAAATGGCTTCCAACGCTTCTTGAGCAGCGCGAAAGGGGTGCCCAACTCCACCGGGCGCAGCGGCGCGGCTGACAACTGTGTGACAATGACCGCAGTCATACCGGAGATGGCGGAGGCGGCGACAAAGTAAGAGACTATCTGAAGCAGCCCGACGACTACCAGACAACAAATCACGGTTACCCGCCCGGCACCTAAGCCTCGAGGCTGGGCATGTTCTACCAGCGTGAGAATTACCAGCAGCGTAGTGGTTATGATCACCGGTATATGCGCAATCAACGACAGCTTGAGAAACTTTGGGAAGTATTCGCTGTAAAGAGCGAGGGCCCGACGGTAGAGCGAGCCGATGCTTTGAGATTGAGCCCGCAGCGAGTTGGCAAACGCCGAGGCCGTCTGCGGTCGATCGGCGGGATCCTTGGCCAGGGCGCCCATCACCGTTTCGCACACGCGCTTGGGTATCTTCTTGCTGCGCTCGCGCAAGGACGGCGGCGGCAGCTCCAGATGCTCCCGAATGACACTCCCCGTGTTGCCTGCAAAGGGAGGCTCGCCCGCGAGCATTTGGTACGTGATCACCCCCAGACTGTAGATGTCCGAACGGGCGTCCAGACTTTTTGCGGCGCACTGCTCCGGCGACATGTAAACCGGAGTCCCCATGATTGCGCCGACCCTGGTTAACTTATTTGCCTGGTCTCTAGTTGAACCTGACGTTGTGTGTTCTGGTGAACTCAAACGCCGCGTTGCCTGATCCAGCATGAGAGTTCGATCGGCGTCCTCACTCTCGGCCGGGCCTGGAGAGGAAAGAGCCGACATTTCCCCGGTTGCCGCGGGCCCAGTAAAGAGTTTCGTTTCGGCGGCATCGCCATCCCGCCATGTCTCAATACGATCTCCGCCAGGCGCTTCACCGGGCGCATAGGCAATCGTGTCGAGCTCGAGGTGATCGGCGTCCAGACTCATTATGTTTGTGGCTCGTCCACCCGGCATCACGGTTCCAGCATCGAGTTGACCCGGGATGACTGTAGCCGCCTCGGAAAATGCCATCCGCGTGGACGCTTCCTGGGCGTGGACAGTGCCATCGGGCGCCGCACCAGACTTTTCGCGCGGTGGCGTTCCGATCTCTAAGTGACCGTCTCCGTCCAAAGTATCCACTTCAGCTAACTTAGCGATACCAAAATCGAGGACCTTGACACGGTAACTTCCCAACCGATTTGGTTCCAGCCAGATGTTGTCCGGCTTCAAATCGCGATGGATGATCCCCTGCTTGTGCGCCTCGTGTACGGCCGAGCAGACCTGTTCCAGGATATCGACCACCCATTCCAACGGCAGACGCTTCTCTTCTTCCAGAACATCGCCGAGCGTGCAGCCGTCAAGATACTCCATGACCAGGTACGCGACCTGATCCTTGCCGGCCCTGGTGAAACCAAAGTCGGTTACGTCCACTACATTCGGATGGCGCAGCCTTCCGGCGGCCCGCGCTTCGCGTTTGAAGCGGGCGACGAATTCCTCGTTGCGCATGAATTGTGGAGCAATGAGTTTGAGTGCGACGTAACGCTCCGTGCCCAGGTGGGTTGCCAGGTACACCGCGCCCATGCCGCCACGGCCCAGTAGTCGCTCCAGCCGGTACTTGTCGTCCAGCACCTGACCAACGTAATGATCCAATCCGGTCATTTGGTGGTTATGCTACAACGTGAAGCTGGAATCGTAAACAAAGACGGGCGATGGGGAGACCGGGGAGATGGGAGATTGGGTGTTGGGAAGATAGCAGCTTCGTTTCATTTTCCATTTCTCATTTCTCATTTCTCATTTTCCATTGATCAGTTTTCATTGATCAGTTTTCATTGATCACCTGTGATCTCATTTCGTGTGATTTCGTGGATCGTCTTTTTTGCCCAGACATCAGACCATCCACGAAACCACACGAAAGGAGATCCGGAAAATGACCAATGAAAAATGTCAAATGAGAAATGAAAAATGAAGGGATAATCTGCCGCCTGCCGCCTGCCGTCTGCCGTCTGACTGTGCCTTACTGCCAGGAGGCTTTCACAAGCGCCTTCGCGTCCACGTTTTCAGGGATGCCTTCCATGATCAGCACTCGAGAGCCTTGCAGTTCCAGCACTACGCGACCTTCGGTTGTCTGCCACTCGTGGCGCTCCCTCACCGGACTCTGAGCTGCGGCGTTTGCAGGTTTTTTATCCCCGGTCGAAGTTATCTCCGTGGCTTCTGCCTTTGGATAGCGTCGCCAGGTGCGTTTGGCGTAAGCGTCGAAAAACTCCCGGGCGTCGCTTTGCGTGTCCCATGCGGTGAGTTGAACAATGAGAGCTTCACCGGGCTTCGATCCTTCATAGAGCGCGTAACGGTCGCCCGCCCAGCCCGCGACTGCACGACGTGATTCAGCTGAGGCATTCAGAAACTGATCTAGAATCAGATAGAGACTCCACTCCCCGTTCACATCGTAGTCAAGCCGTTTCCAGCCGACGCCCAACAGCGGACGAACGTCCGGCAACGCAACTTTTACTGGCACCTCATAGGCGAAATATTTTTCCGGGTGGAGAATCTGTTCACTGGATTGAGGCAACTTTGCGAAGGCCTGGGAAACTGCAGCCCAACCACCCTGCTTGTAAACACGTGTAGCCCATTCAGAACCTTGTTCGTACGGAAACACCAGGGATTCGCGAATCGCTCGCGGCGCTTGGGAGAACTGCTCTGTGGCCATGTTGCTGCTGCCCAGCGAACGAATAAACGCCAGGGCCACGAGTGGATTCTTGGCCATGTAGAGCGTCATGGCTAGCGTGGCATCACCTTCGATTAGCGCATGGGCTGCGAGCTCGGCATCGGAGTCGCCTTTTGGCCATTTTTCGAACCGGCTGAGGTTGAAATGCTGATCCTGCAAAGCGTGAGTTAACTCATGGGCCATGACGGGCTTCTGGCCTTCAAGGTCGATCCAGTCAGCTAGATAGAACCGCTGAGCCTTTGGATCGTAGTAACCCGCGACCTGCTCGGTCAGTAGCTTGACTACGAAGGAGCGGTACTCAAACTCCGGCGGCGCCAACCCGAGTTTCTTCAAGGCCAGTTCAGTCGCGTGCATCTCAACCGGGGTTGTTTGTTCGTCGAGGTTGCGAACAATCATGCGCTCGATCTCAGATCGAGACTGGGCCCCGCTTTTTACGGGTCGAAGAATGGCCAGTTCCCGGATCTCACTGGTCTCTTTCAGGATCGCCACGGTGGTAGCCACTATGGCCGCGTGGCGTGGGACGCTGGGAGCAGACCCCGATGCCTGCGGCATGGACGCGACCGGGGGAGTGGCGACAAAAACCGCTGCGCAAATGAGGCTGCATCCAACCAACAGAGTAACTATCCGAGCGATTTGCTTTGACAACCTCCGGCTTTCGCTCTTATAGTCCGCTAAACGTTTCAGGCCCCGTAGCAATTTAGGATTCATTCAGCTTTCTCTTTTCTAAAGAGTTTGGAGACATTCGCTCATGACGAGCCCGGCGCCGGAAAATGTGCTTGGAGACTGGCACGAGACGGTCTTACGTGTGCGCTACTCCGAGACCGACAAAATGGGCATCGTCTATTATGCCAATTACCTCATCTGGTTTGAAATCGGTCGGACCGAATATTGCCGCGCACGCGGCTTCTCATATCGCGACATGGAAACGAATGACGACGCGTTTCTGGTCGTGGC
>JAMQPI010000233.1 GCA_023717565.1 Pyrinomonadaceae bacterium | reverse complement strand
GACCATGGAACAGCGGTCCCGCTCTACTTCCTCCAACGTAATGGCTGGACCGGCCGCGTCGTGGCCCTGGGTTACAGTTTCCTGTCTAACGAAGACCATCTGCGCTTCGGTTCCTGCATCGGAAAGGCGATCAACGAAAGCGGACGCTCCGCGGGGTTAATTGCCAGCGGAGACCTGAGTCACAGGCTGAAACCCGATGCGCCGGCAGGCTACAACCCGACCGCATATATTTTTGACGAAGAGGTCGTAGACGCCCTGCGCACAAATTCTCCCGAACGCATTATCAATATCGATCACGACCTGCGTCGCAGTGCCGGAGAGTGTGGCTACCGCTCGATGCTCATCGCACTGGGAGCGACCAGAGAACAGCCTTCAGCTTGCGATGTCATTCACTATGAAGCGCCATTTGGCGTTGGCTATCTGGTGGCGCAATTGACTGGCAAGAAGACCGCAGGGCAACAGTTTCAGGAGTCAACCCCCGCCGCGTTTGATTTGAATGAAGAAACGTCCAACGCCGCAGATCTGCCCAACCTGGCACGCTCCGCCGTGGAGACTTATGTGCGCGGCGGAACACAAATGGACTGGTCTCAAGACAGCGCGGGGTTGCTCGGTGCACGAGCCGCCTGCTTTGTTTCTCTCAAGACGCATGACGGTCAATTACGCGGTTGTATTGGGACCATTGAGCCGGCCAAGGACACTCTTGCCGAAGAGATAATCGCCAACGCGATTAATGCGGCCACGCGGGATCCCCGCTTCTCACCGGTTTCGGCTGAGGAGCTTTCGCAACTGCGCTATTCTGTTGATGTACTTTCGGCTCCCGAGCCGTCCACACTGGAAGATCTCGACCCAGCAGTTTACGGCGTAATCGTAGAGGACGAATCGGGTTCAAAGCGAGGGTTGTTGCTGCCGGACTTGGAGGGCGTGGACTCGGTAGCGAAGCAAGTAGAGATCGCGGCTCGGAAGGCCGGGATTCCTGCAGACGCTCCCATCAAGGTCGCGCGGTTTCGCGTTAGCAGATTTGGTGAAAAGTAGGTTGTGCGCGGGCGATTATCCGCCATCAGCTACTGGTGTAGAAAAAATGAGAAGAATCTTCTGGCTAGTACTTCTAGTTCCTGTGTCTTGCGAGGCCGTATTCGCGCAAAAGCAATCCATCAATGAATCGCGGCGTATGTTCGATTATGAGCAGAACGCGCCGCTTGATGTCAGAGAAGTCGGTGTTATAAACCGCAACGGTATCCGCATACACGATATTACCTACGCCAGTCCGAAGAGTGGGCGCATTACTGCATACCTCGTGGTACCTGCCGAAAGGGGACGATTTTCAGGTGTGGTGTTTGGTCATTGGGGATACGGTACTCGAACAGAGTTTCTTCCAGAGGCGATGCTGTATGCGAGGGCGGGCGTCGTCTCTCTTTTGGTGGACGATCTTAACGTTCGGCCGGCGCCTTGGCGTCGGAGGGCGGAAGGCGATCAGCCGGAAGCTGTTCGCGACAATTTTATTCAATCGGTGGTTGATTTACGTCGAGGGATAGATCTTCTCCTGGCGCGCTCCGATGTTGATCCTAACCGCATCGCTTATGTGGGGCATAGTTCCGGCGCTCATTGGGGCGCGATACTGTCGGCGGTGGACAGGCGACTGAAGACAGTCGTGCTAATGACTGGTGTGCCGAACGAAAGCACTATATTGATGGAGAGCGATGACCCTGATTATGTAAATGCTCGGCAATCCGCACGCAAAGAGGAACTGGACAATTACTTCAAGACTGTCAGCTCGCTCGACGCCATCAACTATGTCCCTCATGCGACACCAACACCTTTGTTGTTTCAGTTCGCGCGGTTTGAGCAATACTTCAATGAATCGGTGATGCGGCGCTACGCGCAGGCAGCCAGTGAACCCAAACTCGTTCTGTGGTATGACACGGGACACGCACTCAATGACGTTCGACCACTGCTTGACCGCGCAGACTGGCTGCAAAAGCACATCGGAATGAGACCAGTTGCGGCGATTCTGCGAAGGAGTTTTAAGTAATTGATTTCCCGATTCATTTACTAGACGTCCAGGTTCCTCACGTCGAGAGCGTTGTCCTCGATGAACTTACGTCGCGGCTCTACGGCGTCACCCATTAAGACTGTAAACATCTCATCTGTTTCCACTGCGTCGTCGATTCTGACCTGGAGCAACGTCCGTTTCTCCGGATTCATGGTCGTCTCCCACAGTTGCTCCGGATTCATCTCACCGAGCCCTTTGTATCGTTGAATGCTCAGATCCTTCTTTGCTGCGGCCAGGACCTTCTCAAGTAGTGCATCGCGAGTGGCAATCTCTTCTTGCGTTCCATTCGCACCCGTGGTGAACGGCGCCGCGAGTTTATCTTCGAGCTCACTAAACAGCTCGACTGCTTTTTGAAACTCGACAAAGCTGGCAAAGTTCCAATCGATGGAAAGGTTAACACCGGAGGTCGTAGAGGTTTCGATCTCCCACAATCCATGTTCCTCATCGGTCGAGAGCTCGGTCTTGTAGCCGGCTTTGGATAGGACGCCTTCGACCTTGGCCATCAGGTCGCCGTCCTGAAAGATCTTGCGAAGAGTTGCACCCTCTTTGCGCAAAACACCTTTCTTGCCTCCGAAAGCCTCAAGCAGAGTCTGCAGTAGCTGTGCATCACCACCGATGCGCCGCGCGGCCTTCTCACA
>JAMQPI010000228.1 GCA_023717565.1 Pyrinomonadaceae bacterium | reverse complement strand
GGAAGCGGACGAATGGAGCGCCTAAGATAGGTTTCACCATGCATAAGCGTTACTGGGGATGCTTCATGCCCGCGACAACAAAAGACAAATGAAGACTTCATTGGCGGCATTCAGGAGTCGCCAGTCCAGTCTGCGGGTTAACCCTTCATCGGCTCGCCCTTAGCTAACGTTCGCAGCCCATCCTTCTGGCTCAGCATGAAGCTATGAAACGTGCGCGTAGCTGAAGGCTGAAAGCGTCCCAGCGAAACCATGTTCACCGAGCGACGCAGCGTGTGCCCGGCGATGCGCAACTGAGCCAACCTCCCGGCCTTCACCTCTTCTCGCACCGCCCAGGGAGGCAACAGGGTGATGCCCCAGCCATGCTCAGTCATCAGCTTGATGAAGTAAGTGTCATTGGACTCAAGGGCCAGGGCTGGACGGATGCTGACGCTGTCGAAGAACTGATCGGTGGCACGTCTTATGGAAGAGCCCCGTTCGAAGAGCACCAAACGCTCGCGCTCGATCTCTTTGACCGTCGCCGAGCGTTTTCTGGCCAGCCGGTGCTGCCGGCCGACGATCACCAACAGTTCATCTCCCACCAAGTGCTCCACGTTCAGCGCCGGAGAGTAGACCGGCCAGGAAGCAAAACCGATATCTGCCGCGCCGTCCAGGATTCCGGCAATGGTCTGCTCAGTGCTGACGGTGGTCCGAAACGACAGTTCAATCCTCGGGTGTGCGCGCATGAAAGCCTCAAAGAAAGGCGCGAACAGATAGACCAGAGCCTGGGTCGCTGCGGCCACGCGGACCGAGCCCGCCGCGGAATGTTCATGCCCGGACACGCGCTCCCGCAACGCGTCGGCGGCGTCCAGGATCTGCTGCGCATGTTCAAGCGCCACACGGCCTGTTTCCGACAACCTGACGCCACGTTTCGCCCGAATGAACAACGGCTCCCCCAGCTCCGTTTCCAACGCTTTGATCTGGTGGCTGACGGCGGATTGAGTCAGATTCAGCTGTTTCCCGGCCCGGGTAAAGTTCAAAGTCTCCGCCACCTCGCGAAAAGTTCGCAGTTGCCATAACTCCATAACCATCCTCCTCACAACGAAATTGTCCAGACATGAGGCATTTTAATGACCTCTATTAAAACAATGAGTTGGATATATGGCAACTTCCTCCGTAGACTCTGCATACAAGTGGCACCAAGGCTGAACCACCGCTTTTACGTCGCATGCTATACCCTCCACCCAAAACTCACCCCCCCTACGACAAGTAAGTGATACGACAAGGCAGATACGGATATGAAACAAAAATCAGAAAATACCAAGCACTATCTATTAGCCAGTGATTTTGATCAGACTTTGAGTTTTAACGATTCGGGAATTGTTCTCAGCGAGCTGCTGGGTACTTCGAGATTTGGTGAAAAGGTCGCGGGCCTGTCAAACATGAACCTCGTCCAGCAGGGAGGGGAATTGGCTTACTTGCTGTTGCACGACCCGGAATACCGATGTGTGCGAAAAGAGCATCTGGTCGAGGTTGGCAAACGAATCCGACTGAAGCAGAACATCAAGGAGCTGTTGCGGTTTCTGGAGAAGGGCTTTGACGGGTTCCGCTTCTCCTTCTATGTGGTTTCAGCAGCGCCGGCAGAGGTGATCCAGTCGGCGCTCGAAGGCATCATTCCGCCGAACCATATCTTCGGAACGCAGTTCCACTACGACCAGTCCACCGGAGAAATCGATTCGATCCTCCGGGTTCCAGCCGGCTATGGAAAGGTGGCAGTGATTGACGAGCTACACTCGAAGCTCCAGGTGAGTTACGACCGCATCGTATACGTTGGCGACGGTAGCTCAGACGTTCACGTGATGTTGCACGTCAATCGGCAGGACGGTTTCACAGTCGCTGTTTCGGAGGCCAAGCATATCGCCCAGATCGCCAAGCGGAGCGTTCTGAGTGACGACGCGCTGAGCGTGTTGGTTCCTGTTCTCGAAGACATCGTGGGCTGGGATTCGGTGCGCATTCGGTCGCTCTTCGAGTCGCAGGGCTTCCTCATTCAGGAGTGGGACAAGGTGCGAACCGATTGGCTGACGATTCGCGAAATACCCGACGGAGCTGAGTCAGCATTGAGGCTGGTGGAGGCTGCGAATGTTTGATGGTCTCGGATGGTTAGCGACTGCGCTTTTTGCTGTTTCGTATTTCTGTAAGAGTCTTCGATCGATGCGGCGGGTGCAGGCGTTGGCAGCAGTCTTATGGGTTGGTTACGGTATCTGGATGAATGCTCTCCCGGTAATAGTCGCCAACACGATCGTGGCTACGCTGGCGCTCTATTCAGACTGGAAGCAACCGCGGCTCCGGAACGCGAACAGCACTCAACCAGCTCCCGGGAGTTAATGCCGTTTATAGCTAAATAAACGTAACTAACCCTCGCAATAGCGTCGTTGACAGTCCGCCCGCCTAAGCCATAGGCTAAGCGTACCGGGTTCGTTTTCATCAGTACACTCGTTTCGGCAATCCATCGCCAAAGACAACGTCGATCGGCATTTGAGAGTGCGCACTCTTTCATGGAGAGATACTTCTTTCAATTTCGTCCTCAGGGGATCGCGTATTATTACGTGCCTACAGACAATGCTTTCACGTTCTTCGCGCTTCAATGCCTATGACGAGGCTCGACCCTACCCCAAAGCGCGCCTTCGGCCCGCCCTTCACGAACTACACGCTCGACGTCGCCTACGACGAGATGTTCGAGTCCACTGGCAAGCCGCGCGCTAGCTATAAGGGGCTGCATGAACGCTTGTCTGTGATGTCACCTCAGGAGTTACGCCGTCGCCAGCAGGCTGCCGATGCTTCATTTCTGCATCAAGGGATAACTTTCACCGTCTACGGCCGCGAAGAGGGCACGGAGAAGATCTTCCCCTACGACGTGCTGCCGCGCATCATCACCAGCGCCGAATGGGCCACCATTGAACGCGGTTTGACTCAGCGCATCACCGCTCTGAATCTGTTTCTCAAAGACCTCTATCACGAAGGCAAGATTCTCAACGATCGCGTTATCCCGCGCGAGATGATCTACACCTGCCGGCATTATCGGCGCGAGATGCACGGCCTGCACGTGCCTCGCGGGATCTACATTTCGATTGTGGGCACCGATCTCGTGCGTCTCAAAGACGGACGCTTCGCCGTGCTCGAAGACAATTTGCGGGTGCCCAGCGGTGTCTCATACATGCTGGCCAACCGCCAGGTAATCAAGCGCGTGTTTCCCGGGATGTTCAGCAACTACGGCGTGCGGCCCATAGATCAGTACGGACAGGTGCTGCTGGCTACCTTGCGCGCCCTCGCATCAAACCGGGCCGATCCAACCATCGTGCTGTTGACGCCCGGGCCTTACAACTCTGCCTACTTTGAACACACTTTCCTGGCGCGCCAGATGGGCATCGAGTTGGTTGAAGGTCGTGATCTGCTGGTGCATGACAATGTGGTTTACATGCGCACTACGGGCGGGCTGCGCCGCGTTGATGTGATCTATCGGCGCATCGATGACGACTTCATCGATCCTTTGACGTTTCGGGCAGACACGTCGCTCGGTGTGCCGGGGCTGTTCAATGCTTATCGCGCGGGTAACATCGCGCTGGCAAACGCGATCGGCACTGGCATTGCAGATGATAAGGCGCTGTACGCCTATGTGCCGGCGATCATTCGTTACTACCTTGGTGAGGATGCGATTCTCCCCAACGTTGAAACATATCTGCTCAGTGACGACAGCCAGCGAAGCTACGTTCTGGATCATCTCGACGAGTTGGTGGTAAAGGCGGTCGGGGAGTCCGGTGGTTACGGCATGCTGATTGGACCGCATAGTACTGCCACCGAGCGAGAGGAGTTCCGCCAACGTATCGTGGCGGATCCACGCAATTACATCGCTCAACCAACGCTGGCTCTGTCGCGAGCGCCCTGCTTCATCGAGGGTCAGGTAGAGCCGCGTTGCGTCGATCTCAGACCCTACATTCTGTATGGGGACCGCGTCACGATCGTGCCGGGCGGATTGACGCGCGTAGCGTTGCGGCGAGGTTCGCTGGTCGTAAATTCGTCGCAGGGTGGAGGCAGCAAGGATACGTGGGTACTTTATTGAGGATGTCGGGTGCCAGGTGCCAGGTGCCCGAACTCGAAATCCAAATCCGAAACCTGGGGCCTTAAATCCGACATCCGGCACGTTACACCCGTTTGCTATGCTCTCAAGAGTAGCCGAAAGCCTGTACTGGATGAGCCGTTATCTCGAGCGGGCGGAGCACACTGCGCGCCTGCTCGATCTCAATTTGAATCTGATGCTGGACCAGGCGCCCGATCCTGATGGGCTGCGTTGGCCCCGGCTGCTCGATAGTTTGATGGTGGTTCTGCCACCACAGTCGAAAACCGACCCGTACAGCGTGGCCCGGACGCTCACATTCGATATCAAAAACAAGGCTTCGATCATCGGATGTATGAACGCCGCCCGGGAGAACGCTCGCCAGGTGCGCGAGCAGATTTCCTCCGAGATGTGGGAGGAACTCAACCAACTCTATCTACAAATCAAGCGCGCCGGCGCCGGTAAGAAATGGCAGGCGTCACCGCATCTCTTCTTTCGCGGTGTCAAGGGGGGCGCCCATCTTTTTCAAGGCATCACTGATTCGACTCTCAGCCACAGCGAGGGCTGGCATTTCATTCAGGCCGGACGCTTCATCGAGCGAGCTTCCGCCACTGCGGCGTTGCTCGAGGCGCACGTAGGTGAGTTGTATGAGCCGGCCGACTCTGACGCGGAACGCAGCGACTACCTGGACATGGTGGGATTGCTGAAATCGTGTACAGCTTTTGAGGCATACTGCAAAGTCTACACAGCTGATCTGAGCCCCGAGCGCATCGCCGAGTTTCTATTATTGAATTCCGATTTTCCGCGCTCAGTCCGATTTGCTGCAGAGATGATTCAGACTGCGCTCAACTCGATAGCCGAGTTAGCTGAGACCCGTAAGAACGGCCGCGCCAATCGCCTGGCCGGCCGCCTGCGTGCGGCGCTCAGTTTTGGCCAGATCGACGAAATCATGGGCGGCGGTCTGCGGCCGTACCTCTACGACATTCAGCGTCAATGCGCGCAGATTCATACGGCAATTTATCAACAATATGTCTCGTACCCGATTGAAGCGGCCTTAGGCGCTGAGGGCAGACAGGCAAATCAGTGAGGGCTATATGCACTATTCAATTCGCCACCTAACCAGATTCCGCTACAGCGCACCGATCAGCGAGAGCGTCATGGAATTGCGGATGCAGCCGCGCACTGAGGCCACTCAGCACTGCGTCTGGTTTGATCTCTCGATTAAGCCGCGTACGCGTCTGACGTCCTACCGCGATCATCTTGGCAATCTGATCCATCATTTCGACTTGCCCGGCCACCACTCGCAGCTGGCGATAAAGTCGGAAGCTGTAGTCGAGATTGCGCCGCAGACATTACCCGAGTCGCTCGGTGCCGGGGCGTGGCAGGAGCTCGATGCATTAGTTGCGGACGGCGACTATTGGGAGATGCTGATGCCCAGCCGGTTTGCCAGTCCGAGCGACTTGCTCGGCAAGCTGGCCCGCGAGTTGGATGTGCGGCGCCGCGACGACCCACTGGTGTTACTGCGCGAGTTGACTGCGGGCTTGCACGAGGCGTTCGAGTACGCGCCGCAGGCCACCAAAGTCGATTCACTGATCGACCAGGCACTGGGCAACCGCCGTGGTGTCTGCCAGGACTTCGCGCACATTATGATTGCGCTGCTTCGGGGCTTAGGCATTCCGTGCCGATATGTGAGTGGATATCTATTTCATCGCGTCGAAGACCACGATCGTTCCGCGGAAGACGCAACCCACGCCTGGGTCGAGGCCTCGCTGCCCGGACTTGGTTGGGTAGGTTTCGATCCGACAAACAACCTCATCGTCAGTGAACGTCATATTAGGGTAGCCATCGGGCGTGACTATGGCGACGTGCCGCCCACACGCGGCGTCTTCAAAGGCGAAGCGAAGAGCGAATTGAGTGTGTCCGT
>JAMQPI010000221.1 GCA_023717565.1 Pyrinomonadaceae bacterium | reverse complement strand
CGCACGTTCGGTCCGGGCTCGCGAGTAAAGGTGGACCAGGAATCTCTCGCTCGCGAAAGATCAAGGCGAGCGAACATCAGGGAGATTGAGCACGATGGATGGATTGCTGAAAGACTTTCGCTACGCCCTCAGGAGCCTGCTAAAACGTCCGGGCTTCGCTCTGATTGCGATACTCACGCTCGCGCTGGGCATCGGCGCAAACACCGCGATTTTCACGCTACTCAACGCGGTGATTTTCAAGTCACTACCAGTCTCAGCCCCTCAAGATCTCGTGCTCTTCGACGACTCAACCGGCGAAGGCACTTCGCAAGGCGATCCCTTTAGCGGACAGTGGCGCCGCTTTTCATACGCCAACTATCAGTACTTCCGCGACCACGATCAGAGCTTCCAGGGTTTGAGCGCGTTTCGAAGTGGCGAAGCTCGGCTCAGCGTGCGCGGCGGTGGTTTGCAAGGTGAAGTAGCGCAACGGGGTCACCTGGTTTCAGGCAACTACTTTTCCGTACTGGGTGTAATCCCCATGCTCGGGCGCGCGTTGACTGCTGAAGATGATAAGGCCGGCGCGCCTCCCGCGGCAGTCATGAGCTACGGCTGTTGGACTCAACAGTGGAAAAGCGATCCTTTCATAATCAACAAAGAGATCGTAGTAAACGGTACGTCTTTCACGGTGGTGGGAGTCATGCCTCCGAATTTCTTTGGGGTGCGGGTCCGTCGCTCACCTGACTTCTGGTTCCCGCTCGCCTTTCAACCGCAAATAGAACTGCGTCCATCGGCGTTCGAGGAGCGCAGAACCTACTGGCTGAATCTCGTGGGGCGGCTAAAGCCAGGTGTGTCGTTAGAAGAGGCTCGGGCCAGCACTAATGTCGCCTTGCAACAATTCTTAACCAACGAGGCAGGCTCTAAGCTTAACGACGACGTCCGAAAGTCGATAGCCAATTCCTACGTGCAACTCGCAGACGGTAGCAGAGGAATCTCCGGTCTTCGGAGGGTGTACGCGCAGGCATTGAAGATGTTGATGGTGATGGTGGTTCTGGTGCTGCTGATTGCCGGCGCCAACGTTGGCAACCTGCTGTTGTCGCGCGCCGCTTCGAGAAAGGCCGAGATCTCTCTGCGGCTGGCTTTAGGCGCGAGCAGGTATCGGATAGTGCGACAGCTGCTCTGTGAAAGCATCGTGCTCGCCGTCATCGGAGGTCTGATCGGCATACTACTGGCCCAGTGGGGCGTCAGTGTCCTGGTCGCCCTGGTAGCCAAAACGTCGCCACTGGATGTCCGCCCTGACTCGGCGGTGTTGGCATTCACCGCAGTGGTCTCGCTGTCAGTAGGTGTGCTATTTGGGTTGGCTCCCGCACTTCGAGCCAGCAAGACAGACCTCACCACCGCCTTAAGAGAGAAGTCATCGCGCAATGGACGCGGCCGGCTGCGGTTTGGGTTGGCCTCGGGTTTAGTCGTGTTGCAGGTTGCGGTCTCGATGCTGCTGTTGACGGCCGCCGGACTCTTTGCCCGAAGCTTGATGAAACTTCAGGAAGAACAAGTCGGATTCAATCGAGACAATGTGCTGCTGGTGGGGATCGATCCGCGTCTCGGCCGCTACAAACCAACTGAACTCAGCACCCTCTATAGCCGGTTGCTCGATCGCCTGGAAGCCTTGCCCGGCGTCCAATCAGCGACGGTAGCGACGTATGCGCCGATGAGCGGTACTGGCAGGTCAAGCACGGTCACGGTGCGTGGTTACGCTCAGGCACCCGGCGAGGACATGGAAGTCGCCGACATCCTGATTGGACCGGCGTACCTGGAGACGCTCGGCGTGCCGCTGTTGCTCGGTCGCGACATTGGACCACGCGACACGGTTGGGGGACCGAAGATCTCGGTGGTAAATCAGGCGTTTGCCCAAAAGTTCTTCCAGGGACAGAACCCAATCGGAAAACGATTCCACTTCGGAGATGAGGATGATCCCGAGCGTAGCGAAGACCTCGAAATAGTAGGCGTTATTGGCGACATAAAATATGAAAGCGCCAGGGAAGATCCCTTACCCACAGCCTATCGGCCAATCCTGCAGGTCCAGGACTCAGAGGCATACAGCAGCACTTTGCAGATTCGGTCGATCGGCAATGCCGGTGACCTCGCGCCCGCGGTGCGCAAGGTGATCGCGGAAGTGGACGACAAACTCCCAATCTCAGAGGTTACGACTTTACGAGAGCAACTTAGCGGCAGGCTGGACCAGGAGAGGCTAATCGCCCAGTTGGTCAGCTTCTTCGGGCTGCTCGCGCTCTTGCTTGCCTGCATTGGTTTGTATGGAGTCATGGCCCATGGAGTAGTTCGCCGCACCAAAGAAATTGGCATCCGTATGGCTCTGGGTGCCGAACGCCGCACCATTACCTGGATGGTACTGCGAGAAACGCTGGTCCTGATCCTGGTCGGGGTCGCTATTGGTGTACCCGCTGCAATTGGAGCCGGTCGCCTAATCGCCAGCCAACTCTTTGGTCTCAGCGCCGCCGACCCGTTAACGCTGGTCGCGGCCACCTTCTTCCTCACGGTTGTCGCTGTATTGGCAGGACTGTTGCCGGCCCGCAAGGCTTCGCGGGTCAATCCCTTGATTGCGCTTCGATATGAATAAAGGCGAGCTATGGACTCCTTCATAAAAGACATCCGCTACGGCATCAGATCTCTCATGCGGCGTCCGACGCTGACGATCATCGCCATCATCACGCTGGCCATTGGCATTGGTGCCAACACCGCCATCTTTAGCGTCGTCAACTCGCTGCTTATCAAGCCTCTGCCCTTTCCTGAACTCGATCGCATAGTCGCGATCTGGGAAACGCAGCCAAGTCGCGGTGTAGTCCGCAACGAGGCGTCCATGGCCAACTACCTCGATTGGCGCAACCAGAACCAGACCTTCGAGCAAATGGGTCTCTATCGTTGGTGGAGCGCGAGCCTTACAGGCCAGGACACACCTGAGCGCATCCAGGGATTTCTGGTCACCGGGAATTTCCTGGATGTTTTGGGAGTAAGGCCGGCGCTGGGAAGAGGCTTTGCCAATGATGAGGATCAACCTGGTAAAGACGGGATAGCTATTCTCTCGCACGGATTGTGGCAACGTCGTTTCGGCGCAGACGCGGGAATTGTCAACAAGACCATTACGCTCAACGGAGTGACCCGCACCGTAATAGGCGTGATGCCGCAAGGATTCAACTATCCGGCCGGTGTCGAAGTGCTGGCGCCTCTGGTGGTAACTCCGGAATTAGCGGGCCGCCGACAGAGCCATTCCTATTATGTCGTTGGCCGCCTCAAACCTGGTATGTCAGTGGACCGTGCCCAGACGGACCTCGGCGCGATCGCGGCCAGACTAGAGAAAGAGTATGCGGAATCGAATACCGGATGGGGCATTGTTGTTTATCCGATCGTCGAGGACGCGGTTCGTTTATACAAGATGGCGGTGCTGGCGTTGATGGCCGCAGTTGGCTTTGTATTGCTAATTGTCTGCGCAAATGTTGCCAACCTCATGTTAGCGCGAGCTGCGGGCCGGCAGAAGGAGATGGCCTTACGCGCGGCGCTCGGGGCGGGTCGTTGGCGTCTTGTTCGTCAGTTGCTTACCGAAAGCGTGATGCTCGCGTTAGTCGGGGGCGCACTGGGTGTGTTGATTGCCTACTGGGGCGTCGATCTGCTTCGCACATTGAATCCTGGTAAAGCTGCACAATTCGCCCCTGGTTGGGATCGTCTCGGCGTTAATCCGGCAGTGCTGGGTTTCAATCTGGGTCTCTCGCTTTTGAGCGGTCTGCTCTTTGGACTCGCACCCGCCTGGCAAATCTCGAAAACGGATCTTAACGGAACGCTGAAAGAGGGCGGGCGGCAAACCTCATCAGGCTCTCACCGTCTGAGGGGTCTGCTGGTGATATCAGAAGTCGCGTTGTCACTGATGCTGCTGGTAAGCGCCGGTTTGTTGATGCGCACGTTTCTGGTGCTGTTGAAAACGGAACCAGGGTTCAACCCGAGCAACGTGATGACTATGAGGCTCACGCTGCCTGCGGCGAAATACAAAGAGGAGGCCCAACGCTCAGCCTTCTTTCAGGAACTGGTGCGACGCGTGCAGTCTTTGCCCGGCGTTGAGTCAGCGGCGGCAGTCAATTACTTGCCTCTTGGTGGCAGCAATTCATCAGATAGCTTTTTGGTAGAAGGCATTCCGGACCCTCCGCCCGGTCAGTACTTCCTCGGTCGCTATCGGAATTGCACCCCCGACTATTTCCGCACCATGGGCATTTCGGTGTTGAAGGGTCGGGCGTTTACCGATAATGACAGGGCAGGAGCGCCACCGGTGATTATCGTCAATGAAACGATGGCGCAAATGTACTGGCCGGGCGCCGATCCCATAGGCAAGCGCGTACGCTTCAACGCACCTCTGACCGAGGCTCCCTGGATGCAGGTGGTCGGTGTGGTCAAGGACGTCAAGCACGAGCTGAAAACCCCGGTTACCGCCGACTATTACCTACCCAATGCGCAGGATGTTTGGAACTCGATGGTCCTGGTGGCCCGCACCAGTGTCGACCCTCTGTCCCTGGCATCTGACATGCGACAACAGGTGTGGTCGCTCGACAAGGACCAGCCGGTGTTCGATGTGCAGTCGATGGACCAGGTGCGCGCCTTCTCAGTCTCTCTCTACAGTTTCTCGGCAGGCTCATTGGGGGTCTTTGCTGTCATCGCATTAGTGCTGGCGGCCATCGGAATCTACGGGGTGATGTCGTACGCAGTGATGCAGCGCACGCAGGAAATTGGTATTCGGATGGCACTGGGGGCGCGAGCCGCGGATGTTCTGAAACTGGTGATCAGAAACGGAATGGCACTCGCGATCATAGGCGTAGTTGCGGGGTTGGCGGGCGCGTTCGCCTTAACGCGGCTACTGCAGAGCTTGTTATTCGGCGTTACGCCCACGGACGCGCTGACCTTCGTTGTGGTCACGTTTGGGCTGCTGCTTACAGCGCTGCTCGCTTGTTACATCCCGGCGCGGCGGGCAACGAAAGTCGATCCGCTGGTGGCGCTGCGTTACGAGTGAAAGGATTTGTGATTTTTGATTTGCGATTGCCGATTGGAGTGAAATCGGGACTCGTCGCGTTGGGTCGGTGTTTGAAATCGAGAAGCTGAGATTTTGAGCGCAATCGGAAATCAAAAATCAAAAATCAAAAATTAGAAACATGGAAACGATACTCAAAGACATCCGTTATGCAGTACGAAGCCTGCTGAAACAACGGGCCTTCACTACAATCGCGGTGCTTACGCTGGCGCTCGGCATCGGCGCCAACACAACTATTTTCAGCATCATCAATGGACTGATCTTAAATCCTCCCATGATTACGGATCCAGATCGGGTAGTTGCGCTCTGGAAGACCCCCAAGGAAAAGCGCGCCGAAGGGTTTGTCTCATATTTAGATCTACAGGACTGGCGCACCCGCAACCAAAGTTTCGAAGACATAGCCGGCTACAAGCAGAATGGTTTTTATCTAACCGATCGAGAGGAAGTCGAGCGCATCCAGGGAATGCGGGTGACGGCAAACTTCTTTCCTGTGCTCAAGGTGAGCCTTTTGCACGGGCGTAATTTCGCAGCGGAGGAGGACAGACGCAACAGTCAGCCTGTCACCATCATCAGCTACGACTTTTGGCAAAGTAGATTTGGCGGCAACGTATCTGCGCTGAGCCAGCAAATCAATCTTAACGGCAAGCCGCACACCATCGTTGGAATCCTGCCACGAGGGTTTGGGTTCCCTCTGTCCGTTAAAGACCCGCTCGTATGGACCACTGTCACTGGAGAGGGTGGCAACCTGGACGAGCGCGGCGCCCAGGTTCTGCAGGCCGTCGGCCGTTTGAAGCCGAACGTCACCCTTGAGCATGCGCAAACGGAAATGGCCACCATCGCGGCCAGCTTGGAACAGGACTATCCGGGATCAAACCGTGATTCGACTGTCTATTTAGTCAGCGCCCACGAACAAATTGTGGGCAAGGACATGCGCCGCGCTTTGTGGCTTTTGTTGGGAGCGGTCGTTTTTATTCTGCTGATAGCCTGCACCAACACGGCAAATTTGTTGCTGGTCCGAGCGAGCGTCAGGGATAAAGAGATCGCGATCAGGGTCGCGCTGGGCGCCGGCCGTTGGCGCATTGCCCGCCAGTTGACGACCGAGAGTATTGTGCTGGCCCTGGTTTCAGGGACTCTGGGGTTGCTTATTGCGATCTGGAGCCTGGAGGCAATCAGGTATTACGGCGCCGGCCAATTGCCGCGGCTCGACGAAGTACATATCAATACCCGCGTTCTGATCTTCACTCTGGCCGTTTCCATCTTTACCGGTTTTCTCTTCAGCCTGGTTCCAATCCTGAAAGCGTCGCGGCCGGATGTGAATGAAGTACTGAAGTCCGGATCGAAGGGAGCAACCGGCAGCCGGAGCTTACGTTTGTGGCGCGAATCGCTGGTCGTTTCCGAAGTGGCCTTGAGTCTGATTCTGCTTATCGGGGCCGGCTTGATGATCAGAAGTTTTGCGCAGCTCGTAAACGTGAGTCCCGGGTTCGATCCGAAGAATGTTCTGATGGGGCGCATCAGTTTCCCTCTCAAGTACGACAAGCCTGAGCAAAGGTCCGCCTACATTGATCAAACCCTCGAAAGACTGAAAGCCCTGCCCGGCGTCGAGAGCGCCGCCTTCGTCGCACCAATGCCCTTTAGCGGTGGCAATGTGGGCTCAGATTTCAGAATTGAGGGCCGGCCTCAGCCTGAACCGGGAAGCGAGCCTACGGCCAACAATCGCACTGTGACACCAGACTATTTCCAGTCGATCAGGATACCTCTGATCAAAGGCCGCCATTTCAACCAGCAGGACAGGCGTGGCGGCGTCGGCGCCGCGATCATCAATCAGGCGCTGGCTCAGCTGTATTTCCCCAACGAAGATCCGATTGGCCAACGCATTTCCCACATCGGCGCAAATCAGGATGACGGCGATCCGGAACAGTTTGAGATTGTCGGCGTCGTTGGCGATGTCCACCACAGCAGCTTAGCCAAGGGAGCGAATCCGGAACTGTACTTGCCCTACCAGCAGAACAGCTGGACGTGGGGAAACTTTCTCGTTCGTACCACGGTTGAACCGGCGACTCTGGCAGACAGCTTTCGTCAGCAGATACGAGTTGGAGATCGGGGCGTGCCGTTGACCGCTGTTCGGCCTTTGACTGAAGCCATTTCCGAAACTGTCGCTCAACCGCGCTTCTATACGCTTCTTTTCGGAGTCTTCGGCGCGATTGGATTGGTGCTGACGATGACTGGCGTCTATGGAGCTATCTCTTACACCGTCGCCCAACGCACCAGGGAGATTGGAATTCGCATGGCCCTCGGCGCCACCCGACGGAACGTCGTTCGAATGGTTCTTGGACAAGGACTTGGGCTGGCAATCCTGGGAACAGCTATCGGTCTGGCAATTTCGTTTGCCCTGACGCGCGTGGTGGTCAGTTTACTGTTCGACGTAAAGCCGACGGATCTTCTTACCTTCGGTGGGGCGACTTTTGTTTTGTTGGGCGCAGCTTTTCTGGCGAGTTATTTACCCGCGCGAAGAGCAACGAAAGTCGATCCGTTAGTGGCACTCAGGTACGAGTAGGAGCTGCAAGGAGAAGCATCATGTGGGGAGCTTTGAGACAAAACCTAAGCTACAGCATGCGCACGTTGATAAAGAAGCCGGGGTTCACTGTGACTGCGGTGTTGACACTGGCGTTGGGGATAGGCGCAACGACCGCCATTTTCAGCGTGGTCTATGCGGTGTTCGAACCGATGCCGTATCCAAAGTCCGATCAACTGGTCGTTGTGTGGTCCCAGGTACAGGGTGGAAGGGGCTCCGTATCGCCGGGTGACTTTCTTGACTGGAAACGAAGGAACACGTCCTTTCAGGGCATGGAGGCCTGGGCCGGTGCCTCCTTTAATGTTGCTACCAGGGAGAGACCAGAGCAGGTCGACGGTTCACCGCAGACACCAGGTTTCTTCACCATGATGGGACTGCCGCTGCTCCTCGGCCGCGATTTCCTTCCGGAAGAGGGTGAGCCGGGCAGGGACCACGTAGTCATTCTCAGCCACCGATTTTGGAGTCGGCATTTCGCCGCCGACCGCGAACTCA
>JAMQPI010000201.1 GCA_023717565.1 Pyrinomonadaceae bacterium | reverse complement strand
TCGCTACGTGTTCTTCCACGCCTCCGCCCGGGACCACCAGCACGTTCGGCGGTGGCGCATTCTCAAAACTGTACTTCGGCGTTACGGTCATTCCCATTGCCGTGGTGATGGGGTTGGCCTTCTCCGACACGGTGTAGATATTGAACACTTCCCCATCCTTACTGTAGGCGTGACCGAATGTTTCGTAAGGACCGGTGTAGTCAATTATCTGGACACCCTCAAAGATCAGTATCGCCAGATTTCGCGGAACCCTTTTTTGCGCCGGCGGAGCGCCTGATGCAGCCTGGCCCTGAGCCATGGGTTGCATAATCAAGATGCTAATCGCTATCAGGACTGCGAAGACCACTGTCACGTAGGCTCTTTTCATGATTCTCTCCTTAAGAAAAATCAGACTGGGGTCCTTACACGATCCAACCCTTGCTCTGATACTCCATGTATGTGGCGGTCGCCAGAGCCACTTCGCGACCGAAATAGCGATCAACAACGCGCAAGGCGAGATCGATTCCTGACGAGAGGCCGCCGGCCGTGGAGATCTTGTCGCCTTCGACGAATCGCAGCCCGCGTTTTACGTTTACGTCGGGAAACGTCTTGGCAAAACGATCCAGAAAATCGTGATGCGTAGTGGCTGACTTTCCGGACAGCAAGCCCGCCTTGCCGAGTTGGAATGCTCCAGTGCAGACAGACATTGTGACGTCGGTTGTTTCAGTTACTTTACGCAACCAGGCGTGTAAGGCGTCGGATCCTCTCTGCGCGGGCACGACGACGATCTTCGCCTGGGGAGCGGTGTTGAAGGTGTAATCGGGCACGAGCTTCAAGCCACCGGAACCCGTCAGCGGTTCCGTCTTCTCAGAGACAGTGAACAGCTCAAATGGCATTTGCTCATCCATCTCCTTGCCTCGCGACGTCACGTGAACGTCCTGGAACACCTCCCACGGCCCGGCAAAATCAATCACCGTGACGCCCTCTGAAATAGCAAAGGCCACCGGAATTTTACCTTTGGCAGGCGGTGTGATCCGGTCACTGGGGGTTGTCAGCAAAGTCGAGCCGGCGCCGTCCGAAGTAAAAGCTCCGGTTAGTGAGCCCGGCAGGGAAGCGGCGGCGGCGAGCACTCCGAATCCAGCGGTTTGGCCCATGAAATCTCTTCTTTTCATTTTGTCCTCCTAAGCTGTTGTCGGCCGATGTTGTTGTCTCTTGCTGTCCGTTGAGAGAAAGTTATCCGAGCCCTGAGCGACGATCGTTGAAGAAAGCGCTCAGGTTGTAGGTTTCCCATAGTGTGGTTAACAACCGTGCGGCAGCTTCGCCAGCATAGAAGCGATTGAGTCGGTGGGGTACTACTTTGCCGCGGGTTGAGGAGTTGTTGACGCAAGAGAGGGGTTTCGAGTGACGAGTTGCGGTAGGGTGGCGACTCGGCGGGTGTCCCGAATAGTTCTGGCTTTCCACACGGATGGGGAATAGACTAGGTGCCCTGCCCCATTCTCAGAGTCGGCATGTGTCGGGAGTTCTTATGAACCGCGATAGACATAGGCAGATGCTCAAATACCAACCCGAAGGATGGCGAGGTGACGAAGACAGTTTTTGTCGAGAAGACCAGGCGTTCACCCGGCTTTCTCGTTCTCATCCAGATCCTGATATTCACGATCGGAGCCTCGTCTTGGAACTGCTGGGCCGGATAAACTACAAAATCCTGCGCGGGAACAGAGTCTATATTGAAGTCGGCGGAGTTGTTTACAAGACACTCTATGGCGCTTACTGGCGCAGCGTCTTCACCGGCGTTGAGCATTATCAACTCAAGTGTGAGGAGATCTCCGGCTCGATCTGGACTGAAGGAAGCGATGCGACTGCGGTGGTCGATTTACCGATTGACTATTCGAACGAGGGTTGGACAGCTAGTGGTCATTCGCTCTCTTTCATGCTGTCGCGGGATTAGACGTAAAGTCTTGCGGGCATGATCAGGGCACATTCGATCCCGGCTGTATATTAATGACCGCCCGATTGCTCCTTCGGCCTCGGAATGAAACAGATAGTTGCACCTCTCCGGCCCCGTTCAAGCTATTTGGTAAGCTAACCACAATCTGAGTCAGCCAATTGAATCCGGGCACCTTGCCGACAAACTCAACCGGCAGGTCAATGTTTGTCGATCTACTCACGAGCGGCCTTGCCATATCGAAGAAAACTTTATAACGTCTGATCCTTCGTAATAAGCGCAACCCTACAGCGCCGGGAGATCTATAAAGGCGGGGGTTCCGCAGCGAGGACGGTTAGGTCGAGCAGGGGAATGGCAGAGACAACACCGACGGACATCCATGCTACGACCACCGGCGGAAATCTCGAGCGCGCAACGCCGCGCGGTCGATATCTATTGGTCCTCTCGCTCGCCGCGCTGGGCGTGGTTTACGGTGACATCGGAACCAGCCCGCTCTACGCTCTCCGCGAATGCTTTCATGGACCTCATTCCATTATCGCAACGCCGGCTAACATCCTGGGCGTCCTTTCGCTGATCTTCTGGTCTCTCGTCATCGTCATTTCAGTCAAATATCTCGCCTTCGTATTGCACGCGGACAATCATGGCGAAGGCGGCATCCTCTCATTGACGGCCCTGGCCACTCCGATCAAGCCTTCGGGGAAAAGCGAACGATGGGTGCTGATAGTGATGGGCATTTTTGGCTCCGCGCTCCTTTACGGCGATGGAGTCATCACTCCGGCGATCTCAATACTCGGCGCCATGGAAGGTTTGACTGTCGCTACGCCTCTCTTCAGTCCATACGTCGTACCGATCACGATTGTGATCATCGTTGCTCTATTCATGCTTCAGAGTCGAGGTACTGCAGGTATCGGTAAGATTTTTGGGCCAGTTACATTGGTTTGGTTCGCGGTGCTGGCCGTGCTTGGAATTCTGCAGATCGTTCGTTACCCGCAAGTGCTTACGGCCCTCAACCCCTTTCATGGACTGGATTTCTTTCTCCGCAACGGCTGGCACGGTTTCCTGATTCTCGGCTCAGTCTTCCTTGTCGTCACCGGAGGCGAGGCGCTCTACGCAGATATGGGCCACTTTGGGATGAAGCCTATTCGAATCGCCTGGTTCACTATCGTGTTGCCGGCGCTTCTCCTAAACTATTTTGGTCAGGGTGCACTGCTCCTTGAAAATCCGGCCGCCGTCGAGAACCCGTTCTACCGCCTCGTACCCTCCTGGGGACTTTACCCGATGGTCATCCTGGCGACGGCTGCGGCGGTAATTGCCTCGCAAGCTGTTATCACTGGTGCGTTCTCACTGAGCATGCAAGCGGTACAACTGGGTTTCAGCCCGCGTTTGAAGATCACCCACACCTCAACCAGAGAGTTTGGACAAATATACATCCCAACTGTTAACTGGGCCCTGATGTTCGGATGTATTGCCATCGTGGTCGGCTTTCGCACCTCCAGCAACCTGGCGGCGGCTTATGGAGTGGCAGTGACATCGACGATGGTGATTACGACGATTCTGTTTTACGTCGTTGCGCGTGATCGCTGGGGTTGGAGCCGGCTCGCTGCAGGTTCACTAAGCGCTTTCTTTCTCATCATCGACCTTTCATTCTTTGGAGCGAATATCATCAAGGTGGCGCATGGCGGATGGTTTCCGTTGCTCCTGGCGGCGATGGTCTTCACCGTTATGATGACGTGGAAGAAAGGACGGCGCATCCTCTCCGAACGTATCCAGTCGGATTCCCAACCGTTAGAAGATTTCCTGCAGGAGATCGACCGTCGTCCCCCGTTGCGGGTGCCTGGTACTGCGATCTTCATGAACGGGAATGCAACCCGGACTCCCCCGGCCCTGATCCATAACCTCGAACACAATAAAGTACTGCACCAGCGGGTGCTCTTCCTCACGGTGAAGACCAGGCTGGTACCGTACGTCGA
>JAMQPI010000167.1 GCA_023717565.1 Pyrinomonadaceae bacterium | reverse complement strand
TAAGACGCTCGCAGCGTTTCTCGCCGCAATTGATGATCTTGTTCGGCTAGGCATCGAGGGCAACCTCGACGACACCACTCACGTCGTCTACGTCTCGCCATTAAAAGCCCTGAGTAACGATGTTCAGCGAAACCTGCAAATCCCGCTCGAGGGAATTCAGCAGGAGCTGCGAGCGATGGGTCTACCGGAAATCAACATTCGCACTTTAGTGCGCACTGGCGATACGCCTGCCTCCGAACGCACGGCGATGACGAAGCGCCCGCCGCATGTCGTCGTCACAACACCTGAGTCACTCTACATTTTGTTGACCAGCGACGGTGGCCGCAGAATGTTGCAGACCACGCGCACACTGATACTCGACGAAATACACGCCGTTGTCGGAGACAAGCGCGGCTCACATCTGGCTCTCTCAGTCGAACGCCTCGAACACTTGATAGGCCAACATCGCGAAGACGAAATCCGCAAGCCGCAATCCGCAATCCGCAATTCCAGTCTCATTCGCGTCGGTTTGTCGGCAACGCAGCGACCCATCGAAGAGGTAGCCCGCTTTCTCGTTGGCTCGGCCGAGATCGATTCTGACGGTCGCCCAAATTGCACCATTATCGATACCGGGCATGCACGCAAGCTCGACCTGGCAATCGAAGTACCTGAGTCGCCGCTGCAGGCCGTTATGTCCGGCGACGTATGGGACGAAATCTACGACCGGCTGACGCAGCTCATCAGGGAGCACAAGACCACGCTGGTATTCGTGAACACGCGCAGACTTGCCGAACGCGTGGCGCGTCACCTGGGAGAGCGCATTGGCGATGAGAACATTGCTGCCCATCATGGCAGTCTCGCTCGGGAACAGCGTCTCGCTGCTGAACAGAGATTGAAAGCTGGCGAATTGAGCGCGCTGGTAGCTACTGCGTCTTTGGAGCTCGGGATTGATATCGGCGATGTCAATCTGGTTTGCCAAATTGGCTCCACACGTTCGATTGCCAGTTTCCTGCAACGCGTCGGACGGTCAAACCACACAGTTGCCGGTTTCCCGAAGGGCAGGATCTTTCCGCTCTCCCGTGATGAGCTGGTGGAATGTGCCAGCTTGATTGATGCGGTGCGGAGAGGCGAGCTGGATAGACTCTCGATTCCCGAACTGCCGCTGGACATCCTGGCGCAGCAGATTGTGGCCACCGTGTCCGCGGAAGAATGGACTGAAGACGCGCTTTTCGCGATGGTGCGCAGAGCGTTTCCCTATCGCAAGCTCGAGCGGAAAGATTTTGACGCCGTCGTACGCATGCTGGCCGATGGGTTTTCGACCAAGCGCGGCCGTCGTTCAACCTATCTCCATCACGATGCTGTCAACCAGCGTTTGCGAGGTCGACGTGGCGCCAAGCTTGCCGCCATCACTTCTGGCGGAGCAATTCCCGACACAGCGGATTATGCCGTGGTGCTTGAACCAGCCGGCCTGGTGATTGGTTCGGTCAATGAAGATTTCGCGATTGAGAGCTTGCAGGGCGACATATTCCAGTTAGGAAACGCTTCCTGGCGAGTGTTGCGGGTCGAACAGGGCAAGGTGCGGGTCGAAGATGCCGCCGGACAACCACCCTCGATTCCTTTTTGGCTGGGCGAAGCTCCTTCGCGCACATTTGAACTGTCGACTGCAGTATCGCGGCTCCGCGAAGAGATCACTAATAGAGTGACCTTCGACGCCGTTGGAAATGGCAACGGAAATGTCGGGATTCAGACTGAAGGAAGTCTGGCCTCGGTTGCCGCTGGTCCGAGCAAGGCACAAGACGAAGGAGAGGAGCCGGACCGTCCGCGGGTTGAACTCGGTGTGGCAGTGGATTGGCTGGTGCATGAAGTCGGAATCTCGGCATCGGCCGCCGAACAGATGGTTGAGTATCTAGCTGCGGCCAAAGCCGCGCTAGGTGTGATGCCTACTGTTGACAACATTGTCCTGGAACGCTTTTTCGATGACAGCGGCAGCATGCAACTCGTGTTGCACTCGCCGTTTGGCAGCCGTCTAAATCGCGCCTGGGGCCTGGCGCTGCGCAAGCGCTTCTGCCGTCAGTTCAATTTTGAATTGCAAGCTGCGGCCACCGAAGACGCCATCGTGCTGTCACTTGGTCCTACCCACAGTTTTCCGCTTGACGACGTTTTCCATTATCTGAATTCGAAGACTGTACGCGAACTGCTGTGTCAGGCGTTGCTGGATGCTCCGATGTGGAACATCCGCTGGCGCTGGAATGTAACCCGCGCTCTGGCTGTGCTCCGAAGGCGCGGGGGCAAGAAAATTCCTGCCCAATTGCAGCGGATGAACGCCGAGGACCTGCTGACTGCAGTCTTTCCCGACCAGGTTGCCTGCGCGGAGAATCTTACCGGTCAACGTGAGATCCCCGATCATCCACTGGTCAGCCAAACAGTGCGTGATTGTCTCGAAGAGGCGATGGATGTCGACAGCCTCGAAGCGCTCCTGGCCTCAATCGAACGCAACGAGAAGAACCTCTTTGCCCGCGACCTGTTGGAACCATCACCGCTATCCGCGGAAATACTCAACGCCCGGCCTTACGCTTTCCTTGATGACGCACCGTTGGAGGAGCGACGCACACGCGCAGTGTCTCAGCGACGATGGCTGGATCCCGCAACTGCGGCGGATATCGGAAGGCTGGATCAGGCCGCGATCGACCGGGTGCGTGGTGAAGCGTGGCCGCAAGTTCAGAATCCGGATGAGCTTCACGATGCGTTGGTGGAATTGGGATTCATCACGGAAGCAGAAGGTCTGCTGGGTGAATTCGCGGTCGACGAGGCTGGTGGTTCACCGTCAGGCTTGGTTGAAGGGGATGAAGCTGTTCACGATTGGAAAGGATTTCTGCAAGTACTGGAGGGCGATCGGCGTGCAGCCGTGCTGGAAGTGAATAGTCTGGGCGCACTCGAGGGCGGCAAAGCCGCAGTGAGACTCTGGGTTGCTGCTGAGCGGCTGCCGCAGCTGCAAGCAGTTTTCCACGATGCAGTTTTGCAACCCTTGATTGCCGTGCCTGCTTCGCTTGCCGAAGCCACATGGTCGTTTGACGACGCGCTGGTCGAACTGATCCGTGGGCGCCTGGAAGGTTTGGGACCTGTAACCGCGCCGGGCCTTGCTGCATCAGCAGGACTCGCCGTCAGCCAGGTTGACGGAGCCCTGCTGAAATTTGAGGCCGAAGGGTTTGTGCTCCGGGGGCGATTCACACCCGGAACCGAAGAAACTGAGTGGTGCGCTCGCCGACTGCTTGCCAGGATTCACAGCTACACACTGAATCGTTTGCGACAGGAAATCGAGCCGGTTTCGAGTGCCGACTTCATTCGCTTCCTCCTTTCCTGGCAGAAGGTCGCGCCCGATCACCAAATGGAAGGGCCGCAGAGTTTGTTGGCTTTGATTGAACAACTCGAAGGCTTTGAGGCACCCGCGGCGGCGTGGGAAGGTGAGATCTTTCCAAGCAGGTTGGTCGAGTACGATCCGGCCTGGCTAGACGCGTTGTGTTTGTCAGGCGAGGTGGTTTGGGCCCGTCTTACTCCCGGGGTCGCTGCGAAGAATGGTCTTGAAAAGTCGCGCTCAGGGCCTGTCCGAAGCACGCCCATCGCCCTTCTGAGGCGCAGAGACTTTTCCGTCTGGAACTCGGTGTTTCCGCGTCCGGTGGTTGAGGAGATGACATTTTCCACAGTCACTCAGGAAGTTTACGACTACCTGAAAACCCGCGGCGCTTCGTTCTTCTCGGACATTGTTGAGGGCACTAAACTCCTGCGCAGCCAAGTCGAGGAATCGCTGGCTGACCTGGTAGCTAACGGATTGGTAGTGTCGGACAGCTTTACCGGCCTCCGTGCATTGTTGACGCCTTCACATCGCAAGACCCAGGCAGCCGCCAGAAAGAAACGTCGCGAAGCGGTTTATGAAATGTCCAGCGCCGGTCGCTGGAGCATATTGCAACGCACTGCGGGGAGCGCAGTTTCACCTCCCGCAATAGCTGCAGCCGTAGATCCTGAATCCGCCGAGAAGGTCGCGCGCATTCTCCTGAAGCGATATGGAGTTGTTTTCAAGCGGTTACTGGAACGCGAAGGTCTGACGGTGCCCTGGCGAGTGCTGTTGCGTATCTACCATCGGCTGGAAGCACGCGGTGAGATTCGCGGAGGAAGGTTTGTAGCGGGAATCTCCGGCGAACAGTTCGCCCTGCCGGAAGCGGTTGGGATGATGCGCGCGATCCGCCGCGCACCGGCCAACGAGAACATGATTTCGGTGAGCGCTGCCGATCCGTTGAACCTGGCTGGTATCATCACGCCTGGGGCACGCATCACCGCTCACGCGTCCAACCGCATACTCTATCGCGATGGAATCGCAGTGGCGATGCTCGAATCCGGCGACACGAAGTTTCTCGTAGAAATGAGTCGTACGACGGAATGGAAAGTCAAAGCCGCATTGTTGCGCAAGATGACTCCGCCTGTACTGCGCTCCTACCTCCGCCGTCCGGCGTGATCCTTCTTCATCGCGCCGGAAAAATCTGAGCGCCCATTATGCTGTCAAACATTGGTTGGAGGAATTTGTTTTTGCCACCCAGCAAAACGAAGCCGAGCGGACGAGAAAATCCCACCTCGCTAACCAAACGGTTCAGCAGCTCGCTATCATCGTATGCGGCGACGACGCCCAGAATGTAAAACGGCTGGGGAGCCCCTTCCACAATTTTGCGTACCAGGTAAGCGGTTCCGACGGCACGTACGTTTCGCAACTGGTTCTGCAGTTCGGCAATCTGGTCGGTTTCCAGATCGTGCGGCTCAAACCTGTCTTTATAGGTGAACTTAAGCGCTTGCTCCTGCTGTTGTTGAAGCGTCTCGAAATACTTTTCAGCTCGCGAGCGGTAGCTGTAAGCTTCTTTCTGTTGACCCTGGCTGCGCAGGAACTGGTAAATCAACTCGCAAGCGCTGCCGGTCATTCCAGGCTCAAGTTGCATTGCCTTTTCCAGGAACTCGATCCCCTCCTGATCCTGCCGTTCGAGCAGAATTGCGCCAAGAAGATAATGTGCAACGGGGTGCGTAGAATCCTGTCTAATTAGATCCAGTAATATTGGTTCTGGGGCATCGGAATCTTTGTCCTCACGAAGATAGTGTGCTCGCTCCAACTGCTCATCCGGCGTCAGCGGCTGCGATTTGCTCTTCTCTTCCAACTCGCTGAGGCGTGCGCGTTTTTCCTGAATGCCTTGGTGCTGCTCGCGCCAGTTCTGCGCGATCTGCTCCGTCCAGAGTCGGTCGCAGCCAGGAATAAAGTCTTCTGGCAAGGTCCCGAGGTAATAGTCCGCCGCAGTAATCTCGCCCGGCACGTCAGTGTCCAACAATGACTCCGGCACTGCATGATTGTCCTGGCCTTCCAATTGATAGCCCATGGCTGCCAGGCGATCCGCCAATGATGGGTGCGTGTCGTCGTAGCCGGTTTTCACCTTCACTGCCTGTAGAAACCACTTTTCCGCCGTTGAGCGGTCAACCGACTTTTCCAGACCCGTCAGCATTTGAGAAAAAGTGTCCCTGGGTGGCTGGGCTTCGTCATACGACTGGCGATAGAACCCCGGCCAAAAATCTTCCTGCAGAGCTCTTTCTTTAGTGTTCACTCGAACCAGCGTTCGAGCTGCTGTCTCCCGCCCGGCCAGATCTACGGAGTACCCGTCGGCTTCATACTCTTGCGCCCGCGCGAGTACGAAGGAATAAGCATTAAAGTAAGGGGCATACCAATTCAGGAAACGTTCAAAAAGAAAGGCGGCGTATTGTCGCTGCTCATGTACTCGGACGAGAACCTGAACCCAGGATTGCCGCATGCGATAAATCCATCCGGAAAAGCGCCCATGGTTACCTGACAGATGACCAAACTCATGAGCCAGGACGGCGCGAAATTCTGCCGGTGATAAGGCCTTCATTAAAGGGAGGCCTACCACCAGATAGTTGCGCAGCCAGCCGAACATTCCCAACTGCGGAATCTGAACAATGCCGGCGTTGAATTCATCTGAAACCAGGACACGATGAACCTGCGGCCCATCTAAAGCGGATCGCACCTCGGAGATTAGATCGAACAACTTCGGCGCGTTTTCCGTAAGCAATTCCTGACCGTCAGGTTCCGGTAATGTTATCCACAAGGAACGCAACACCAGTCCGACAAGCACCAGAGGGATCCAGACTACCTTTACGGTGACGGCATTGAATTTGACGTAAAACAAAATAAGAAAAACGATGAGCAACAAGACCAGGACCACTGCAAAGAGGTAGGCATAGCCCAAGGCAGCCAATGCGGCCACCTTCAGCCTGTAGTTAGACGGGTGCTGCTTTGAATAATCTTCGAGCCGATCGATGAGGCGAGTGATCTGTTCGGTATCCATCTTAGTTGTTATCGCAAGTACTTTTTGGACAGCGCTGCGGCGCGACGGAGCGAATGATACGTCTCCGCTTTGCGTGAAGCAACCGGTTCTCTATAATCCAGCGCACCGTTTTACCGCTAGAAAGTTAACCCAGGAGTTGCCCCATGCCTGCGACAAACCACGTTAGCGTTAACGCCGGTGATCCTTTGCTGCTTGTTGGCACAATGAAAGGTGCGTTCGTCCTGCGCTCCGACCCTGTCCGAAAAGATTGGGAAGTGGGTGGACCATATTTTCCCGGTCGGGCGATCTACGCCATGGCTTACGACGCTCGTAACGGACGCAATCGTCTTTGGGCCGCAGTGAACAGCCCCCACTGGGGTTCTTACCTGAGTACTTCGAACGATTTTGGCAAGACCTGGACGGAGCCGGAGACATACGGCATCAAGTTTCCTGAAGACGTCGAGAACTCAGTGAAACAAATTTGGCAGATTGTGCCCGGGAACTCCGCCGAGCCAAATACTCTTTATTGCGGGGTCGAACCGGCTGCGTTGTTTAGATCAGATGATGCCGGCGAAACCTGGTCGCTCGTAAAAGGACTTTACGATCACCCGCATCGTCCGCAATGGCAGGCTGGCGGCGGTGGATTGTGTCTGCATACTATCCTGCCCGATCCGGCTAACAAGGATCGCATGCACATTGCGATTTCCACCGGCGGCGTTTATCGCACCGATGATGGTGGACAGACCTGGGAGGTTCGTAACAAAGGCGTGCGCGCGCAGTTTCTGCCGCCCGAACAATGGTATCCGGAGTTTGGCCAGTGCGTGCACAAGATCGTCAGTCATCCATCGAATCCCAAACGTCTCTTTCTGCAGAACCACTGGGGACTATACCGGAGCGACGATGGCGGCGATTCCTGGCAAGACATTGCTAATGGCGTGCCTTCGGACTTCGGGTTCGCGCTGGAAATAGATCATCACGATCCGAACACGGCCTACATCATTCCGCTCGAATCCGACGAGTTTCGCTGCACGCCCGAAGCGAAGTTACGCGTCTATCGCACACGCAACGCAGGCGAGTCCTGGGAGCCGCTCACAAACGGCCTGCCGCAGGAGAACGCATTCGAGACTGTGTTGCGCGACGGTATGGCGGGCGACACACTAAATCCGATGGGACTTTATTTTGGGACACGCAACGGCAAACTCTTTGGTACTAATGACGGAGGAGAATCGTGGAGTTCAATCATGGCGGGACTGCCGGCTGTAGTTTGTGTTAAGACCGCCGTAGCCTGACGATTGTATTAAGGGAGATTATGAAATTAGCTATTCTAGTTACTGCCCTGTTGCTGACCGCGATCGCACGACCTACGGTTGCTCAACAGAAGGCCGAGCCGCAGCCCAAGATGGTTGAATTTCATATGGTGCTCCTAAAGCGCGGACCAAAGTGGAGCGCCAATGACGTCAAGCAAAGGAAGTGGGCCATGGATGAGCTCAAGGCTCAGATTGCTTCACTCCTTGAATCTGGCAAGGCAGTCATCGCCGGGCCCGTGGCCGACCATAACGACTTAGCAGCAATTTACGTCCTTCGGGCTGGTTCGGCGGAAGAAGCGAGGGCTTGGGCCGACGCGGATCCTTTGGTCAAAGGCGGCTACGTGAAAGCAGAACTGCATCCTTGGTGGTCGGAAGAAGTAATGAAAAAGCCAACCATGCCGATCAAGTTCGCCACTGCTTACCTGGCTTTTCTAACTCGCGGACCAAAGTGGACCGCGGAGCGCACGCCGCAGACTGAAGAGATACAAAAAGGCCACATGGCAAACATCAACCGCCTGGCTGAGACAAAGAAATTGGTAGTAGCCGGTCCCTTCGGCGACAACGGTGAGTTACGTGGAATGTTTGTGTTTAAAGTAGCTTCTTTGGCAGAAGCAAAAGAGCTGGCCGACTCGGATCCAGCAGTGAAGGCAGGTCGGTTAGGCCTCGATGTACATACATGGATGGTACCGGAAGGAATACTCCCGTGAGGTCAGTTGTAATCCAAGCCACACGACCAAGTACAAAGCACGAACAACGGACAACTGACGACGGACAACTGACAAATTCCCATGGTCACTTTCAACATCGCCGGTTTTCTTGCCGATTTCACTAATGGACGAAGTGAGATTCCCGTCAACTCCTCGCCTTTGACTGTTAAGGATGCGTTGAATGAGTTGTGGCAATTACACGTGGGTTTGCGCGATCGCGTTGTGAATGAACAAGGCGAGCTGAGGACGCATGTGAACATCTTTGTCGATGGCGAGAACGTCCGTCGCATGCAACTCCTCGACACGCCCATCACCGACCGCGCCGAAATCACCATCCTGCCCTCGGTGAGCGGCGGAAGCCTTTCGTAATTTGTCAGTTGTCAGTTGTCAGTAGTCAGTTGGTCAGATGTCCGTCGTCAGTTGCCTCTTGGTCCTGACCCCGCTAGGGGTGCGATGTTTATAGCTTGAGTGCCGCCCACATTCTCCGCCGTTCGGAGGAGCGGAACTCAAGCGGCCTGTTACTCATCAAGACACTTTCCGCTCCTCCGAACGGCTGGGTCTGGTGCATGGTTCCGGTCTATAAACATCGCACCCCTAGCGGGGTCAGGACCAAGAGGCAACTGACGACGGACATCTGACCACTGACCAACTGACCACTGACCAACTACGAGACAATTCACGAGTTACCGTTTACCATGACTCTATGAAAGCAACCTGGAACAACGTAGACATTGCCGAAAGCGACAAGACGGTGGTGGTTGAGGGGAATCACTACTTTCCGCCCGAGACTATCAACAAAGATTATTTTCAGAAAAGCGGTACACACACCCACTGTCCCTGGAAGGGCGAGGCGAGCTACTACGATGTGGTGGTTAACGGGCAGGTGAATAAAGATGCCGCGTGGTATTACCCTGAGCCCAAGGATGCTGCCGCCCAGATCAAGGATCACGTGGCTTTTTGGAGAGGCGTAACGATAGCAGAGTAGGGATCACTGCGCACCCATCAAGGCTCGGGAACCTTGTCGCTAAAGCTGCCGTATAAACCGACATGATTTATTGTCCCACTTGCGGATCTGAGGAAAGACAGCTCATCCAGTATTGCCGCGCTTGTGGCACTGACCTGCGAGCTGTGCGCGTCTCTTTGGAGAGACCCGACGCCATTACAGAGTCGGGGATCTCGGCGCGCGATCATATCGGACGAGCCATCGCCGACAAGATACGCATGACCGAATCTGCGAGTGAGCTGCAAAAAGTGGCGGAGGAAGTACTACCGGAGATTGAAAAGTTTCTCGAGTCGCCCGCCGACCGACGCCTGCGGCGACTCCGCGCCGGGACCATAACGGCGTTCATTGGTCTGGGCATTAGTTTCGGCGGTCTTCTGGCCACAATTGCTGAGAAGGACCTATTTGTGCTGGTCGTCCCGGGGATGATAATGCTGTTCATCGGTTTGGCGGTTATCCTCAACGGTCTGATCTTTACGCTTCCTCGCCAGCGGATCATCGACCAAGCGGGTGATACTCCGTCTCCGAGAACTCTCGACTCAGGGTTCAAAGCTGCGGCTGCTCTAGTTGCGGAAGGACCAACCAATGAGCTCAATTCCGGTGAGCGAACCCTGGCATCTGTCACCGAGCACACCACCCACCAACTGAAAACCAGCCGATAGCTGTCTAACCTCTAAAGTCGCGGATGTCTTTGAACGGCGTATCCGAGTTGCTAAAGTCAGGACGATAGTAATATGCCGCTCCGTCAAACTCCTGCATCCAGCCGTTTTCCATTCCCATCTCTTCCAGAGCCGACACCGCCCGCAGCCACTCTGATTCCGTGATTCTCCGCGAGAGCAGGATGTGGCGCGGATTCGTGGCGGCCTGGTTGGTTGGATAGTACTGGGCCATGAGGGAGACGGCTACCCGGGGACTGAGAGTGTCTCTGATCCATTCAAGCGATTCATGCACCCCACCGATGTCGTTGGGCAAAACGAGCAGACGGATAACCAGTCCACGTTTGAGTAGTCCATCTTCGCCCAGGACCAGTTCAGCGCCGGTTTGTCGGTACATCTCGGCAATCGCCAGACGCGAGCACTCCTTGTACCCCTTAACCTTCGAATAGAGATAACCCGCTTCATCTTCAGCATACTTGAGATCGGGCAGGTAAACGTCAACGACACCGTCAAGCAGACGCAATACTTCCACCGAATCGTAAGCGTTAGTGTTGTAGACGATCGGGAGTCGCAAGCCCTGATGGGCAGCGATAAGAATTCCACGGGCCATCTGCGGAGCGAAGTGTGTGGGCGAGACGAAATTGATGTTGTGACAGCCCTGCGTCGCGAGCTCGAGCATCATCGCCGCCAGCCGCTCGTGGGTCACCTCATTCTTGATCTGTTCTTTGTGAGTCTGGGAGATCTGGTAGTTCTGGCAATAGACGCAACGCAGGTTGCAGTTGCCGAAAAAGATGTTGCCGGCGCCGTTCGTACCAGACAGGGCAGGCTCCTCACCGAAATGCGGGGTGTAGGAAGAGACGATAGGGAGCTTTCCCGAGTAACAGGCGGCGAGTTCACTGTTGAGTCGATTGTTCAGGCAGTCGCGCGGACAGACTGTGCATTGTTCAAGCAACGCTTCCAGCCTCTGGACGCGTGCTGCTAACTCGCCTGTTGCCAGTAGCGAAATATAAGAAGGTAGTTTCATTCAGTCCAGCGATTTTTGGTTCATGGATGTCTTCTAAAGTGAACGAAGTGTGGCTTGTGCTGCTCGACCACTTCGGAAGGTGTGACCCGAGTAGTTTGGCGCCAAATGAAATCCATCTCAGCGTGAACCGTACTGAGGGCCAGACGTGCCTCGAATATCAGCAACATGCTGCCATAGAAAAGGAAACACGCGCCCAGCATACCGACGACTACCGGCACCACGCTATAACGCGGATCGCCGGCAATTCCGACGGCGCCGATGGCGACGCTGGTGGCTACAAACAGCCCCAGGGCCATGTAGAAGGTAACCATCGAACGCTGCAGAATGCGGGCCCGGCTCGTTAGTTTGTCCAACTGTAGGAAGATCGCTGCTTGTCGCTCCCGAGCAACTTCAGTGTTACCTGGCCTTTCGGTCATCTCTTCCAGTCGATCCGACAGCGCCCGCACTCGATCCACGACGCGGCCGAGTCGGCCCGAGGTGGAGAGAATCATGCTGCCGCAGGCCGAGATCAATACGGCCGGGGTGATCATGGCCGTGAGGACGGCAATCGCTGACGACGTTGAATCCATACCTCGGCAATGTTAGATGGTAATTGCCAAATGGTAAATCGGAGGGAGAGCAAGAACCGGTTGGTTTGAGTCCGGCGGTTCAGAGTTCAACCTTTAGATTGTGGCTTGCGACGCGGCAAGCTAAAGCGTGAACTCTAAACTACTTGGCTTTGGCGCAGGTGAAGCGTGATATTCTCGCGCGCGCTTGTTCGGGCCTTAGCACTTATTATCGTTCACCCAGGATCGTCCCATGCGCCTGTGGCTTTCAAAAAGCAGTGAAGTCCCCCTTCGCGAACAGTTGGTTACTCAGATAATTCTCGGCGTAGTCAGCAACGACCTGAAGGCAAACGAGCGGCTACCCAGCACCCGGGAGCTGGCGCGGCGTTACAAGATTCACGCTAACACCGTCAGTGCGGCATTTAGAGAGCTGACGCGACTGGGATGGGTTGAATTGCGCAAGGGCAGTGGCGTTTATGTGAAGCCACGAGCGGCGGAGCAATCGTTCGACGGAAGTTTGCAGTTGGACCAGTTAATCTCCAAGTTCTTCAAGAGTGCACGTAAGCAACAGTTTTCGCTCGCCGCCATTCAGATCGGGTTGCGACGTTGGTTGACGCTGCAACCGCCCGATCATTTTCTGGTGATTGAACCAGATGCGGAACTGCGCTTGATCCTAAGTACGGAGATTGAAAAAGCCACTGGAGCTCGAGTTGCCCAGACCGATTTCGGTGAATGCTCGGCGGAGGTTTTGGCCGGTGCCGTCCCGGTCGTCATGTACAGCCAGGCCGATCGCGCGCGCGCGTCGTTGCCGGTGGGCGTGGACTTCGTAGCGCTTCATTCACAGTCTGTACCGGGGTCCATGCAAGGTGAGAAATCGCCCTCAGCGGATGCGCTGATTGGGGTAGTCTCTCGCTGGCCGGAATTCTTGCGTCGGGCGCGCACGATTCTTATCGCTGCAGGTTTGCATGCGGACGCGCTGAGTGTTCGAGATGCGCGCGCGGCGGGCTGGCAAAAGGGTCTGCGCTCAACCGCGCTTGTAATCACTGATTCTCAAATGGCCAACGAGATACCTGATGGTTGTGTCGTGCGTGTGGTGCCTCTTATTTCGGAGGCCTCCATTGCCGAGCTGCGCGAATACGTCGGACTGTTTTTCAAGTAAGCGGTGCGCAACCTTTGGAGTGCGGTGGCAAGGCTTTGCGCGACACCGCTATGGATCGGTCAGGCAACATCGAATCCTGAATCGAA
>JAMQPI010000080.1 GCA_023717565.1 Pyrinomonadaceae bacterium | reverse complement strand
ATCTTCACCTTCATGCTGTTCTTCCTGTACCCGCGCTTCGAGAGCGGCAAAATCAACCCCTGGTTGTTTCAGTTCACATTGATCGCGATGGGTATAGCGGCGTTCTCACTTGTGTTCGCGACGTTGCACTACTACCGGTGTTCGCTTGTCGGAGGAATGAGTGACAGCGAAAGGGCGCTGCAGGCCCGGCGAGCGGATCGCTTATGGCTTCTGGGTTACACCATGATGTTCCTGGCGCCAAGTCTGGTCCTTTTCCTCGTTAGGCTTCGTCTCGTCGCATCTGTCTGGCTCGCACTCTGGCTGGTGTACCTGGTCTTCGTGGTCCGCTACTTCCCAAAGCTCCAGACGCCGCGGGTGTCTCAATACGAGTAGGCGAAATGAAGAGCGTCGTTATCGGCGGCACCGGCCTGATCGGCTCGAAGACCGTCGCGAATCAATCAAGCCAGGAGACCCAAGGCTTAGAATCAAGTACAGGCATTCAAGGGTTTTTCTCAGGGCGTCGCTCCCAGCACTCCGCACCATTCAGTCGTCAACGATCCGGGAACGGATTCCAGGAGTAATTCATCAACGTAACACCAGCCCCACTCTTCATCCGGTTCAAAAGATTTGATTAAAGGGTGATTGGTTGAATGAAAATGCTTTGCGGCGTGCTTGTTCTTTGAGTCGTCGCAACAACCCACGTGACCGCAGGTGACGCAAAGCCGCAAGTGAAGCCAGCGGTCACCCATTTTCAAACACTCCTCACAGCCGTTCGGTGTTTTCGGAGTAACCTCACCAATTTCAAACAAATGCGAACAGCAGTTCATTATTGAAATCCTCCTGATGTTAAGTGAAAGCCAAACTCATCAAAGTGCCACGGATTTGGTTTGTATTGCGGGAACACGCGCGTCGATCCAGTCGTTAATGTCCGCCATCACGACCTCCTTATCAACATCATTTAGCAAATCGTGATAGTGGCCTTCATAGAGTTTCAGAGTTTTGTCCGTTGAGCCGGTGGTATCGTAAAAGAACTGGCTACCGCTCGGGTTCGTCACCTTGTCCTCCGTGCCGTGCAGAATGAGGACGGGAAGTTTGATGAGGGGAAATTCTTCATTCAGCCGGCTAGCGGCATCTATCATCACCTTGGAAGTCTGCACCGGCTGAGACTCGCCCTGAATCAGCGGGTCATTGTTCATTGAATCGACAACCAGCGGATCTCGAGAAAACACTTCGTTCTTCAGAGGGAAGACATGCGTGTGCTTTGTGATGTAACTTAATCCCTTGATAAACGAAAGAACGATATCGGGCACCGGCAGATCGTAGGCGAAGCCTTCACAGATTAATCCGTCGATCTCTGATTGATGGTCGAGCGTGTAAACGCACGAAACGACGCCGCCCGCGCTGTGACCGAGAAGGAACACCGGCAAACCGGGATTTTCCGATTTCGCGGTTCTGATTAGCGTGGCCACATCGTCGGTATAATCTTCCATCTTTTCAACGTAGTAACGCTCGCCTTCCGAACGCCCGCGCCCGCGCAAGTCGATCGCATAAGCCGCCAAATCTTTCACCGCGAATTGTTCGCCGACCCATAGATACTGCCCGCTATGCGAATTAAACCCCGGGACGATAACGACCACGCCGCGTGCTTTCCCTTCGGGCTGCCACGAGCGCGTAAAAATTTTCAGTCCGCCGACTCCTTCGAAAGTTGATTCCTTCATTTCTTCAATCTCCTTTTCAAACTGATGATCTCCGACGCAGACTCGGAGTTGCACCTCCCAAGCAAGTAACATCCATCCTTAATCCGGCAGTCAGACATCACCTAACCCTGAAACGGAGCATCCATCAGGTAATCCACCGTAGACGGCCGCTTGTAGCCTGGGACAAAACGTTCCCCGAAGTCGCCCGCGAAATTGTCGTAGGTGGTCTCCGGCTTGCTCTTGACAATGCGGCAGACTGAATCCGCGAAGCGCCGCTTCATATCGAGACGGGGAAATGCGGCGAGGATGGTCGTCATTTCATTCGGCGGAATTCGGTCGTACTGGAATCCGAATTCGACACCGATCCCAGCCGTGCAGAGCGCGACTTCCGCCTCCTTGTACAGGCCGATCGAAGGAGTGGAATTCAGAGCGACGCTGTCCCAGATCAACTGCACGCGGCGATCGTCGAGACCTTGCTCGCGCGCGAACGCCCGCGCTGCGTCGGCTCCTTCTATCTCGAAGCGCTTTTGACCAGTGAAGCTGTTCGTGAGCCCGAGGTCGTGCAGCAGCGAGCCAACAGCGACGACTTCCGCGTCATGGTCTATGCCCTGCAGCTGTCCGAGCCGGACCGCGAACAGCCAGGATCGGACAGCATGGTTGAAGAGAAACGGTTCGGAATGAGTCCGCGCGAATTCCATCGCCCGGGTGACAAGCGGCGTGTCGATCACCCTGATGCCTCCCACGACTTGCGTATTTCCGATCTTCCCTGGCTTAGCTGTTGGCGACATGGTATTTCTCTCCCTTGATGAAGGCGAGCAGCTCCGCGTTGATCTGATCCTGATGCGTGGCGGTGATGCGGTGCGGCTTGCAGTCTGCTCGTAACTTGTGTCTTATTCGTTTGGCTGCGGTCATCTCACGATGCCTCGGCAGTGATTGTCGTTATCAAGGCGCGTAACGCGTGAAGACGAAGTCGCGATCTTTGATAGCCTGGTGGCAAGGGAAGCATGTCTTCATCGCCGCCTCTGCCGTGGGTTTGCCGTCCTTATCAAATGACGAGTACCCCCAGCCGCCCGTCGCGGCATATTTCTTCGAGTCCTTGACCATAAATTGAAGGTAAAAGTCTGTGGGTGAGCCAGCCACGAAAGACTGGTCACGGCCAAAGGCCTTGTTGTTTTCCTCAGACGAGACGTAGCTCCAGGCTATTCGGCCAACGATAGCGCCTTCCGGAAACGGAAGCTTGCTTTCCCGGTATGCCTTGATCGCTAGGTCGTTCCCCAGAACGGCACGAATATCGTTGAGCTCGCCAGCTTCATGGGCCACTGAGACCACCTTCCAGTCACGGTATCCAGCTGGAATTTTCTTCACGAAGATTGGCGCGGCTTCTTGAGCAGTTACGTGGCGAGATGCGGTTGCCGTGAACACGACAACGCCGGCCAGTGTTGCAACTCCAAGCAGCAACAGAGCCAACTTTTTCATGGTGCCTCCTCTAAATATGCAGTGGTCGAACCCCTCTACTGCATTCATCCGATTCGTTCGGGTTCATAGAGCGGGAGGGAGTAAATCACAAGCGTAAATGCAAATCTATTACACCAAAGTATCGATCGATACCTGGTATTTCTCGCGGTGGATACCGATACCAAAGTACCATAGACATCCAGCTTTTATAGGCGCATTCTCGACTAGCGCTCCATGGATGAGAAGACGAGTTGCGAGTCATAGCTGATGGTTACCCGTCCCCTAATAACTGTGGTTGATGACGACGAATCCGTGCGCGAGTCTTTGCCTGATTTGCTGAAGGAATTTGGTTTCGAGGCACAAACGTTTTCGTCCGCCGAGGAGTTCCTGGCTTCTCAATCAATTGCGGAGACGAGATGTCTGGTTCTCGACGTGGCCATGCCTGGCATGAGTGGGCCCGATCTGCAACGTGAGCTAACGCGTCGCGACCAATCAATCCCGATCGTCTTCATTACGGCACACCGTGATGCGGCGCTTCGGCCACGTTTGATCGCTCAGGGCGCCGTGGACTGCCTGTTAAAGCCGTTTGAGCCGGCAGATCTCTTGCAAGCACTTAACACCGCTCTTCAAGCGAGCTGACTATTCAGTTACTGGGACAGACACGATGTCAGCAGCAGCAAAATCGCAGGAGAAACCGATTGTCTTTGTGGTTGACGACGATGTATCCGTGCGCGAATCGCTGGAGTTGCTGATCAAATTTGCGGGCTGGCAGCCGGAGACATTTGCATCTGCAGGTGAGTTTCTGGCGCGCCCACGCACAGCGACACCACACTGTTTGGTGCTCGACATTTCTCTTCCTGATCTTAACGGTCTTGAATTACAGAATCTGATCGCGTCCGAGCGGGCCGACACGCCAATCATCTTCATTACGGGGCATGGCGACGTTCCTATGACGGTGCGGGCGATGAAAGCCGGGGCGGTCGAGTTTTTGACCAAGCCATTTGACGATAACGCGTTGTTGAGCGCGGTCAAGAGCGCGATTCGCCGTAGCGCCGCCACGCTTGCTGACCGCGCCGAATTACAAGCTCTGCGAGAATGTCTCGCGTCACTCACGCCCCGCGAGCTTGAGGTCATGAACTTAGTGGCCGCCGGCATGTTGAATAAACAGATTGGTATGAAACTCGGGATCAGTGAAATCACTGTAAAGGCTCACCGCGGAAAAATGATGCAGAAGATGAAGGCTGAATCCCTCGCCGACTTGGTAAGGACGGCGGTGAGACTAGGACTCACACCAGCGAG